>NZ_CP165727.1:7343357-7686714 GCF_041200175.1 Streptomyces sp. R33 | reverse complement strand
CGGGCTGTGGGCGGTGTCGGGAGTACTGGCGGCACGCGGACTCGGCGGTCTGGCGGCTTCCGGGCTCGCCCTGGGCTCCGCGCCGCCCGAGTTCCGCCACTGGGACCTGCTGCTGTACTCCCCGCTGTGCGTCGCACTGGGCGGACTCACGGGGTACGTCGCCCTGCGCACCCGGCACCGCCGCACCTGACCGGAGACCGGCCCCGCCGCGAACGGCTGCGGGCAGGGCCTGCCACGATCGGCAGGGCCTGCCCGCAGCCCACGCGTCGGCGCAACCGGCTCACACCGCGGCTGCGGTCCTGGCCCGGGCCAGGATGGTCTCCGTGTCGACGCCCGTCGGGAGGGTGCCGTACGCGCCGCCGTGTTCGCCGCCCAGGCGGGAGGCGCAGAAGGCCTCGGCCACCGCGCCCGGGGCGTGGCGCAGCAGCAGCGACGCCTGGAAGGCCAGGGCCATCGTCTCCGTGAGATGCCGGGCCCGGTACTCGGCTTCGGCGGGGTCGGCCAGCTGCTTCTGGAGACCGGCGACCGCCGCGTCCAGGTGCCGGTCGGCGCCCGCCGCCCGGCCGACCTCCTCGAAGAAGGCCTCGACGGTCTCGGGCTGCCGGGCCATGGCCCGCAGCGAGTCCAGGGCGGCGACGTTCCCGGAGCCCTCCCAGATCGACGACAGCGGGGCCTCCCGGTAGAGCCGCGGCATGCCGGAGTCCTCGATGTAGCCGTTGCCGCCCAGGCATTCGAGGGCTTCGGCGGCATGTCCGGGGGCGCGCTTGCAGACCCAGTACTTGGTGACGGCCAGCCCGAGCCGGCGCAGCAGCGCCTCGTCCTGGCTGCCCTGGGCGACCCGGTCCGTGGCTCCCGCGAGGCGCAGCGCGACCGCCGTCGCCGCCTCGGATTCGAGGGCGAGGTCGGCGAGGACGTTGCGCATCAGGGGCTGGTCGATGAGCGCCTTGCCGAACGCCCGCCGGTGGGTGGCGTGGTGGACCGCGCGGATGACCCCGAGCCGCATGCCCGACGCCCCGCCGAGCACGCAGTCGAGGCGGGTCATGTTGACCATCTCGATGATGGTCGCGACGCCGCGCCCCTCCTCCCCCACCAGCCAGCCGAAGGCCTCGTCGTACTCGATCTCGGCGGAGGCGTTGGACCGGTTGCCGAGCTTGTCCTTGAGGCGCTGCAGCAGCAGCCGGTTGCGGCTGCCGTCCGGCAGCACCCGCGGCAGCAGGAAGCAGGACAGCCCGCCCGGGGCCTGAGCCAGCGTCAGGAAGACGTCCGACATGGGCGCGGAGGTGAACCACTTGTGGCCGGTCAGCCGGTAGGTGCCGTCCGGGGCCGGGACCGCCGTCGTGGTGTTGGCGCGTACGTCGGAGCCGCCCTGCTTCTCGGTCATCGACATGCCCGCGATCAGGCCCTGCTTGGTGTCCGGCCGGCGCAGTCCGAAGTCGTACGTGCGGGAGGCGAGCAGCGGCTCCAGCCACGCGGCGAGCCCCGGCGTCGCGCGCAGCGCGGGTACGGCGGCGTACGTCATGGACACCGGGCAGGAGTGGCCCGCCTCGACCTGGCCCCAGACGAGGAACTTCGCGGCTCGCGCGACGTGCGCTCCGGCCCGTTCGTCCGCCCAGGGCGCGGCGTGCAGGCCGTGGGAGACGGCGGTGCCCATCAGCTCGTGCCAGTACGGGTGGAACTCCACCTCGTCGATGCGGTGGCCGTAGCGGTCGTGGGTGCGCAGCACCGGCGGGTTCTCGTTGACCACGCGTCCCCACTCCGCGGCCCGTTCGGAACCGGCGAGGACACCGAGGCGGTGGATCTCGGGTATCGCCCATGCGGCGCCTTCGCGGGCGACCGCCTCCAGCAGGGCCGGGTCGGCGGCCACATCGTAACCGTGGTGCGGGGGCACCTGGTTGGTGACCTCATGCGTCTGCGGCATCGTGTCCTCCAAGGGCACGCAGGGTGAAGGTGATCAGGCCGGGGATGACGTCCCCCGGGACCGCGTCCCCGTCGGCCAGCGGGCCGACGAGCGCCTCGGCGATCGCACCGACGAGCGCGGCGGCCGTCAACTCTGCTGACTGCGGCGGGAGTTCCCCGGAGGCCACGCCCGCGGCGATCTGTTCGGCGTACACGTCACGGAACGCCCGCCGGAAGACGAGGCGTTCGGTGTCGACGGCCGGGTCGGCGGGCTCCGCGAGCAGGGCGAAGGCCCGGCGCGGTGCCTGTAGCGCGCGGTACGCGAAGGTCTCGACGGCGGCCGCCACCCGCTGCGCCGCGCCGCCCGGGCGGTCCGTCGAGGCGGCCACCGCCTCCAGCTCGCGGGCCACCAGGGTCCGGAAGAGCGCGGCGGCCAGTTCGGACTTGCCGGAGAACGACTGGTACACACTGCCGGTGGAGATTCCGGCTTCGGCCGCGATGGCGGCGACCGAGCAGCCGCCGTAGCCCTCACGGGAGAGCAGGTGCACGGCGGCCTCGAGCACCCGCTCGCGCCGGGCGTCGAGGCGGGCCTGTACGGCTGGGGGGCGACGGTAGGGCATGGAAGGATTGAAGCACTGATTCAGCGCTTCACACCAGACCTGGACGGGAGTCTGGCCGGCGGATCGGGGCCGGGCCCGGCCCTGATCCGCCGGACACCCCTAGACGAGGCTCGCCGGCGTCGGGCCGTCCGGGCGGACGGTGATGCTGTACGCGGCCTTGGTGGGGACGGAGTGGAAGGTCAGGGTGTGGGCCGGCAACAGGTGTTCCAGGAGCACGGTCGACTCGCGGAGGGCGAACTGCAGGCCGAGGCAGGCTCGGGGGCCGATGCCGAAGGGGAGGTAGGAGCCCGGGTGGGTGGGCCGGCCGTCGGGGGACGTGAAGCGGCGGGGGTCGAAGTGCTCGGGGTCCGGCCACAGTTCGGGGTCGCGGTGCGTGAGGTACGGGCAGACCACCACGTCGGAGCCCGCTTCGACGGCGTAGCCGGCCAGGGTGTCGGCCTCGGTGGCGTACCGGGGCAGGATCCAGGCGGACGGGTAGAGCCGGAGCGTCTCGTGGACCAGGGCCTGGACGGCTCGGCGGCGTTCCGCCGAGCCCGGGGCGCCTGCGGCCAGGGCCTGTTCGCGCGCCGCGGGGTGGCGGTCGAGAAGCAGGTAGAGCCAGGTCAGGGTGGTGGCGGTGGTTTCGTGGCCGGCGACGAGCAGCGTGATCAGCTCGTCGCGGATCAGGCGGTCGGTGTACTCGGGGCGCTCGGCCGCCGCGCCGAGCAGGATGTGCAGGAGACCCGGGCCGTCCGGGCCGTGCGCGCCGCGGGCGGCCTCGATGGCGTGGTGCGCGACGGCGTCGATCCTGGCGAGGTCCCCGGCGACGGCGTCCCGGGCGTCGCCGCCGTCGGCCGGCAGCGTGGGGAGGGCGGCCACCACGGTGGCCACGGAGTTCAGTTCGTGCTCCGTGGCGGCGTCGAGGGGGTGTCCGGTGAGGGAGCGCCAGATGGTGTCCAGGGCGAAGCTGCGCATCTCCCGGCCGACGTCGAGCAACTGCCCGCTCCGGGCGTACGTCTCCCAGCGCCCGGCGGTGGCCCGGGCGGCCTGCGCGATCCGCTGCTCGTAGCGGCGCATCCCGGTGCCGGTGAACTGGGACTGCAGCAGGCGGCGTTGGCGCTTCCACGCTTCACCGGTGGCGGCGAGCACGCCGTCGCCGATCAGCAGGCGGGCGCGGTGGGAGCGTTTCACGTACCGGTCCGGCTGCAGCGCCAGCACGTGCTGGACCGCCTGGGGGTCGGTGACCAGGACGGTGGGGCAGGGCCCGAGACGGAACGCGGCGACGCCGCCGAGCCGTACGCGCACCAGGGCCAGCAGGTCGACCAGTTCGGCCCCGTCGGAGCGCCACCGCTCCACGAGGGCGGGCTCCAGCTCGGGAACCGGCCGCCCCGTAGGGGCAGCGGGCGGGCGAGGGTCGAATCCGGCTTCGGTGGCCACGGGTCTTCTCCTGTTCGACCGCTGGTCCTGTGTCCCTGGCGGAGCTCGGGCATCACGGACTGTACGGGAGCGGACTCTTATCGTGACAGCCCGCCTCGGCCCGCGGGTCACCGCACGACCCTCGGCAGGCGCAGGCTCAGCAACACCGTCAGCGCGATCATGCCGAGCTGCACGAGCAGCGTGACGGCGAGGGCGTCCCGCATGCCCATCGACGGGGCGAGTGCCAGGAAGAGGCTGCCGAGGGTCGCGACGCCGAGGGCGAGCGCGGACTGCTGCGTGGTGATCATGACCCCGCCGCCCACACCGGCCCGGTCAGCCGGTACGTCCGAGAGCATCAGCCGCATCAGCACGGGCAGTTGGAGCCCCTGCCCGAGGCCGGCGACGGCCACGCCCGGGGCGAGCGAAGCCGGCCCGAGGTCCGGCCAGCCGCGCAGGACCGCGAGGAGGATCAGGGCGACGCCGACGGCCTGGAGGACGCCGCCCGCGGTGACGACCCGGCTGCCGAACCGGCCGACCAGCCGCGGCCCGGCGAGCGAGGCTCCGAAGAAGGCCACCGCCATCGGGACGAGCGCGAGCCCGGCCGCCACCGGCCCCATGCGCAGGCCCTGTTGCAGCACCACCGCGATGACGAACATGAACCCGCTGAAGCCGATCGAGAACGGCACCACCAGGACCAGCCCCCGCCTCAGCGACTGCAGGCGCAGCAGGCTCGGCGGCACGAGGGGAGTGCGTCCCAGCCGGTCGGCGCGGCGCTCGGTCAGGTAGAACGCCGTGGCGGCGAACGGGAAGACCGCGAGCGACACCCACGTCCACAGCGGCCAGCCGGCGGCCCGGCCCTCGGTCAGCGGCAGCAGCAGCGACACCAGGGACAGGGCGAGCAGCAGCGTCCCCGGCACGTCGACCGAGGCCGGGCGGTCCGAGCGGGTCTCCGGGACGGCCCGGACGGCGAGCACCAGCCCGAGGACCACCACCGGCACGTTGACCAGGAACACCGAGCGCCAGCCGGAGCCTGCGACGTCGGCGGCGACCAGGACGCCGCCCAGGATCTGCCCGGCGACCATGGACAGCCCGGCGGTGGCCCCGTACAGGCTCATCGCCCGCGCCCGGCGCGGGCCCTGCGTGGTGGCCTGGATGGTGGCCAGCACCTGCGGGAGCATCAGTGCGGCCGCCGCGCCCTGTGCCACGCGGGCCGCGACCAGGGCCCAGGCCGTGGGGGCGATGCCGCAGGCGAGCGAGGTGACACCGAAGGCGGCCATGCCGATGAGGAAGAGCCGGCGCCGTCCGGCCATGTCGCCGAGGCGGCCGCCGAGGACGAGGAGGACGGCGTACGCGACGCCGTAGCCGCCGACGATCAGTTCCAGCGTGGCGGGGCCGGCCGCGAGATCGCTGTCGATGGCGGGCAGCGCCACGTTGACGATGAAGAAGTCGATCAGGGGCAGGGCTGCGCCCAGCAGCACGGTGAACAGCCCGAGCGGGCCGATCGCCGCGGGGGCGGGCCCGGGGGCCGGGCCGGAGGCCGGGCGGCCCGGCGGGGCGGACGGGGAGGGGCGGGTGGTGCGTACGGTTGCTTCGCTCACAGGGAAACGATCGCTCTGCGCTCAGCCTGGTACCAGAGTCTCCTTATCCTGGTACCAGGACTACCTGGCAACGGGATGAGCGGTGCGGCACCCTGGTTCCATGACCACTGTGGCCCCCGAGAGCGACGTACGCCGGCACGAACTGGCCGAATTCCTGCGCAGCCGCCGAGAGCGGATCACCCCCGAGCAGGTGGGGCTGCCCCGCGGCCGCCGCCGGCGCACCCCGGGGCTGCGCCGCGAAGAGGTCGCCCAGCTCTCCGCTGTCGGTGTCACCTGGTACACCTGGCTGGAGCAGGCCCGCGAGATCCAGGTCTCCCCGCAGGTCCTGGACGCGCTGGCGCGCGCCCTGCTGCTGGACTCCAGTGAGCGTACGCACCTGTTCGCACTGGCCGGCAGCCTCGATCCGACCCCGCACGCGCCGTGCCCGAGCGTGACCCCGGCGCTGCGGGCGATGCTCGACCGGCTCGGGCCGATCCCGGCCTGCATCCAGAACAGCCGGTACGACATCCTCGCGTACAACGCCACGTACGGACGGTTGCTGTGCGACCTGGACGCGCTGCCGCCCGAGGACCGCAACTGCCTGTGGCTGGCGTTCACCAACGCGGACTGGCGGGCGTCGATGGCCGACGTCGCCGAGGTGAACCGCACCATCGTGGCCAAGTTCCGGGCGGCGATGGCGGAACACCTCGCCGAGCCCGCCTGGAAGGCCCTGCTGGCGCGGCTGGATGCGGAGTCGGCCGAGTTCCGGGAGCTGTGGGCCCGGCACGAGGTGGTGGGCCAGGGCGGCAGGACGAAGTACATCCGCAATGGGCACGTCGGCCTGCTGCACCTGGAGCACACCAACCTGTGGCTCGGGCCGGCGGCGGGCCCGCGCCTGGTGACGATGGTGCCGGTCGACGAGGAGAGCCGCGCCCGCCTGGAGCGGCTGGAGCGGCTGGAGCACCTCGAGCCGGCCACCGTCTGAGGCACCCCGCCCGCCGTCCGTCCGCGGCTACGGCTGCTCGGCCAGCCCCTCCGGCAGCCGGCCCGTGTGGACCACGCCGAGGGTCTGGGTGGCCCGGGTCAGGGCGACGTAGAGGTCGCTCGGCTCATGGTCCGCGGGTTCCACGACGATCACCGAGTCGAACTCGAGCCCCTTGGCCTGGCGCGGGTCCAGCAGGACGACCGTGCGGGTGAGATCCGGCTCCTCCCCCGCCCGTACGCCGGGGAGCCCGGCCGCCAGCGCCTCGTGCAGCGGACGCGGGGCGATCACCGCCAGCCGGCCGCCCCGGCCCTCGGCCGGTGCGCCGCTGCGCACCGCTTCCGCGACCGTGCCGGCGAGGTCGTCCGTCGCCCGCACCCAGGGCCGCTGCCCCGTGGAGCGCACCGAGCTCGGCGGCTCGAATCCGGGATGGCGGGCCCGGTGCACGGCGGCCGCGACGTCCATGATCTCGGCGGGCGTACGGTAGTTGACGCCGAGGCGCACCAGCTCGAAGCGGTCCCCGACGTACGGGTCCAGGATCCGCTTCCACGATCCGCAGCCGGCCTCGTCGCCGGTCTGGGCCGGGTCGCCCACCAGCGTCATCGAACGGGTGGGGCAGCGCCGCATCAGCAACCGCCAGGCCATCTCGGACAGTTCCTGTGCCTCGTCCACGATGACGTGCCCGAAGGCCCAGGTGCGGTCGGCGGCCGCCCGCTCGGCCGCGCTGCGGTGGTCGGCCTCCTCGTGCCGCTCCGCCATCCGTTCGGCGTCGATGATGTCGTGCGCGGCGAGGAACTCGTTCTCCATGTCCTCGAATTCGTACGACTCGGACCCCTGCGACAGGTCCAGGACGCCCTGCGCGTACGCGATGCGCTCCTGCCGTTCCCGTTCCTCGGCGGCGCGCTGCGCGCTGTCGTCGACGCCGAGCAGCTCGGCGGCCTCGTCGAGCAGCGGGATGTCGGCGGGGGTCCAGTCGTCCGTCGTGCGCCGGATCAACTCGGCATCGCCGGAGGGGAGGTGGGTGGGATCGGCGAGGAAGTCGGCGATCAGCTGCCGGGGCGTGAGGGGCGGCCAGAGGCTGTCGATCGCGGCGTGCACCTCGGCGCTGGTCGCGATCTCCTTGCCGAGCTGTGCGATGTCGTCGGGGCCCAGCAGGTTGGGGCCGCCGTAGGGATCCGCGCCGAGCCGGTCGGCGAGCTGCTCCGTGAGGGCGTCGATGACGCGGAACGCGAAGTACGGACGGGCCAGGTTGTGGGGCAGTCCGGTGGCGCGCGCCCGGTCCCGGGCCTCGTGCGCCATGGTCCGGTCCAGCAGCAGGGTGCCGTAGTCGTCGTGGTCGATCTCCACGGCCGGTTCCGGGAGCACCGCGCTGTCCTCGCCGCTGCCGGCGGGTACGGTCTCCGGCAGCGCCTGCCGGTCGCGTACGACGCGGGCGAGGACCTCGGCCATCTCCGCGCGGCCCTTCACGGCGGCGGCGCCGGGCCGCTCGGTGCCGGTCGCCCGGACGCCGGGGAACAGCTCGCCGAGGGTGGAGAGCAGGACCCCGGTCTCTCCGAGGGCGGGGAGCACCTCGCCGATGTAGCCGAGGAACGCCGGGTTGGGTCCGACGATCAGCACGCCGCGCTTGGCGAGCAGTTCCCGGTGCTCGTAGAGGAGGTAGGCGGCCCGGTGCAGGGCGACGGCCGTCTTCCCGGTGCCCGGGCCGCCCTCCACCACGAGTACGCCGCGGTGGGGCGAGCGGATGATGTGGTCCTGCTCGGCCTGGATGGTCTGCACGATGTCGTGCATGCGGCCCGTGCGGGCGGCGTCGAGCGCGGCGAGCAGGACGGCGTCCGCGTCGGCCCCCTCGTGGCCCGTGCGCTCGGTGTCGGCGAGATCGAGGATCTCGTCGTGGAGGGCCGTGACCTCCCGTCCGCGGGTGGTGATGTGGCGGCGCCGGCGCAGGCCCATGGGGAAGCGCCCCGTGGCGAGGTAGAAGGGGCGCGCCACCTCGGCCCGCCAGTCGAGGACGAGAGGGGTGCGGTTCGCGTCGTCCTGCCTGATTCCGATACGGCCGATGTGGTGGTCCTCTCCGTCGGAGAACTCGAGCCGGCCGAAACACAGACCGTTCTCGCCCGCGTTCAGCGCGGAAAGCAGACCGGACTGCTCGGCGACGAGAACATCCCGCTCCAGACGCGCCTGAAGTCCGCTGCCCGTCGCGGCCAGCGCCCGCTGGACGGCGTGTTCGGCCTGGTCACGTAGGTCGTCGAGGCGCGCATAGAGCTCGTCGATGAATTGCTGCTCATTACGGAATTCCACGGTTGACAATTCCACTCCCGACCCGATACGATGTCCTCGTAAAGCTTCTTCACGCGCTGTTTTCATCAGGGCGTGAAACATCAAATATACGCAGACGAATACCCCGGCCGTCAATTGACCCCGGGGTGTTTTTCGTTTTGCGGTACGCCGCCGGTGCCGGGCGGGGCGCCGAGCTGCGACGGGCCGCCGCATGTCACCCGGACGGCTCACCCGTCAGGCTTCCGGCGCCGTGCACTGCTTTGGTGGACACAAGAGCTGTCCACCACATGGAGCACTCTCATGTATGAAATGCAGGTCGGTGAGGCGGCCACAGGGCCTGGCCTCGTATGGCACGTCGTCGCCCGTGACCGCCGGGCCACCCTGTGCGGCCGCCCCCTCCAGCCGGGCGGCAACGCCGAAACGGATCACCACTGCGGGCCGTGCATGACGGCTTTCCAAAACGTCATGCGGGAAGGCTCCGCCGAGTCCTGACAGTGGGGGTGATCGACCGCAGACACCACGCTTCCGCCGCCGGCGCCGGACCGAGGTCCGCACGCCGGCGGCGGAGCCATCCGGCCACCGGCACGCCCACCCTTGAGCAAACCAAAGCAATACTTATGCAAATCGTGCCTGATACCTTCAGCGCTTATGAAGATGATCGGACTGCTCGGGGGAATGAGCTGGGAATCGACGGCCGAGTACTACCGGCTGTTGAACGAACTCACCCGTGACCGGCTGGGGGGGCTGCATTCGGCCCGCTGCGTGCTGTACTCGGTGGACTTCGCGGAGATCGAGCAGCTGCAGGCCGAGGGGCGGTGGACCGAGGCCGGCGAGGTGCTGGCGTCAGCGGCCCAGCGCCTGGAAGCCGCCGGTGCGGACCTCGTGCTCATCTGCACGAACACCATGCACAAGGTCGCCGACCGCGTCCAGGCGGGCATCTCGGTGCCCCTGCTGCAGCTCGCCGACGCCACCGCGGACGCCGTGAAGGCGGCGGGCCTGACCCGGGTCGGCCTCCTGGGGACCGCGTTCACCATGGAGCAGGACTTCTACCGCGGCCGGCTCGCGGCGGGCGGACTCGAGGTGTGCGTCCCGGATGCCGACGGGCGTGCGCTCGTGCACCGGGTGATCTACGAAGAGCTGTGCCTGGGCCTGGTCCGCGAGGAGTCCCGGGCCGCGTACCAGCAGGTCATCCGGGACCTCGTGGCCGCCGGCGCCCAGGGGGTCGTCCTGGGCTGTACCGAGATCGAGCTGCTCATCGGCGCCGAGGACAGCCCCGTACCCGTCTTCCCCACCGCCCGGATCCACGTCGAAGCCGCGGTCGAGGCGGCACTGTCGACCTCCCGGCGCCCGGCACGCGCCCTCGGCTAGTCATACCGTGATCTCGTACGAGGACGCAGGCCGCGACGGCGGCGGCACGGACCCGGGCGGACCCATGGGCACACCTCAGGCGGGCGCGAACGCGGCTGCGGACCGCCACGCGCCCGAAGGGCGTCACGCCGACTGGCTGGAACTCTTCTTCGACCTCGTCTTCGTCGCGCTCGCAGCCCAGCTCTCGCACCGGCTGCACGGGGACCCCGGCCTGCGCGACTTCGCCGTGTTCCTGGCGCTCTACTTCCCGCCCTGGTGGCTGTGGATCAACCTCACGGTCTCGGCGAACATCTTCGTGGACAACAGCCCCCGCCGCCGGCTGCTCATGCTGTCCGCCATGCTCTGCATCGCCGTCATGGCCGCCTCCGTGCCCGAGGCCGACACGGACCGCGGGTCCGTCTACGCCCTCGGCTACGCCGGCACCCGGCTGGTGCTGCTCGGGCTGTGGTGGCCGGCCACCAAGTACCCCGAGCCCCGGCGCGTCCCGCGCTGGCGCCCCCTGAGCTACTGCCTCGCCTCGGGCCTGCTGTGGGCCGCCTCGGCCGCGGTACCCACACCCTGGCAGTACGTGGCGTGGGCGGTACTCATCGCCGCCGAGATGGCGCTGCTCCTGACCGCGGGCGGCCACCGGATGCCCGCCCGCCTGGACACCGGGCACATCGTGGAGCGGGTCGGGCTGTTCGTCATCATCGTGCTCGGCGAATCCGTGATCGCGCTGGTGACCTCCGCCGACCACACCTGGACCCTGCGGGCCGGGATCGTCGGCGCCCTGGGCTTCGTGCTGCTCGCCGCGCTCTGGTGGTCGTACTTCGACTTCGGCTCGACCTCGGCCGAGCTGATGCTCGCCAAGGCCGACGACCAACAGGCCTACCTCCTCGCCCGCGACGTCGGCGGCTTCCTGCACTTCTTCGTGACCGCGGGCGTGTTGTGCATGGCCGCGGGCCTGGCCACCGCCGTCGAGGAGGCCGACCACGCCCGTCTTCCGACCGGCGCGGTGTGGGCCCTGGCCGGCGGCCTGGCGCTCTACCACTCGGCCCACGCCGGCATCGCCCTGCGCTACGGCCGCCCGCCGGCCTCCGTCGCCGTCTGGGCCGTTCCGGGCATCTGCGTTCCGCTGCTCGTCGTCTGGGGCGCCGGCCGCCTCGCTCCGTGGCTGGTCGTCCTGCTCCTGGCCGCCGAGGCGATCGTGCACCTGCTGTACGCGCGCAAGATGCTGCGCCGCCGCCTCGCGACGGCGGCGCCCTGAACCGCTCAGCGCAGCACGGGGAGGAGATCCGGGCGCTTGGCCGTGCGGGCGTCCCCGGAGGAACGGCCGCGCAGGCGCCGGCCCAGCCACGGGCCCAGGAACGCGGCGGCCCAGCGCAGTTCGGCGAGGACCGTGGGCGAAGCCGCCCGGGCCGGGGGCAGCGGGTGCGTCCAGGAGTCGTCGCTGCCCGGCAGGTCGAGGGCGTGGGCGAGCGAGGCGGCGATCCGCTCGTGCCCCAGCGGGCTGGCGTGCAGCCGGTCGGGGCTCCACAGGCGGGGATCGGTGACCACCGGATGGTGTCCCGTCTCGACGACGAGCACACCGTGGCGGCCGGCGGCCGCGCGGATCCGGTCGTTGAGGGCGCTCACCCGCGGGGCGAGCGGACGGGCGAGCGGGGTGATCCGCGCGAGGTCCGGGAAGGTCACCGTGGCCACGCGGGCGCCCTGGGCGGTGAGCGCGCCGAACATCGCCTCGAGGTGGCCGGCGACCTCGTCGGCGTCGAACCGCGGCCGCAGCATGTCGTTGACCCCCGCGACCACGGTGGCCAGGTCCGGGCGCAGGGCGAGGGCCGGTGCGAGCTGCTCGGCGCGGACCTGCCCGGCGAGTCGGCCGCGGACGGCCAGGTTGGCGTACCGCAGGCCGGGACTGTGGAGGGCGAGGCGCTCGGCGAGCCGGTCGGCGAGCCCGCGCAGGCCGGTCGTGTCGTCGCCGTCGCCGACGCCCTCGGTCTGGCTGTCGCCCAGGGCGACGTAGCGCAGGTACTGGTGCTCAGCGCCCGGCACGGGCCACCTCCCGCTCCCGCAGAACCGCGATCGTACGTGCGCACCAGTCGCGGTTGCCCCGCTCGAAGGCGAGACCGCGCAGGCAGGTCAGATAGGGGCCGATGCGGTCGCCGTACCGCAGGAAGTCCTCCTCGGTACGGTCGCCGCGCATGGTGCGCAGCAGACCGGTGAACAGGTCGACCTTGGCCTGGGCGAAGGCGGCGCGCTCGGTGAGCTGCGCGATGAGCGTCGCGGTGTCGACGTGGTCGGCGGCCTGGACCTTGACGACCAGGTCGTCGCGGATGGAGGAGGGCTTGGTCGCGGAGGCGGTGAACTGCTCCAGCTCGGCGAGGCCGGCGTCGGTGACGGTGAACAGGCGCTTGTTGGGCCGGGTGTCCTGGACCACTTCACGGCCGGTGATCAGCCCGTCCTTCTCCAGCCGGGTCAGCTCGGCGTAGAGCTGCTGCGGGAGCGCGTGCCAGAAGTTGGCCACGCCGAGGTCGAAAGCCTTGGCCAGTTGGTACCCGCTCAGCTCCTCGTCCAGCAGCGCCGCCAGTACGGCGTGGCGCAAAGCCATCGGATCGCCTCCTTCACGTCCCTGTTTCCGCTGTGGCCCCTGTCCATGGACACGCTCCGCATGATACTCAAGAAACTGACTAGTCACATTGATGAGTAACCAGACGTAGCCGAGCACCGTCAAGGAGAAGCCGTGACCGCAGCAGACCGCTTCCGCGCCGCCGTCGACAGCCGTGACACCGCCGCCCTGGAGGCCCTGTTCACCGAGGACGTCCGCCTGTACAGCCCCGTGAAGTTCACGCCGTTCGAGGGCCGGCCGATGGTGCTGGGGCTCTTCGGGGTGCTGCTGCGCACCTTCGAGGACTTCCGCTACGTCGGGCAGTACGCCGGCACCGCCGAGACGAGCGCCGACGGCACGGTGTCCCCCTCGGAGGTCCTGCTCTTCCGCGCGACGGTGAACGGCAAGGCGATCCACGGCATCGACCTGCTGCACTACGCCGAGGACGGCCGGATCAAGGAGTTCACCGTGATGGTGAGGCCCCAGTCGGCGGTGCACGCCCTGGGCGAGGCGGTCCTCGCCGGGCTGGTCGCGGACGGCCTGGCCCCGGCCCAGGCCTGATCGGCAGACACTCCGTAGGCTCACCGGGCAGCCAACTCCCGTACGCACGCCCGGAGGAAACGGTGGACATCCGCTCGGCCCAGCAGCTCGCCTGGGACAACAAGCTCGCGAAGGGCTTCAACACCACCGACGTGGCACTGGAGTTCGGGCTGCTGACGGCCGAGGTCGGGGAGGCGTTCACCGCGTGGCTCAAGAGGCTGCCCGACTTCGGGGAGGAGCTCGCGGACGTGGTCCTGTACGTGGCGGCGCTCGCCGAGATGAACGGCATCGACCTGGAGTCCGAGGTGGAGCGGAAGCTGGCCAAGAACCGCGACCGCGTCTACGTCCGGGACGAGCGGGGCGTCCTGC
Source organism: Streptomyces sp. R33 (assembly GCF_041200175.1). Classification (NCBI taxonomy): domain Bacteria; kingdom Bacillati; phylum Actinomycetota; class Actinomycetes; order Kitasatosporales; family Streptomycetaceae; genus Streptomyces; species Streptomyces sp. R33. The sequence goes on along the minus strand of NZ_CP165727.1, from coordinate 7,673,109 downwards.
ACCGCATCGAGACCCCGGGCGGAGCGGGCGACGGGGCGGGGAGTCCCCGATGACCGCCACGGTGGAGCCGGAGCCCGGGGAGCCCCACCTGTTCACTGACGCGAGTCGGAGTCCCGCCCGGAACCGTGCCACCTGATGTGCGCGGCGACGGGCAGGTGGTCGCTTCCCGTCGCCGGCAGCGCCCGGACCCGGGTGACGGTCGCCGCGCGGGTCATGACCTGGTCGATGCGGGCCATCGGCAGCGCCGCGGGCCAGCTGAACGCGAAGTCCCGGCTCGGCGGGTTCAGCCGCGCCGCGACCGGATCCAGTCCGCGGTCGTCCACCGTGCTGTTGAGGTCCCCGAGCAGGATCAGCGGGTCCGTCCGCTCCGCGGCGATCGCGGCACCGAGCAGTGCGGCGCTCTCGTCCCGCCGTGCGGAGCCGAATCCGTGCGTCGGACCGAGGCGCACCGAGGGCAGGTGTGCCACGTAGACGGCGACTTCGCCGTTCGGCGTACGGGCGGTGGCCCGCAGTCCGCGGTTCCAGTCCTCCCCCACGCCTGCCGGCCGGATGTCCACCGGCCGCACCTGCTCCAGCGGGTGCTTCGACCAGAGTCCGACCGTGCCCTCGACCGCGTGGTACGGATACTCCGGCGCGAGCACCGCCTCGAACGCCGGCGCGGCGGCGGGCGTCAGCTCCTCCAGGGCGATGAGATCGGCCCGGGTCCCGGCCAGGGCGCGCGCGGTGCCCGCCGGATCGGGGTTCTCGTCGCTGACGTTGTGCTGGACCGCGAGGAGGTCGGGGGTCCGGTCGTCTCCGGGGACCAGGAAGGCGCCGAAGAGGCCGAGCCAGGCGGCCGCGGGCAGCAGCACCGCGCAGACGGCCGGGGCCGAGCGGCGCAGTAGCGCCGAGGCCAGCAGGACCGGGACGGCCAGGCCGAGCCAGGGGAGGAACGTCTCCAGCAGGCTGCCGGGACGGCCCGCCGTATCGGGCACTGCCCCGTGGAAGACGAGCAGGCAGGCGACGAGGACCGCCAGCCCGGTGAGCACCCGCCCCCGCCCGCGCCACGACCCCTGCCGACGCCACCGCGACGCCCACCGCCATGACCACTGCTTCGCCACGCGCCCTGCTCCCGGTCGATTCGGCATCCCCCCGCATCGTGGCCATCCGCACGACGTCGCACGGTACGACGACGCCGCGCCGCCACGATCCGGTTCCCGAAGCCCGCCCGGGCCGCCGTGCACCCTCCGCGGCCGGCGGGCCGTCACCCGTTCTGCGGGCGGCCGGGGACCGAGCTGACCCGGGCCAGGACGAGGACCGTGTCGTCGGTCGCCGTGTCGGGCAGGAGGTTCGCGAGGATGCGGTCGGCGGCCTCCTCCAGCGAGCCCAGGGGAGCGCGCAGCTGCGCGCGCAGTGCGTCCATTCCGGTGTCGATGTCCTGGCCCCTGGCCTCGATGAGGCCGTCGGTGTACAGGGCCACGGTGGCGCCCTCGGGAAGGTCGATCTCGATCGCCCGGTACGGTACGCCGCCCACGCCGAGCGGGACCCCCAGCACGTCGCCGATGGTGTGCACCGTCCCGTCCCGGTGGCGTACCAGGGGCGGCGGATGGCCGGCGCTGGCGATGCGGGCGCGGCCGGTGTGCGGGTCGTAGAGCAGGTACAGGCAGGTCGCCCACTCGATGCCGGCCTCCTGGGCGCAGACGTCGAGCTCCTCGAGCAGGGCCGCGGGCTCCGCGGTGTGCCGGGCGAGGGTCTTCGCGGTGATCCGCAGCCGGCCCATGGCCGCGGCGGCCGGCACGCCGTGTCCCATCACGTCGCCGACGACGAGGGCCACCCGGTCGCCGGACAGGGCGATCGCGTCGTACCAGTCGCCGCCGACCTCGGTGACCCTGCTGCCGGGCAGGTAGCGGTGGCTGATGTCCACGTACGGGCCGCCGGCGGGGGCGCTGGGCAGCAGGGCCCGCTGGAGGGTGAGGGCGATGTCCTGGACCCTGCCGTACAGCCGGGCGTTGTCGAGGCACAGCGCGGCCCGGGAGGCCAGTTCGCCGGCGAGGCCGAGATCCTCCTCGGCGAAGGCCGCGCGGGCGGCGGAGCGCCCGAACATCGCGATGCCCTGCACCGTGCCGCGGGCAATGAGCGGTGCCATGAGGATTCCGGCCAGCCCGCTGTCCAGCAGCAGCTGCGCGCGCTGCTGGTGCACGACGGTCCGGGTCGCGAAGTCCTGGTCGACGGTGAAGCAGAGCGGGCGCTCCGTGCTCAGCATCTGGTGGATGTTGGAGCCCGGCGGGTACGTGACCTGCTCCAGGCCGCTCACGAGTTCGACGGCGGGCTCGGGGAGCGTGGTGCCGGAGGCGATCCGGCGGGTGGCCACCGGCAGCGCCGGGTCGAAGGCCTCGGTCTCGTCCATCCACTCCACGAGTTCCACGACGCAGGCGTCGCAGAAGTCCGGGACCACCGCTTCGACCAGCTCGCGCGCGGTGGTGTCCAGGTCCAGGGTGGTGCCGATGCCTGCCGCGGCCCGGTCGAGCAGGGCGAGGCGCTGGCGGGCGGCCGTCGCCTCCAGGATGGCCTGCTCCCGTTCGGTCACGTCCAGCAGCAGTCCGCCCACGCCGCGCCGGGTGTCCCCCGCGCCGCTGAGCGGGAAGAAGCTGACCGAGCGCACCTGGTCGCGGTCCGGATGGCCGGGGGTGCGCAGCCCCACGAGGGTGCCGATCACGGGCCGGCCCCCCTGGGCCACGGCCCGCAGCATGCGCTGGTACTCCCCGCCGTCGGAGGTGATCATGATGTCCGCCATCCGGCGGCCCAGGTGCTCCTCGAGCGGGACCCCGTCCATGTCGGCGAGTGCCTGGTTGAGGTGGACGTAGCGCAGCTCCTCGTCCAGCATGACCAGGCCGATCGGGCAGGTCTCGAAGAGGGCGTCGAGGAAGGACAGGTTGGTCTTCACCCGGTCCAGCTCGTCGCCGCGGCTCGCCAGCCCCAGGACCACGGAGCGGCCCGTGGAGCCGGTCATCGGGAAGACCCGGAAGCCGCAGTCGAACACCGTGCCGTCCCGGTGCAGTGCGGGCAGCCGTACGCGCCAGTAGCCGAGGGTGCGGGCGCGCTCCGCGAGGTGCGCGGCACCGCCGGGACCTTCGCCGGGGGCCGGCTCGGGGAAGAGGACCGCCGCGGGCTGCGACAGCACCGACCGGGCCTCGTGGCCGAAGAGGCTCTGCGCGCCGGGGCCCCAGTAGCAGACCCGGTCCTCGTCGTCGATGCCGAAGACGGCCACCACCACGTGTTCCAGCAAGGACCCCGGTTCGGACCGGATCGGGCCGGGATCCACCGCGCCCCCCAGCCGGTCCGATGGCATCGGCAGGCCCCCTTCTGCGCACGGCGCGCGCGTGGCTGCGGAGCCCGCGTGGCGGACACGGGCTGCCCCCTCAATTCTGCCCGTCATCGCGACGGAGGACATCACGGCGCCGCACGGGAGCCGGGCGGTGACCACCGGTGACACCTCGGGTGAGGGCGGCGACGGGGCGGCATCCTGTCCCCGCGGGCGCTGCTCGCCGCCTCCGCCGAGTTGACCACGGTCTCGCGACCGGGCAGGTCACGGGCGGTTTCCCGGTCGGTCCGCCGATGGGCAACGGGCAACCCGTCGACCCCCGGGGGCAGCCGGGCAAGGCTGATGGCGTCAGCACGTCAGCACCGAGGCAACCCAACAGGGGGACAAGATGCGCAAGATGATCCGCGGCGCCGCCGCGCTCGCCACCGCCGCCGCGGCCGTCGTCGCACTGGGCGGCGCGGCCGACGCCAAGCCTGCCGACGACTGGGCCGGTTGTCCGTACGGGGCGGTCTGCATCTACCCGCAGAACCAGAACCCGGCCGTCAAGCCGAGCCAGATCTTCTACAGCTACGGAGCCCACAACCTGAGCAACCAGTTCGGCAACCACTGGGTCCTCAACAACCAGTACGGCGGCGCCACCGCCAGCCTGTGCACCGGCTACAACGGCGCCGGCTGCGGGTCCCGCATCGCCGAGGGGACCGGCGTCTACGCCGACCTCGGCCCGATCAACTCCATCACCCTCAACCGGCCGTAACCGAGCACCCGTTCACACGGCCTTCCGGATCCGCCGGCCGCGGCGGCCCCGGAAGGCCGCTGTGCTGTGCGTTTTTGCGCCACGCCGGACAGAACGCGTGCTCCGCCGTCCGACCCCCGCGGTAGCCTGGGACCTTCCATCTCACAACCTGGGCGCGCTGTGCCATGGGGGATGCCGTGGGGGATCCGGACCGCGGACGGAACACCGATCACCAGCACGATTCACCTGAAGCGACCGAGGCCGTCGAGCCCACCGACGGCTCCGGCGCGTCCTTTCCCGCCCGGTTGAGGCAGCTGCGGGTGCAGCGCGGTCTGTCGCTGGCCGACCTGGCCCGCCGGACGCACTACAGCAAGGGCTACCTGAGCAAGATCGAGACCGGCGCCAAGCGGGTCACCCGCGACGTCGCGCTGCGCTGCGACCAGGTACTGGAAGCCGGGGGCTCCCTCTTACGGCTGGTCCCGGAGGCGGAAGTCCCCAGGGCCCGGGCGGGATCGGGCCCCGGGGAGCGCCCCGGCGCCGGCCTCGCGGCCGGGCCCCGGTCGGCCGGCGAGTGCCCCTACCGCGGCCTCGCCGCCTTCACCTCGCGGGACGCGGGCCGGTTCTTCGGCCGCGACCGGGTGACCGCCGCACTGGTCGAGCGGGTCTTCGAACGGATCGGCAGCGGGCCGCTGATGCTCGTCGGCCGGTCGGGCGCCGGCAAGTCGTCCCTGCTCAGCGCCGGTCTCGTCCCGGCCCTGCGGCGCACCGGCGGGTTCCCGATGGCGGGCGCCGACGGCTGGCCGGTCGTACGGTTCACACCGACCGCGCATCCGCTCCAGGAGCTGCTGGACTGCACCGCGAAGGTGCTCGGCGGCGATCTCGGCCTCACCGTGGGGGAGCTGCGGGACCGGCCGGAGAGGCTGCTCGAGGCCGTCAGCCATCTGGCGGGTGACACCCCTGCGCCGTCCGGGGAGCACCGGCTGCCCACCGTCCGGCCGGTTCTGCTCGTCGACCAGTTCGAGGAACTTTTCACCCTCTGCTCCGACGAGGACGAGCGGCGCGGCTTCGTCCGCGTCCTGTGCGCCCTGGCCGCATCGGCGCCGGGGCCGACGGCGCCCGACCCGGCCGTCGTGGTGCTCGGCGTCCGGGCCGACTTCTCCGGGAGCTGCCTGGACGTTCCGGAACTGGCCTCGGTCTTCACCGACGGGCTGTTCGTCCTGCCCCCGATGTCCGTGGCCGAGCTGCGCGAGTCGATCACGCGCCCGGCGGAGCTCGCCGGGCTGACGCTCGAGGCGGGCCTGGTCCCCCTGCTGCTGCGTGACGCCGGCCTGCGCGAGGAGCCCGGGACCGCGACCCCGGCGGGCGGGCCGGGTGACACGCCGTCCGGTGCGCTGCCGCTGGTGTCCCACGCACTGATGGCCACCTGGCAGCGGCGCGAGGGGGCGACCCTGACCGTCGCGGGGTACGAGGACACGGGCGGGATCCAGGGCGCGGTCGCGCACACGGCCGAGAGCGTGTTCGCCCGCCTGTACCCGGCCGAGCAGCGGACGATCCGCCGCATCCTGATGGCGCTGGTCCACGTCGCCGACGGCACGGGGGCGACGCGGCGGCGGACGGACCGGACCGCACTGATGGAGCAGCTGGCCGATGCGGACCGGGCGGCGGCTGCCCTCGACGCGTTCGTCCGGGCCCGGCTGATCACGATGGACAGCGACACCGTCGAGATCACCCACGAGGCCCTGCTGCACGCCTGGCCGCGGCTGCGCGGCTGGATCCACGCCGACCGGGACGGGCTGCTGGTCCACCGTCAACTGGCCCATTCCGCCGAGGAGTGGGAGCGCGAGGGCCGCGATCCGTCCGTCCTGTACCGCGGCGCCCGGCTGGAGAGCGCCCGCGTCTGGGCCGACGAGCTCGACGGCAAGAGCCGGCTCAGCCCCCGGGAGGCGGCCTTCCTGCGCGCGAGCCAGGCGGCGGAGCAGGCCCGGCGGATGCAGGCCAGGCGCCAGGTCCGGCTCCAGCAGCGGATGCTGGCCATGCTCGGCGGCCTGCTGGCCCTGGCCCTGACCGCCGGGGCGCTGGCGTACCAGCAGCGGGCGGGCGCGCTCGGCCAGGAGCGCATCGCCCGTTCACAGGCCCTCGCCGTGCAGTCCACCTCCCTCGCGGCGGGTCAGCCCGAGGCCTCGATGCGGCTCGCCGAGGAGGCGTACCGCACCGAGGCGACGCCACAGGCGCGGGGCGCGCTGCTGAGCACCCAGGCCCAGCCGTTCCTCGCCCGCCTCGACGGGCACAGCGGCCCGGTCAACGCGGTGGCGTTCGCCCCGGGGAACCGGCTGCTGGCGACGGGCGGTTCCGACGGGAAGGTGCTGCTGCGGCGGGTCGCGGACCGGCGGACGACGGTGACCCTGACCGTGCCCGGCCGGGTGCGCGCGGTCGCCTTCTCCCCCGACGGCCGAGCCCTCGCGGCGACGTCCACGGACGGTCCGGTACGGCTGTGGGACACGGACGGCCACGAACGCGCGGTGCTGCCCGCGCAGACCGCGGACGCCCGCGCGCTGGCCTTCGCGCCCGACGGGCACACGCTCGCCGTGGCGGGCGCCGACGGGACGGTCGGGCTGTGGGATCCCGCGGGCGGCGGCGCGGCGGCGGCGTTGCCCGGCCACACCGGGAGGGTCAACGCCCTCGCCTACGCGCCGGACGGCAGGACGCTGGTGTCGGCGGGCGCCGACCAGACCGTACGGCTGTGGGACCCGGTGGCGGCCCGTCAGCTCGCCGTCCTCGAAGGACACACCGGCGAGGTGCTCGGAGTGGCGTTCGCGCCGGACGGGCGGACGGTGGCCTCCGGGGGCGTCGACCGGACCGTACGGCTCTGGGACGTGGCCGGAGGCCGTACGGCGGCGACACTGACGGGCCACAACGACGACATCAACGCGGTCGCCTACACCCCGGACGGCGCCACGGTCGTCAGCGCGAGCGGTGACGGCACCACCCGGCTGTGGGACGTGCGCAGCGGCCGGCTGACCTCGACGCTGGCCGGACACACCGACTACGTGCTGGCGGTCGCGGTGGACTCGGGCGGCACGATGCTGGCCACCGCGGCCTTCGACCAGTCGGTGGTGCTCTGGGACCTGCGCGGTCCGGTCCTGACCTCGCGCCCGTTCACGGAGATCTGGCACGCCGCGTACAGCCCGGACGGGAAGCTGCTGGCCACGGCCGATGCCGATCACACGGTGCTGCTGTGGGACGTGGCCGGGCGGCGGGTGGTCGCGACGTTCGCGGGCCACACCGAAACGGTGTTCTCGGTGGCCTTCTCCCCGGACGGGAAGCTGCTGGCCTCGGCCGGTTCCGACGGGACGGTCCGGCTGTGGGACGTGGGTTCCCGAACGGCGCTGGGCACGCTGGCCGGTCACAGCGGGACGGTGTTCGCGGTGGCCTTCTCCCCGGACGGGAAGCTGCTGGCCTCGGCAGGTTCCGACCGTACGGTCCGGCTGTGGGACGTGGCATCCCGTACGGCCCTGGGCACGCTCACGGGCCATACCGATTTCGCGAACGACGTGGTGTTCAGTCCGGACGGCCACACCCTGGCGAGCGCCGGCGACGATCTGACGGTACGTCTGTGGGACGTGCCCGGACGGCGGCCGCTGGCCACGCTCACCGGCCACGGGGGTGCGGTACGGGCCGTCGCGTTCAGCCCGGACGGGCGGACGCTGGCGAGCAGTGGCAACGACGGCACCGTACGGCTCTGGGACGCCCGGCGGTTCGATGCCGAGGCCGTGCTGGCGGGCCACACCGGCTCCGCCCGCGGTATCGCCTTCTCCCCCGACGGCCGGACGCTGGCCAGCAGCGGCAACGACCGTACGGTGCGGCTCTGGGACCTGGCCGGGCGGCGGCTGTGGGCCGCGCTGACGGGCCACACCAGCGCCGTGTGGGGCGTGGTCTTCTCCCCCGACGGACGGACGGTGGCCAGCAGCAGCAACGACGGCACGGTGCGGCTGTGGAACCCGGACGTCCGGACCCGGCTGGCGGAGATCTGCCGGCTGCACGCAGGCGACGGGGCGGCGCGGTGCGCCGAAGAGCCCTGACGGGCGGGGGTTTCCCGGGGGTTTCCCGTTGCCCGTCCGGGTGGGGTGCCGCCGGGACCTCGACTCGGGGAGGCCGCGGCCCGCAGGCTCGTTCCGTCTGGTGCACACGCCAACGGCCGCCCGCACCACGACGCTTCGCCACGGCTTCCCAGCAGTGCATCCGCACGGCAACGAGAAACGAGGATCCCGCATGCTTCGCCGGTCCGGTCCCATCGGCACACTCATCGCCCTCCTGGTCTGCCTCCTGTGGCCCCCCGCGTCGGCGGCGGCCGCCGACGGCTCGTGCCGGGTCCTGGCCCCGGGGGCGTCCGCCACCGCCGAGCGGGCCGTCGGCGCCGCCTGTGCGCAGGTCTCCGCCGACGTCTGGTACACGTGGGGCGGCGGCCATGGTCCGCAGCCCGGGCCCACGTACGGGCAGGTGGACCCCACGGATCCGGCCAGCGAGCACGATCCCGAGCGGCTCGGCTTCGACTGCTCGGGGCTGGTCCGCCACGCCTACGCCGAGGCCACCGGGTCGGACATCCTCAACGGGGTCGCCGGCGCCCAGTACTACACGCACCACGCGGCCGGACGCTTCACCGCGGCCGACGGCCTGGCCCCGCTGCTCCCCGGCGACCTGCTGGTGTGGGGCACCTCCCAGGACCTGCACCACATCGCCATCTACCTGGGCGCCGGCAAGATGGCGGAGGCCCGGCAGTCCGGTACGAAACTGATGGTCAGCGACGTCCGGCTGAACAGCGGTTACCACGGGGCGGTGCGGATCGACCCCGGCCCGGTGACCGGGCACGTGTTCCGGACCTGGGGCGCCGGTGTGTGGACCAAGGAGCGGCCGTCCACCGGGGCCGCGCGCGTCTACGCGTTCCCGGGGCCGACGACGATCCGCGTCGAGTGCCAGAAGCACGCGGAGAAGGTCACCTCCGACGGCTACACCAACGACGCCTGGTCCTATCTGCCCGACTACAAGGCGTGGGTCACGAACATCTACATCCAGGGCGGTGCATGGCTGGACAACGTCCCCACCTGCACGTTCTGAGCGCGAAACCTTTCCCGTCACTCCGTAGTTGAGGATCAACGTGCGCATGCCTCTCGACCGACGCCTGGCCCTCGCCGCCGCCCTGCTCGCCGTGGTCGCCGGTGTGGTGCCCGCGACCGCCGCCCGGGCGGCGGCGGCCCCGCTCCCGGCCCGGGCGGCTCAGACCGCCGTGCCCGCCCCGAAGCCCGACATGGAGGCCGTGACCCAGGCGTTGAGGAACACCACCGCGGCCGGGGCGCCGGGCGCCATGGTCCGCATCACCGGATCCGGTGCGCCGCTGACGCGTGCGGTGGGCGTACAGGACCGGACCACGGGTGCGGCCATGGACCCGAAGAGCCGCTTCCGGATCGGCAGCGTCACCAAGACGTTCTCCGGCGTCGTCCTGCTCCAGCTGGTGGACGAGGGGAAGCTGAGCCTGGACGCCCCGGTGAACCGCTACCTGCCCGGCCTGCTGCCCGACGACCGGATCACGGTGCGTCATCTGCTCACCCACCGCAGCGGGTTGGCGGACTACACGGAGGCCATGTTCGAGCGGACCGTGCCCGGCTTCGAGGCCGTCCGGAACAAGGTCTTCGCCTACCAGGATCTGGTTGCGCTCTCGCTGCGCGAACCGCGCACGACCGAGCCGGGCGTCTCGTACAAGTACTCCAACACCAACTTCGTGGTCGTCGGCATGCTCATCGAGAAGGCCGCCGGACACGGCGTGGCCAAGGAGTACGAGCGCCGCATCATCAAGCCGCTGCGGCTCAGGAACACCTCGTACGTGCACCCCTCGACCGAGATCAAGGGTGCTCACCTGCACGGCTACCTCCACCCGGACGAGGCCGGGGCACCGCTGGTCGACTCCACCGAGCAGACGGCGTCCTGGGCGCAGTCCGCCGGTGCGGTGATTTCGAGCGCGGCCGATCTGAACACCTTCGTGTCCGCGCTGCTCGGCGGGAAGCTGCTGGCGCCCCGCATGCTGGACGCCATGCTCGCCATGACCCCGACGGACACCACGAACAGCCGGTTCTACGGTCTGGGGCTGCGCCGCTACGACCTGTCGTGCGGGACCTCGGTGTACGGGCACACCGGCACGGTCCAGGGTTTCTACACGTACGCCTTCGCCACCCGCGACGGGAAGCGCAGCCTCGCCGCGGTGGCGAACACCTCGAACAAGGGCGAGGCGAACACGGCCCTGGGCGGCACGCTCGAGGGCGCGTTCTGCGGGAAGAGGCCGCCTGCGGCCGCCACCGCCCCGCGCGGCTTCGCGCTGCTCCCGGCCCTGACCTCGGCCCCGGCCGAGCAGGACCTCCCGGAGCACGGCTCGCGCTGACCCCGACGGCCGGTGCCGCTCGGCGGTCCCCTGCCGAGCGGCACCTCTGTTCCAGGCGGTGACGGTCAGGTGGCCCGGAGCCGGGGCGGGAGGCGGGGCGCGCTCCGGTGGCCGGGGCGCGCCGGGCGGGCGGCGGCCGCCGTCAGGGCGCGGATCCGGTCCGTGAAGTCCGGGTCGGGCAGCGCCAGTTCGAGATCGTCGTCGACGTAGCTGACGGCGGCCGAGACGTAGTCCATGACGGCCTTGACGGTGCTCGAGCCGCGCTTCGACGCGCCTCCGCCGGGCCGCAGCGCCCGCAGGACCCGCAGGGTGGTGGGCAGGCTCGCATCGGCCGCGAGGTTCCGCTCCGCCCCGTCGAAGACCACGGTGGCCGCGTCCGGTGCGTCGGGCGCGTCCGCCGTGTCCGGTGCGTCCGCCGTGTCCGGCGCATCCGGTGCATCCGCCGCGTGCCGGGCGGCGGCCGGGGTCGTCTGGCGCCGCCACCAGACGGCTTCGTGGTTCTCCCCGAGCGCGAGGTGGTGGAGGTACAGGCAGTACGAGGCGATCGAGTCTCCGGCGCCGGCGGCGTACTGCCACCAGAAGCGGGCGGCGTCCTCGGCGTCGGTGAGCAGCAGGATGCAGCCCAGGACGCGGGCACCGGAGGGCTGGGGCAGCTTGTGCGTGAGGAAATCGCCCAGTGCGGCGACGGCGGCTGCCGTGACGGCCGTTTCGCACAGGGCCTGGAGGTCGCGGGCGGCTCCCCGCATGCCCCTGTGCGGTTCGCCCGCCGCCGCGTCGGGCGCCCAGGCGCCCGCCTGGCGGTGCGGTGCGCAGCCGATGTCCGTGACGTCGGCGGGTGCGTGCGAGGTGGCGTGGAGCCGGGCGCGGCCCAGCAGCTGGTCAATGGTCGAGGTCACCGCAGACCCCCTCCTCGGTGGTGGTGTCCGGGTACAGGGCGGCTTGCAGATTGCGCTTGGCGTGCCGGGCGGTGGACCGTACCAAGGCGAGGGAGACGCCCAGTTCGTCCGCCACCCGGGCCTCTTCCAGTCCGCACAGGTACAGCAGGACGAGGACGTCGCGCTGCACGGGCGGGAGCTCCCCGACGGCCCGGAACAGGGCCATGGACTCCTCGACCTGGCCTATCGGGTCCCGGGCGAGGTCCAGGGCGACCGTGTCGAAGGCGGCCTCCACGAGCGAGGGGCGGCCGTTCTCCTTCGGGGCGCGTTCGAGCACGGTCTGGCGCAGTATCGGCCATGCGAACCGCTCGGGGTTCTCACTGGCGAGCGCGTCGTGCCACAGCATGAGCAGGAGCGTGAAGACGTCGTCGACCGCCTTCTCGACGAGGCCGCTCCGGCGCAGGAACGCCGAGGCGTAGCGGGTGTAGTGCGGGCGGTGCATCTGCTGGAAGGCCCGGAAGTCCAGCGGGGCCGAGGCGGCCGCGGTGTGGTGGCGGGCGCCGCCCTCGTGGAGGCAGTCCTTGATCCACGAGGTGCGCTTGCCGACGTCCTGGGCCGCGATCACCCAGCGGAGCCGCATCGTGCCGTACGGCAGGCGGGGCCGTTCGAGCGCGAGGAGCACCGTACGGACGAAGACCCAGCGCGGGTAGCGTCCGACGGCCCGCAGCAGTTCGGAGATGTGCCCTTTGTCCCGGCCGGTACGTGCCTGGAGCTCGTCCAGCGTCACTCCCCTGCCGTGTACGGCGTCGCGCAGCGGCTCGAGCCAGGCGCGGTGCGCCGGGCCGGTGCCTTCGACGATGGGTCCCAGCCGGCGGCCCGGCTTGCCGCTCCGGCCCTGGGGAACGTCCTGGGGTGCCGAGTGGAGGTTCATCGCCGCGGCTCCTCGTCCACGTCGGGCACCTGTACGGAGGGCCGCTCGCGGCGGCTCTCCGCAAGTCCCGTGCCCGCCTGCACGATCTGCTGCACGCCCAGCGCGACCGACGGGATCAGGGCGGTGATGGCTGCGACGGGCTGTCCCGCCACCACCATCACCACACTGAAGGCGAAGATCGCTAAGAGCGCCACCACGGTGACGATCATCCGGTTGTTCTTCATCGCGCCGTCCTCTGGCTGCTTGCGCCATGGTTGATGTCTGTTCGGGATGCGGCTCTGGCGTTGCTGGCGCCCCCCTTCGAGAGCCGAGGCAAGCATGGAGTGAACAGAGATGGGCAGGTGCGAAAAAAGCAGAACGGGGAACAATCAGAACCGCAAAACCGCCCGCTTCAGGCGGTGTCCAGAGGAAGGCGGGCCACCAGACGTGCGCCGGCCGGGGCGTCCTCGACCGTGAGGGAGCCGCCCAGCCGGGTGGCGATGTCGCGGGCTATGGCCAGGCCCAGGCCCGTGCCTCCCTCGTCACGGCTGCGGGCGTCGTCGAGGCGGGTGAACCGCTCGAAGACTCGCTCCCGGTCGGCGGCCGCGATGCCCGGCCCGTCGTCGCGCACCTCCAGCACGGCGGTACGCCGGGCCGCGTCGACCCTCAGCAGGAGCCCGACCTGCCGGTCGGCGTGGCGCTGGGCGTTGTCCAGCAGGTTGGTGACGAGCCGGGAGAGCCAGAGCGTGCTGCCGCGCACGACGGCCTCGGGGACGATCTCCATGTCGACGGGGATCCGGTCCCGCCTGCGCGAGCGGGCCGCCTCGCGGGCGACGTCCGCGAGGTCGACGGCCGCGGCCGGCGGCGGTTCCCCGGTGTCCAGCCGGGCCAGCAGGAGCAGGTCGGCCGCGAGGTCCTGGAGCCGCACGGTGTCCTCCAGGGCACCGCTGACCAGTTCGCCCCACAGCGCCGGATCGGGGTGGGCCTGGGCGACCTCCAACTGGGTGCGGAGCACCGTGATCGGGCTGCGCAGTTCGTGCGAGGCGTCGGCGATGAACCGGCGCTGGCGGATCCCGGCGGCTTCCAGCCGGTCCAGTGTGGTGTTCATGGTGGCGGCGAGCCGGGCGATCTCGTCCTGGCTGCGCGGTACCGGCACCCGGCGGTGCAGGTCGCGGTCGCTGATCTCGGCGACCTCGGCGCGGATCGCCTCGACGGGGCGCAGCGCCCAGCCGGTCACCCGCCAGGTGACCAGCGCGACGGTGAGCACGAGCAGCGGTACCCCGACGGCCAGCGCGCCGGTGATGACGTCGTCGGCGGCGTCGGCCTGCCGCAGCGAGGTCCCCGCGTAGACGGTGACCAGTCCCTCCCCGGTGACGGTGGTGACCTGGACGACGCGGTGGCGGCGGTCGCCGCGGGCCGGGCCCTCCTTCCAAGTGCGGCGGACCGTACCGGGTTTGCCCGGGCGGGCCGGGGAGAGGGCGGGGCGGCCGGCGAGGTTGGGGCTCGCCGCCAGGACGCGGCCCTCGGCATCGACGACCTGCAGGAAGTCGGTGTCGCGCCCGGGTGCCAGTACGGTGTCGAGCCGGCCCGCGGCCGCCAGCCCGGCGGTGGACAGGGCCTGCCGTTCGGCGTCGGCCTGGGCGCCCCGCATCAGGTTGCCGTCCAGCATCCCGAGCAGGGCGAAGGAGGCGGCGCCGAGGGCGAGGGCCACCACGGTGGAGGCGCCGAGCGTGGCCCGGGCGCGGACGGACCGGGGGCGCACGCGCCGCGCCGCGTCGCGGATCCGGCGGAGGATGCGCAGGCGGCCACCGCTGAAGGACCGGACGGTGGCGCCGGTCTCCGGTTCAGCCACCGTCGGCCGCCAGCCGGTAGCCGGCGCCGCGGACGGTCTCCACTGCGGCCCGGCCGAACGGCGCGTCGATCTTCCGGCGCAGGGCGCTGACGTGGACCTCGACGACGTTCAGGTCGCCCTCGTAGGCGGCGTCCCAGACGTGCTCCAGTATCTCCCGCTTGGGTACGACCTCCCCGGCCCGTCGGGCCAGGTACACGAGGACCGCGAACTCGCGCGAGGTCAGCCGTGCTTCGGTACCGCCGCGCGTGCACCGCTGGCCGGCCGGGTCGATCACCAGGTCGCCGAACTCCATGACCTGCGGGCTGCGGCGGCCGGTGCGCCGGATGAGGGCGCGCAGCCGGGCGACCAGGACCACGTACGAGAAGGGCTTGGAGAGGAAGTCGTCCGCGCCGGTGTCGAGGGCCTCCGCCTCGTCGTACTCGCCGTCCTTGGCGGTGAGCATCAGGATCCCCGACTCGCAGCCGCTCGCGCGCAGCCGGGCGCAGACCCGGTAGCCGTTGAGCCCGGGCAGCATGATGTCGAGCACGATGGCGTCGTAGTCGTGCTCGGCGGCCAGCCACAGGCCCTGCGGGCCGTCGTGGGCGACGTCCACGGAGAAGCCCTCGGCCTGCAGACCCCGCTGCAGGGCAGCGGCGAGCCGCCGTTCGTCCTCGACCACCAGTACGCGCATGGGGACAAGGTTCTCAGGTCGCGTCGGCGGCTTGCTGAAGAGGTCTTCAGCCTGCTTCAGCGGGGCTTCAGCATCCGCCGCGCAGACTCTGCCGAGCCGGGCAGAGTGCCCGGAGAACGCGAGGAGCATGCCGATGACTCAGTCCAGTCCCCAGCCCCCCGAGCCGCCCGCGGGCCCGGGCGAGGCCAAGGCCGACGCGACCGCGACCGGTACGGCGGCGGGTCGCCGTGGCCGGCTGGTCCGGCTGGCCCGTGAGGGGCGTACGCGATGGGTCGCCCTCGGGCTGGTCGTCCTGATCGGCGGCGGGGCGGTGGCGGTGGCGGCTGCCGAGCACGGCCACCGGGAGCACGTGCGGGGCGGCTTCGCCGCCAAGGTCCGTGAGCACGGCCGTGCGGGGCAGCCGGCGGACGGCCCGATGGGACCGATGGGCCCGAAGCTGCGCAAGGGCGGCGAGCCCGAGGTCGTCGACGGCGACCGCGGTCTGTCGGGCCGGGCACCGGGCGGCCGTGGTCCGGGAGGCCGGGCGGACGGGGCAGCCAAGGGCGCCCCGGTGCCGCTGCCCGCGCTGCCGGCGGCCCAGGCCGTCGAGAAGGCGACGGCCGCCGTGGAAGGCGGCAAGGTCGAGGCGCTGCGCGCCGTCGCGCAGCAGGGCGGCGGCAGCGCCTGGCTGGCCGTGGTCCTCGGTCCCGACGGGGTCCGGCATGCCGTGACCCTGGCCGGCGCCGACGGCACGGTCACCGGCAACACCGTCGTCGGGAAGGGACCGCTCGGTCTCCGCTGACCTGGCACCCCGGCCGTCCGTTCCGCCGCGGCGGGGCGGACGGCCGTACGCCGGTCCGTCAGACGGACGGACCGGCGGAGTCCAGCACGGCGAGGTCCTCGGCGGAGAGGCGCAGGGCGCCGGCGGCCACGTTGGCGGTGAGGTGGTCCGGGTTGCCGGTTCCCGGGATGGCCAGGACGTGCGGTCCGCGGTGCAGGGTCCAGGCCAGCCGGATCTCGGCGGGGCCCACCCCGTGGGCACGGGCCACGGCGAGCACCGCCTCGTGTTCGGCGCCGCTCGCGCCCGCTTCGCGTCCCGTACCGGCGATCGAGTAGAACGGCACGAACGCCACGCCCTGCTCGCCGCAGGTGCGCAGGAACGCCTCCTGCTCGGGCGGGGCGCCGATCCCGTACAGGTTCTGCACGCAGACCACCGGCGCGATGGCCTGGGCTTCGGCGAGGTGTCCGGGCCGCACGTTGGACAGGCCGAGGTGGCGGATGAGTCCCGCCTCGCGCAGCTCGGCCAGTGCGCCGAAGCGTTCGGCGATCGAATCGGTCCCGACGATGCGCAGGTTGACCACGTCGAGGTGGTCGCGGCCGAGCTGGCGCAGGTTCTCCTCGACCTGGCCGCGCAGCTGCCCGGGGGTGGCGTGCGGAAGGAACTCCCCCGACAGGGCCCGGCCGGGGCCGACCTTCGTGGTGATGACGAGATCGTCCGGGTACGGCGCAAGGGCCTGGTTGATCAGTTCGTTGGCGGAGCGCAGCGGGGAGAAGTAGAAGGCGGCGGTGTCGATGTGGTTGACGCCGAGCTCGACGGCGCGGCGCAGCACGCCGATCGCGCGGCCGCGGTCGCTGGGGGCGGCGCCGGGGGCGAACGCCGGGCCGTTCTGGGTCAGTCGCATCGCGCCGAAGCCGATGCGGTTCACTTCGAGGTCGCCGAGTTTCCAGGTGCCCGAGGCGGCCGCGGTGATCGTCCGAGAGGTCATGCCGGAATGATCTCCGCGCAGTAGGCTCGGGGCCATTGATTCGGGCATGTGTGAATCCAAGGGGTGGTCCCGCTGGCGGAGTTGGCGTTCTCGGCGGGCGATCTGGCCCAGATGCGGTTCGCCGTCTCGCCGTTGTGGGAGGTGGTGACCAGCTTCCGGCGGCTGCTGAACGACGGCGCCGCCTCGCCCGTGTACCGGCCGTGGGCGGAGCAGGTGAGGCCCCGGCTGACGGCCGCGGGGCTGGACCGCGGCTGGCTCGCGGAGCTGATCCCGCCCAAGGGGTACGTGCCCCACTTCCTCAACCCTGCGCCCGCCGGACCGGCCCCCGCGCTGGCGGCGGAGCTGGCCGGGGTCCTGGCCGCTCCGGCCGAACCGGTCCGCCGCAACCTCGACCACCTGCGCTACCACCAGGGCGCGCTGGGCCCCCGGGCACGGGCCCTGTACGCGGACCCGCAGGCCCGGCTGCCCCGGCTGGCGGAGGAGATCGAGGCGTACTGGAAGCTGGCGCTCGCCCCGTACTGGGCACGGATCCGCTCGGTGCTCGAGGCCGATGTCTTCCACCGGGCCCGGCAGGCCGCCGAGCAGGGCGCGGGCCAGGTCATCAACGAGCTGCACAGTGCGGTGCAGTGGGACGACAACGCCCTGCGCCTGGTGCGCAGGACCCGGCCCCTGTCCCGGGAGACGGCGGGCCGGGGACTGCTGCTGGTTCCCTCGGCCTTCCTCGGGCCGGGCCTGCTGACCCGGATGACGCCGCCGGATCCCCCGCAGCTCGCGTATCCGGCGCGCGGGGTGGGTGCGCTGTGGGCGTCGCGGCCGCCGGCCGGGAAGGCCGAGGCCCTCGCCGCCGTGCTCGGCCGTTCGCGGACCCTGCTGCTGACGGAGCTCGAGGCGCCCGCTTCCACCACCGAGCTGGCCCGGCGTACGGGGCTCTCGGCGGCCGGGGTGTCCCGGAACCTGACCGCGTTGCGCGACGCGGGCCTGGTCAGCGCGCACAGGGCGGGCCGCTCGGTGCTGTACGCCCGCACCGCGGTCGCCGAGACCCTCCTCGACGCCTCCGCCTAGAACGGCTTGGTGGGGAGGTACTTGCCGTCGAGGGTGATGACGGCGCGCTCGCCGCCTTCCGGGTCCGCGACCTTCCTGACGTCCAGCTTGAAGTTGATCGCACTGATGATGCCGTCGCCGAACTGCTCGTGGACCAGGGCCTTGAGGGTGGTGCCGTAGACCTGGAGCATCTCGTGGAAGCGGTAGATGGTCGGGTCGGTGGGGATGCCGCCGGGGATCGAGCCCCGGCTGGGGATCGTCTGCAGGAGCAGCACGGCCTCGGCGTCGAGGCCGAGCAGCTCGGCGACGGCCTCGGCGGAGGCGGCCGGCAGGGGGTGCTGGCCCAGCACCGCGGCGGTGACGAAGGCGACCGACAGGCCGGCCGCGTCGGCGATCTGCTGCCAGGTGAGGTCCTTGCGGATCTTGGCCTCGACGGCGGCGGCGGCCAGGGCCTGACGGGCGGTGGGGTCGAACTGGGCGTGGATCACGGGAGGTTCCCTTTCAGGGGTGGAGTGGGTGGGGAGGGGGCGGATCAGGCTGCGAGGGCGGCGGGCCGGCCGGTGGCGGGGTCGATCCGCTCGACCGCGCCGGTGGGGATGTCGTAGACCCAGCCGTGCAGGGTGACGGCGTCCCCGGCCAGAGCGCGGGCGACCGCGGGGTGCGTGGCGAGGTTGGCGAGCTGGAGGGCGACGTTGTTCCGGATCAGCACGTCGACCTCGCCGTGCGGGGCCCCGGTGGGCGCCGCGTGACGCAGCCACCGGGAGACGGCGGGCAGCTCCGTCAGGTCCTGGCCCGCGGCGAGTGCGGTCATCGCGCCGCAGGCGGAGTGTCCGCAGATCACGATGTCGCGGACGCCCAGGACGGCGAGCGCGTACTCGATGCCGGCCGTCACGCCGTCGGCGCCGTCGGTCCGGGCACCGTCCGCGTGGGCCGGTACGAGGTTGCCGGCGGTCCGGATGACGAACAGCTCGCCCGGTTCCCGCTGGGTGATCAGCTCCGGGACGACACGGGCGTCGGAGCAGCTGATGAAGAGCGTGTGCGGCCGGTGGGTGGTCGCCAGGCGGGCGAAGAGCTCCGCCTTGGCCGGGAAGACGTCCTGCTGAAAGTGCGCGACGCCCTCGGCGAGGTCTTGCACGGTCACTCCCTTCGGTGGTGCCCGCCCTGGTCGGGCTGACGAGTTCCACCCTGCATGACCTGTACCTATAGTGTCCAAGACGCGTCATTCATGATCGCTATTGGTGACATCTATACTTGCGCTCATGCCCCTGGAACTGCGCCATCTCCGCTATCTGCTGGCCGTGGCCGAGCACGGCAGCTTCACCCGCGCCGCCGAGGAGCTGCACGTCTCGCAGCCCACGCTGTCGCAGCAGATCAGGCAGCTGGAGCGGACCGTGGGGGTCCAGCTGCTGGACCGTACGGGGCGCGCCGTACGCCTGACCGACGCGGGCGCGACCTTCCTCCCGTACGCGCGCCGCGCACTCCAGGACCTTGCCGCCGCCGAGCGGGCCGTCCTGGACGTGGCGGACCTCTCCCGCGGCAGCCTGCGCCTCGCCATGACGCCGACCTTCACCGCGTACCTGCTGGGCCCGCTGGCCGCCGAACTGCATGCCCGGCACCCCGGAATCACCCTGACCGTCGAGGAGATGACGCAGAGTCGGCTGGAGTCAGCGCTGCTGGCCGATGCCGTCGACCTGGGGATCGCCTTCCAGAGCACGTACCTGCCCGGCGTCGGCGCCACCGATCTGTTCACCGAGTCGCTCTGCCTGGTGGTCGGCGCCGCCCACCCGCACGCCGGCCGTACCGAGCCCCTTCAGGTGTCCGAACTCGCCGCGTGCCCGCTCGCGTTGCTCAGCGGCGACTTCGCGACGCGGGCCCACATCGACGCGTACTTCCACCGGCACCGCATCGAACCGCCGATCGCGGTGGAGGCCAACTCCATCAGCGCCCTCACCGAGATCGTCCGGCGCACCGGGCTCGCCACGGTGCTCCCCGACGCCGTCACCCGCGACCACACCCCGCTGCACCCCGTCCCCCTCGTCCCCGCCCTCCCGGCGCGGACCGTGGTCCTCCTGCGCCGGGAGAGCGCGTACGAGAGCGCCGCCGCCCGCGCCTTCGCCTCGCTCGCCCGGCAGTGGGCCGACGGCTGAAACCCGCGGTCAGGCCGCGAACACCAGCGCCACTTCGGCGGCGTACTCCTGCAGCAGGGGTTCCAGGGCGGCCGGGTTCGCGACGGCGCCGGGCAGCAGGCGGCGGGCCTCGTCCTCGGTGGCGTGGCTCAGCAGCCAGGCACGGGCCCACACCGGGTCGGCGGACCGGTCGGCGCTGCGGATGCGCGCCTCCGCGGCGGCGTAGGCGGCGCCGGGCACCCGGGCGGCGATGACCGGGAAGACGTGCCGCTCCTCGGCTTCGATGTGCTCGGCCAGCAGGTCCCGCTGGTCGGCGAGGAGCCCGGCCAACCGCCGGGCGTGCCGGCCCGGTTCCGCGGCGAAGCGGTCCGCGGCCGCGTCGCAGGCGGCCTGGAGCGCATCGAGGGCCTCGTGGTCGTGGAGGAAGCGCACGATGCCGGCCACCGCGTCGGCCGCGTCGGGTACGGCGTCCAGGACCACCGGCCACAGGATCTCGTCCTCGCCGCGGTGGTGACCGCGTACGACGGAGTGGTAGCGGTGCACGTACCGGGCGACGGCCTCCGCCCTCGCGGGTCCGGCCGGTTCCGCGGCCGCGGCGAGAGCGGCGAGCAGCCGGGCGAGGCGCTCGATGTCGGCCAGGATCGCGCGGTGGGCGAGCCGGATACCGGTGAGATCCGCAGCCGCCGCAGGGTCGTACCGCCCCGCGCGGGCGTCGTGTTCGCTGTCCATGCGCACGACTGTGCGCGCTCCCCCTCTGCGTCCGGTCAACGTTCGATGAACGCCGCCCGTCCGCTGCGCCATAGGCTCGGGGGATCCGTGCACGCACCACCTCGGGAGAACCCAGCATGCCGCCCACCGGTCCGCAGTCCGTCGACCGCGCGCTGGCGATCCTCGACGCCGTCGCCGACGCGGCCGGGCCCGTCAGCGCCAAGGCGCTGGCACGCCGGACGGAATGCTCCCTGTCCACCGCCTACCACCTGCTGGCCCCGCTGACCGAACGCGGGTACCTCGTCCGCACCGCGCAGGGGTACGTGCTGGGACCGCACATTCCAGGGCTGCAGCGGAGCCTCCTGCGGCAGCTGGAGCCCGCGCCGCGCATGGCCGATCTGCTGACCCGGCTGCGCCGCGCCACCGGCGCCGAGGCGTACCACACCGCCTACCGGGGCGGCCTGATCACCGTCGTCGACACCACCGCCCCCGTCACGGATGCGGCGAACCCGTTCACGCCCGGGCGGGAGACCCGGGCGCATGCCACCGCGCACGGCAAGGCACTGCTCGCCGAGCTGCCCCGGCCGCTGCGGCGGCGGTACCTGGCCGAGCACGGGATGGCCCGCCTGACCGGGGCCACCATCACCAGTGCCGAGCTGCTGGAGGCGGAGCTGTCGCGGGTCCGGGGACAAGGGTTCGCGCTCTCCGTCGGGGAGGCCGATCCCTCGTACTCCTGCCTGGCCGTCGCCCTGCCGCGCGGGCGCGGGGACGAAGGCGAGGCGGTGCACGCCCTGTCGGTGTCGCTGCCGACCGAGGAGTTCCGGCGGCGCCCGCAGCAGATCCGCACCGCGCTCGCGCAGGCTGCCGCGGACTGCGCCTGAGCCGCCCGGCGCGCAGGTTTTCCGACCCTGCCGGAAACACGGCGCGATGGGGATGCGCGGCCCGCGGGGGCCTGCCAGGCTGGTCGGCATGATCTTCATCGCCGTCAGGTTCGACGTCCGTCCGGAGCACAGCGACAACTGGCTCACCCTCGTCGACGACTTCACCCGGGCCACCCGCAACGAGCCGGGCAACCTCTTCTACGACTGGTCGCGCAGCGTCGACGACCCCAACAAGTACACGCTCCTGGAGGCCTTCACCGACGCCGAGGCGGGCGCCGCCCATGTCGCGTCCGACCACTTCAAGGCCGGTATGGAGACCCTCGCGGGTGCCATCGCCGGCACGCCGGAGATCATCCACGTCGAGGTGCCCGGCCAGGGCTGGAGCGCCATGGCCGAGCTGTCTCCCCGCGACTGAACCGCGCCGGCCGCCCGGCTGCTAGGCCTCCAGCAGCCGGGCGGCCGCCTCGCGCATCTCGACCTTGCGGATCTTCCCGGTCACGGTCATCGGGAACTCGTCCACGACGTGCACGTACCGCGGGATCTTGAAATGGGCCAGCCGTCCCTCGCAGAAGGTGCGGACGGCGGCCGCGGTCAGCGGCTGCGCCCCCTCGCGCATCCGCACCCACGCCATCAGCTCCTCCCCGTACTTGGGGTCGGGGACACCGATGACCTGGACGTCCAGGACGTCCGGATGGGCGTGGAGGAACTCCTCGATCTCCCGCGGGTACACGTTCTCCCCGCCGCGGATCACCATGTCCTTGATGCGGCCGGTGATGCTCAGATAGCCGTCCTCGTCCATCACCGCCAGGTCGCCGGTGTGCATCCAGCGCGCCGCGTCGACGGCCTCGGCGGTGCGCTCCGGCTCGCCCCAGTAGCCGAGCATCACCGAGTAGCCGCGGGTGCAGAGCTCCCCCGGCTCGCCGCGGGGCACGGTCCGCCCCGACTGCGGATCGACCACCTTGACCTCCAGGTGCGGTCCGACGCGGCCGACGGTGGACACCCGGCGCTCGACGGAGTCGTCGGCGCGGGTCTGCGTCGACACCGGCGAGGTCTCCGTCATCCCGTAGCAGATGGACACCTCGCGCATGCCCATCCGGTGGATGACCTCCTTCATCACCTCGACCGGGCAGGGCGAGCCCGCCATGATCCCCGTGCGCAGGCTGGACAGGTCGTACGCGTCGAAGCCGGGTGCGGCCAGCTCGGCGATGAACATCGTGGGGACCCCGTACAGGGAGGTGCAGGACTCCGCCTCGACCGCGGCGAGGGTCGCCTCCGGGTCGAACGACGGCGCCGGGATCACCATCGCCGCGCCGTGGCTGGTGCAGGCGAGGTTTCCCATGACCATGCCGAAGCAGTGGTAGAAGGGCACCGGGATGCAGACCCGGTCCTGCTCGGTGTAGTGGCACAACTCGCCCACGAAGAAGCCGTTGTTGAGGATGTTGTGGTGCGACAGGGTCGCACCCTTGGGGAAGCCTGTGGTCCCCGAGGTGTACTGGATGTTGACCGGATCGTCCGGGCTCAACTCGGCTCCGGCGCGGACGAGGTCGGCCGGATCGCCCCGGCGGCCCTGGTCGAGCAGGGCCGTCCACCGCGGCCCGTCCAGGAGGACCGTGAACTCCAGCTCCGGGCAGTGCGGGCCCACCTCCTCGATCATCCCGGCGTAATCGGAGGTCTTGAAGCGCTCCGCCGCGACGAGCAGCCGGATCCCGGACTGCCTCAGGACGTACTCCAACTCGTGCGAGCGGTATGCCGGGTTGACGGTGACGAGGATGGCGCCGATCTTCGCGGTGGCGTATTGCACCAGCGTCCACTCGGCACGGTTCGGCGCCCAGATGCCGACCCGGTCCCCCTTCGCGATGCCCAGGTCCAGCAGGCCCAGCGCGAGGGCGTCGACGTCGGCGGCGAGCTCCGCGTACGTCCACCTGCGCCCGGCGGCGAGGTCGACGAGGGCGTCGCGGTCGGGGAACCGGCGGACGGTGCGGTCCAGGTTCTCGCCGATCGTGTCGCCCAGCAGCGGCACTTCGAAGACCCCGGATGCGTAACTCGACGACGCGGTGCTCGACGCGGCAGACACACGTACCTCCTGAACTCGGTGGCGGGGCGGGGCCCGGCGGGCCGGCGCCCTCCTCATGATCCTCTCCGCCCGGATCCCCGACCACCCTCGTACCGCCGGTCCCCCCGAAGGGTGTTCCCCGTTCGGCCTTCAGCGCAGGCAGCCCACGATCCTGACGGAGATCTCCGCGCTGCCGGTGAGCCCGGCCGCCGGATCGGTGGCGCTGAACACGAGCTTGTACGTTCCGTCGGGCAGCAGGGGCACGAGGAAGCGCCCCGACGCGCCCGCGCCCAGCGTCATCGGACCGTTGGGCCCGTTGATCCGCCAGCTCGTGTACTGCGGGTCGGTGACGGGCTCGTTGCCCGGGCGGGTCCGGGCCGTCCCGGCGAACGACTCCTCGCAACCGCGCCGCAGTTGGCCTCCGGCACCGGGCTGCTGGATGCTCACCGCCGGGGCCTGCGGCTGCTGCCGGGTCGGCGAACCGCTCTGCGACGGGGTGGCCGGCCGGCTGGGACGGCCCGTCGTCGGGGTTCCCGGGCTGTTGGGGCTGCCGGGCGTGGGAGACGTACCGGGCGGGGCGGTCGGGCTCGTCGTGGGCGAGGCGCCCGGGGTCGGGGCAGAGGCCGAGGGCGACGCGGAGCCCGTGTCACCCGTCGCGCCCGGCAGCGGGTCGAGTGCGTGCGGCAGTTCCGGCCGGGTGACGGCGGGCGGCGCGGGGGCCTTGGCCGGCTCGGTGGGCTTGGCGTCGATCTTCGCGCAGACTGCGCTGGCCACCAGCTCCTGACTGTCCGGCACCGGCGAGACGTGCAGCTCCTGGTCGTCCGGGCCGCGGCGGTGCGTGTCGAAGTAGCCGTTGCCGGTGAGCGTCTCGCGGTCGCTGTGCTCGATCCAGACCGAGTTCTGGTAGACGGCACCGGCCTTCTGCTGGTTCCGGCCGGTGACGTGCCAGGCCTTCACCTTGGCGCCCGTGGGCTCACCGGCCGCCGCGGGCGCATGGGTCGGCGCGTACAGCCAGCCGTCGCCGAAGAAGCGCGTCGGAGCCTCCGAGGCGCCCGACTCGTTGTCGGCGGGGAACTGGAAGCCGCCGCCGACGATCAGCCTCCCCTTAGGACAGGACACGGCCGCGTCCGCGCTGCCGCCGGCGGCCACCGCCACCTTGGCGGTGGCCACGGACACGTTCTTCAGCCGGACACAGATCGGACGGACGGCGACCGCGTAGTTCGCCTCCGGTGGCTGCGGGTCCTCGATCCGGGTCTGGTGCGTGATGAACTCGGACGAGCGGAGCGCAAACACGGCGGTGCTCAGCCGGGTGCCCGGGTTGAGCGCGACCTTCGGCACGGGCTTGGTGACGCCTGCCCCCGCCGACTTCGTGGTCAGGCTGTCGAGCGGGGCCGGCGCGACGGCGCGGCCCGACACGGTGCGGCCCGCCCGGAACTCGATGCCCACCGGGGTGAAGTCGCCGGAGCACGAGGGCCAGGCGGTGGCGTGCTCGGCCGTGTCCGCGAAAGGCCCGTCGGTCGTGAGGTCGTGGATGGTCCCGCCGCCGCTGGCGCTGGTGATCTTGTTGCCCCGGTCGTGGAACGCGTGCGCCTGCTCGGTCCAGCCGATGCCGCCGAGGAACTCGGGTTTCGCATTGACGCACAGCGCGTACGAAGTGAGCGTGGCCGGCGCGGTGTCCGGGTTGTACGCGGCCGCCAGCCAGGCATCGCCCACGAAGAGGCTGCTCGTGGCGAATCCCGTACCGGTGATCGCGTACCCGCCGCCGAGCGCCCTCTCGTGGGCCTGGCAGGCGGCGACCGCGGACTGCTCGCCACCCGCCGCGACCGATACGGAGACGCTGCGCTGGACGACCGCCAGCTGCGGGCCGCCGCCGAGCGCCCATACGCCGGCCCCCACCGCACCGGACACCACCAGGGCGCCCGCGGCCGCCACGGCGGCCGTCTTGGCGGTGACCGCACCGCCCAGCTTCGCGAAGACTCCAGAGCCCATCGTCGATGCCTCTCCCCCGGCCGCACGCGCGGCACCGCCTCGCGGCTGCGGGGCGTGGGAAATGTAGCGCTGCGTGCGATACACGTCACAGAGGCTTGAAGTATCGGTTCTGCTACGGACTCCCCGGGCGGAGGCAAAGCCTCCCCCGGGTGCTGGCATCGAACCCTGCGTCACCTCTGCGACATGGCCCGTTCCGCCGTGGCCCGGGCCGCCTCGTGGGGTGGCACTGCTGCCACCCCGGATGCGGATGCCAGGGATATCGAGTGCGGGGAGCCTGCGCGGGACGATCGAGGGGACCTGCCGGACCCCAGGGGGAGTTCAGACATGCACGTGTTCAAGAAGCCTGCCCGATGGCTCGCGGCCGCCGCCTGCGGGCTGCTCGCCGCCGCCGTCCTGCCCGTCGGCCACGCGGGCGCCGCGGCCGCCGGCGCGGGCGGCGGGGCTCCGGACGGCGGGAGCCCGCGGATACCCGGGCGGTACCTGCACCAGCAGCTCGACTGGCAGCCCTGTACGGGCGGTTCGCTGGAGTGTGCCTCGATGTCGGTGCCGCGGGACTGGTACCACCCGGACTCCGGGCCGAGCCTGACGATCGCCGTCTCCCGGCACCGCGCGGCCGATCCGGCGAGGCGCCGGGGCGTCCTCATGATGGCGGCCGGCGGACCCGGGGCCTCGGGGCTCCCCCGGCCAGCCCGGCTCGCCTCGTACAGCCCGAAGCTGGCGGACGCGTACGACATCGTCGGCTTCGACCAGCGCGGTGTGGGCGCGAGTACGAAGGTGGTCTGCGCGGACCAGGACGCGGTCGACGCCATGTTCGGCGGCGTCGCCGACCTGCGCGACCGGTCGGCGGCCGCCGTCCGGCGGACCTTCGACCGCGCCCGGGACTTCGTACGGGACTGCGAGCGCAACTCGGGCGGACTGCTGCCGTACATCACCACCGATCAGGCCGTGCACGACATGGACCTGTACCGGGCGCTGCTCGGGGAGGAGAAGATCTCGTACTACGGGCCCTCGTACGCCACCTTCCTCGGGGCGTACTACGCGACAGAGTTCCCCCGCCGCGTGGAACGGGCCGTCCTCGACAGCAACATCGACTTCACCGGGGACTGGCAGTCCTTCCTGACGGGGCAGCCGATGAGTTTCCAGCGCCGGTTCGAGCAGGACTTCCTCCCGTGGCTCGCGAAGAACGACGCCACCTACCACCGGGGGCGGACCCCCGGGGAGGCGCAGGCCTCGTACGAGCGGCTGCGGGCCGCGCTGCACGACCGGCCGCTCGACGTCGAGGGGACCGTCATCACGCCCAACCACCTCGACGCAGCGGCCACGAACGCCCTCTACAACGCCGACCAGTTCGCGGACCTCGCCTCGCTCCTCGGCTTCCTGGAGCATCCGGAGCAGGCGCCCGCGGAGACGAGGAAGGCCGTCGCCGGGCGGCTGAAGCACCTCATGAGCGCCGATTTCGTCGCCGACTACTTCGCAGTCACCTGCGGCGACACCCCGTGGAACCGCGACAGCCGGTACTGGGTGCGGGAGAGCGCCCAGGCCACGCGTACCCACCCCCTGGCCGGCGCAAGGGAGTTGACGTACGCGGCGGTCTGCGCGAACTGGCCGCGCTCCAAGGCTCCGCGCATCAAGGTCACCGGCGAGGGCCTGCCGCCGGTGCTGATGCTCAACTCGAAGAACGACCCGGCGACGTACTACGAGGCCGCCGTACGCGCCCACCGGGGCCTGGCGGGATCGCGCCTGGTCACCGTCGAGGGCGGCGACCACGGGCAGTTCCAGAACCGCAACGCGTGCGTCGACGCCCACGTCGAGGGCTACCTGCTGGACGGCACCCTGCCCTCCGACGACACCACGTGCCCGGCGGCGCGGGGATGATCCCGCGCAGCCGGGTACGGCGGCGCCGTCACTCCTCGATGGCGCCGCCGGTCCGGCGCAGGTGCCGGCGGAAGGTGTACGAGGGGTCGGCCTCGCGCAGGACCAGGTAGTCCGCGAACGCCGTCTGGCTGCGCAGGGTGTCGCCCGAGCGGATCCGGCGGGCCTGCTCGCGCTCGGTCTCCCGGATCCGGAGCGCGGTGTCCAGTACCTCCTCCACCCGGTCCGCGGCGACGAACAGCACGCCGTC
The DNA here is from genome assembly GCF_041200175.1 of Streptomyces sp. R33. Lineage (NCBI taxonomy): Bacteria > Bacillati > Actinomycetota > Actinomycetes > Kitasatosporales > Streptomycetaceae > Streptomyces > Streptomyces sp. R33. Next base: position 7,645,676 of record NZ_CP165727.1, on the reverse strand, counting down.
GGCGTCGCCGAAGACGAAGTCCCAGCCGCCCACCAGATGCGGCCCGAACCGGGCGGTGACCAGCGCCTCGGGCTCGCGTTCGTCCAGCCGTACGGGCCCGGCCGGGTAGCTGCCGTAGCTGAACACGGGCAGACCGATCTCGGCCAGCTCGGGCGTGTCGCGGTGCAGCCCCCACACCACGAGGCCCGCCACGCCCGCCGTCTCGGCCTCGAGCACGGCGAGATCGCCCACGCAGGCCTCGTCCGACCGTCCGCCGTTGTCGATGACCAGGACGTCGCCCGGCTCGGCGGAACCGTACGCCTCCAGGAACACGTCGACACTGCCGTAGTGGCGTACGGGCAGCGCGCGTCCCGCAACCCGGTGCTCCGGCAGCACCGCGCGGATGCCGGGCGGTGCCACGCGCAGCGGCACGCCCGTACGGACGCAGGCATCGGCCACGAGCGGCGTGGACAGGTCGGTGAAGGCCTTCAGCATGCCGTCTCCCCTTCTCTCCCGGATCTCCCGGATCTCCCGGATCCTCCGAACGGACGGCTCGGGTCAGCCACCACCCCCATGGTGCCTTCCCGGCCGCCCAAGGTGCGGCGTCACGGGATGCCGGTGTCAGGGATGTCGGTTTCAGGGGATGTCGGTGTCCGAGGGCTCCGCCTCGTAGGTGTGCGGTTCGTCGCCCTGCCATTCCACGAGCGCCGAGCCGCCGAGGACCGCCTCGTCGGGATCGGGTACGCCGGCCCGGCGCAGGAACTCGATCACCTCGGCGTCGTTGAAGGCCGTGCCGAGGACCGTGTCCTGCCCGTCGGCGCGCAGGGAGACCCGGCGGCCGCCGGCCGGGGCGATCGGGTGGACGAGGATCGGCGCGTGGTGCATGGGCCCAGCCTCCGCCGGGACGGGCGGGGCCGCATCCGGACGACGCGGCCCCGTCCCCGCCCCGACACCCCCTAGAGGTCCGCGGTGACCGGCAGGGCGCGCAGGGCGTGGAAGCGGAACGTGCTCGCCCAGGGGAGCTCCGCCACGGGGCGGGCCGGGCGGAGACCGGGCAGCCGGTCGAGGAGCGCGCCCAGCGCGAGGGTGATCTGCAGGCGGGCCAGCGGCGCGCCGAGGCAGTAGTGCAGCCCGTGGCCGAGCGCGAGGTGGGCCTTGTCCTCCCGGCCGATGTCGAAGCGGTCGGGGTCCGGGTAGCGGGCCGGGTCGCGGTGTGCCGAGGCCAGACAGAACAGGACCGTGTCACCGGCCGGGATGCGCACGCCGCCGATCTCCACCGGCTCGGTCGGGAAGCGGCGGACCGCCGTCTGGCTGGGGCCTGCGTACCGCAGGAGCTCTTCGACGGCTTCGGGGAGCCGGGCGGGTTCGGCGCGCAGGGCGGCGAGCTGGTCCGGGTGGGTGAGCAGGGTGAGGACCCCGCCGGAGATGACGTGCTGGACGGTCTCGCTGCCGGCCATCAGGATCAGGAAGGCGAGCGAGACCAGCTCGTCCTCGGTGAGCCGGTCCTCCTCGTCGCGCGCCGCGATCAGGCTCGACAGCATGTCGTCGCCGGGACGGGCGCGCCGCTGCGCCACCAGGTCGACGAGGAACCGGTGGACGTGGCCGATGGCCGCCACCAGCTCCTCCTTCGAGCGCGGGGCGAGCATGGTGGCGATCCAGCCGGAGAACCGGTCCTGGTCGGGGGCGGGTACGTGCAGCAGCGCGCCGATGGTCCGCAGCGGCAGCGGCTTGGCGAACTCGGCGACCAGGTCCGCCTCGCCGGAGCGGGCGATCCGGTCGGCGAGCCGGGTGGTCAGCTCGTCGACGGAGTCCTGGACGCCGGCCCGGAGCAGCTCGACGTGCCGGGCGGTGAAGCCCTTCGACACGAGGCGGCGCAGCCGCAGGTGGTCCTCCGGGTCGATGTTGAGGAGGTTGCTGTCGAGGGCCTGCGGGAGGGAGAAGCCGCTGAACCCCGTCGTCGAATGGCGCTTGTTGACGGAGAAGCGCGGGTCGGCGAGTCCGGCCCGTACGTCCGACGCGTGGGTGACCAGCCAGACCGGGGAGCCGTCGGGCAGCGCGACGCGGTGCACCGGCCCGGCGGCGCGCAGGCGCGCGTAGACGGCGTGGGGGTCGCGGGCGAACGACCCGTCGAACGGGCACGGGAGGGCTGGCGTGGTGTCGGTTGCTGCGTTCGGGGTCATCTGCGCGGTCATTCCTTGTCCTTGTTCCTTGTCTGCTGCCGGCGGGCGGCGCCGGAACCCTGTGTCGGCGGCCGGTGCCGGCGGCCGGTGCCGGCGGCCGGTGCCGGTGTGGTGCGCGCCGGTGTGGTGCGCGCCGGAGGTCACTCCGCGCCGATGCGGCCGCCGAGCCACTCCATCGCGGGCGGGATCTCCCGCCTCCACGTGTTGAAGCCGTGCCCGCCGTGGTCGAGGGTGATCGACGAGACGCGCGCCGGCGCCTTCACCTTCTCGATGAACTTCTGCGTCGGCTTGTAGTTCCCCTCGCCCTGCTGAGAGGTCGCCACCAGGAAGGAAGACTTGCCCTGCGGCAGGTTGTCCAGGCTCCACAGCAGGTCGGATCGTTTCTCCTCGGCAGTGTTCCCATGGAAGAGATCGCCGGAGTCCTCGTCTATCTCCGGCTTGTAGTCCGCCGACAGACCCACCCCGGCCGCATAGTGCTCCGGGTGCTCCAAGGCGACCTTCAGCGCACAGTAACCCCCGGTGGAATCCCCCATGATGGCCCAGTTCGAGGGCGAGGTGCCGACGCGGTAGGCGCCGGAGATCGCCTCGGGCAGGTCCGTGCCGAAGAAGGTCTCGCTGAGCGGGCCGCCCGGCACGTCGATGCACTGCGTGTTGCGGGTCGGTATGACCGAGGGCTGCATCATGACCATGATCATCGGCGGCATCTTCTTCTGCTTGGCCAGTCTCCACGCCGTCTTCGGGTAGTCCAGCCCCTTGAGCAGGTTCTCCGCCATCCCGGGGAATCCGGTGAGCACGACGGTGGCCGGGAACTTCCTGTTCTCGTTCCCCTTCTGGAAGTACTCCGGCGGCAGGTACACGTACGCCTGGACGGCGGCCTTGGACCGCTCGCCGTGCACCGTGACCTTCTCGATCTCGCCGCCCACGTGCGGTGTTCCGCCGCCCGGCACGTCCGTCGGCTGCCGGCCGAGGACCCGCACACCCGAGCCCGCGGGCGCGTCGCCCATGGAGGGCATCGGCCGCTCCATGCCGGCCAGGGCCGCCCAGGAACCGTAGAGCAGGAAGGTCCGGTTGGCCGTGAGGCCGATCGAGGCGAGCAGCAGCACCTGCAGCGTCAGCACCACGCCGACCCGGCCCCACACCGGCCGCCGGCCCCGGCGGCCGAGGCGTGGCCACAGCCACACGGCGGCTGCGAAGGCCAGCGCCGTGGCGAGCAGGACGACGATCAGGAGCGTGGCGCTTGTCAGACTCACGAAACAGGGGAACTCTCTGCGTGGTGTCGGCACGGACCGGCCGGTCCGGCGGCGCCGCCGGTGCGTGCGCACAGGACTAGAGAGCAACGGGAGCCGATCCGTTCCACACCGTTTTCCGGACCGGAGCCATCCAGCCAATCTGTTGACATGGGCCTGACATTTCAAGGTCCCTGTGGGACCTTCCCCGGCGTGTCTCGAAAGCTCTCTCCCCCGGCCATGACGGAAACCGCCCCCGACGGCCGGCCGCACGCCGGCGAGGCCCCCCAAGGCCCCGCTTCACACCCCACGAGGACGTGGCGAAGAGGAGCGACAGGATGAAGATCTCGACATGGCCGGGCGTTGCCGCCCTGGCAGCAGCAGCGATCGTCGGCGGAGCGACGTCGGCGACGGCTCTCGGCCCCACGGCCGATCAGCGGGTCGACGGCGTCATCGTCGTCGCCGGCAACACCTGCACGTGGACCAACGCCCACACCAGCGCCAACCCCCCGAGCGCATTGAGCGTCGACCGCACCACCATCAACACACCGGGTGGCAACCTCGGCTGCAACGGCAGCATCACGGCGAGCCTCAACAACAACCCGGCGTTCACCTTCGACGACACCGCCGGCACCGCCAAGACCGACGCCATCGACATCACGGGCAGGCAGAGCTTCATATCGTGCCGTTACAAGGCCACGAACATCACGTGGAACCGCGAGGGAACCACCCGCAAGTACGTCAACCAGGCCTTCACCGCGACCAAGACCTCGGGCAGCTTCCTCTGCCCCGGCTCGGTCACGACGGCGGCCGGGGACGCCTCGATGCTCTTCCACTGAGCCGCGTCTGCCGCAGCCCCGCCCGGGGCTGCGGCACACCGGTTCCAACGCGGGTCAGGGCCGGATCTCGAGGGTGCAGCACTTGACGCTGCCGCCGCCCTTGAGGAGTTCGGACAGGTCCATGCCGATGGGGTGGAAGCCGCGCTCGCGCAGCTGCCCGGCGAGCCCCTCGGCCGCCTCGGGGAGCACCACGTTCAGACCGTCGCTGACAGCGTTCAGCCCGAACACGGCGGCATCCTCGGCGGATACGAGCAGGGCGTCGGGGAAGAGCGCCTCCAGGAGGGCGCGGCTGCCGGGGGCGAAGGCCTCCGGGTGGTACATGATCTCGTCCCCGTCGAGCACGGCGAGGGCCGTGTCGAGGTGGTAGTAGCGCGGGTCGACCAGCTCCAGGCCGATGACGGGCCGGCCGAAGAACGCCTCCGCCTCCCGGTGGCCGCGCTCGTCGCTGCGGAAGCCGTGGCCGGCCAGGACGGAGCTGCCGGTGACCAGGAAGTCGCCCTCCCCCTCGTTGACGTACTCGGGGTCGTGCAGCTCGGTGAAGCCGTTCTCTCGGAACCAGTCCAGGTACGCCGGCCCCTCGGGGATGCGCTCGGCGTTGCGGAAACGGGCGCCGAGGACGCGGCCGTCGACGACGGTGGCCCCGTTGGCGGCGTACACCATGTCGGGGAGGCCCGGCACCGGGTCGATCAGCTCGACGGTGTGGCCGAGCTCGCGGTACGTCTCGCGCAGCCGCTCCCACTGGAGGACGGCGAGGCCGGCGTCGACCGGCTTCTGCGGGTCCATCCAGGGGTTGATCGCGTACACCACCTCGAAGTGGGAGGGGCGGCACATCAGGTACCGGCGCAGGCGCTGTTCGCGCGGCCGGGCGGAGGGCGTCGGGGCAGAGGAGGTCATGGTCGCTCCCGGGCGGGGGCCACGGTGGTGGCCGAAACGAGGGGGTTCCTTCCCACCCGATCCTGCGCGCCCGGAACGAACACCGGATGAAGCCGGCGCGGCTGCCGGGGGCGTTCTGAAAGGAGTCCGGGAACCGCGAAGGTCCCACCGGAAATCCGGTGGGACCTCTGCACGACGGACGTCAGCACCCACGAAGCCACCCTTGCCCGGCAGGCATGCGGTTCAGGTGACACAGCCGGATGAGCCACCGGTGCGCCTCCGATGCCCCACTCGGCCGCGCCCGCCGCATCCCCACCCAGGCGCTGACCGACTTCATCCGCACCCGTCTCGAACAGGACGCCGCCTGATGACCACACCCCGCGGCACCCCGCCTCCCGCCGCGTCCGCGCCTACCACTGCAAGGCGGCCACATGGAAGCCACCGACGTCCTCACGCCCGGCAACACCCGCAGGTTCATCCGCATCCACGGCGCCACTCGGAAGGAGGCTCTGGCCAAGCTCACCGAGAAGATCGCCGCCAGCAACCGCGGCCTCCCTGTGCCGTCTGCGCACGGCAGCGTGGCCGCGTACGTGACGTACTGGCTCGACGCTGTCGCCGTCCACCAGCTCCGCACCACCTGCCAGTGCTGCGTGCGCGGCCTTGACACCGCCCGCGATGAGCCCTTGTGCTGCACTACCGGAAACTGCTTCGCAAGGCGGCTCTCACCGCTGACTCGGGCCTACGTGCACTCCGTCCTCAAGTCCGCACCCGGAGCACGCGGTACGCGAGGATGAGACACCGCGCAAGAGGCAGCGAGGACGGGCTGGGAGGACAACGGCTGCGTGTTTACCCGCCCCGTCGCCGCTCCCGTCGTAGGGTCGCCCCCGCCCGGCACTTCAACTCCGTGCTCCGCCAGGGAAAGCTCCGCCGCATTCTCTTCCGAGCCCTCCGTCGCCCGACGACGACGCCCCTCCTGGGGCAGGGAGTGGAACTCGTCGTGATCAAAAGCTGTCGGGCCACAACCACAGCGGCGTCACCGCCACCGTGTACGCCCACGTCGGGCTCCTCCTCCAGCGCGACGCCATCGACCTCCTCGGCCGCGCCCCTGAAACACGCACGGCAACGGCGGCGGACACCACCTGGTGTCCGCCGCCGTTGCCGTGAACTACTGCCGTCGGACGCCACTGATGCCCCACCAGCCACACTGACGGCGCTTCAGGTTTACCATCGCGGCCAAATCGAGTCGCTGCGAGTTGCCTGCCCGCCTCAATGCCCCTTCACAAAAAGACTCGACTGGGTCACATTCAAATTGCATCTATTTCGAATCGGCAGAGAAAGTGACGATAGGACCGTCCTCGGAATCCAGGATTCGCACGTCGAAACTGCGGCCAGGGAATTCTGCACGAAGTGCACTTTTCCAAGATTCCATAATTCGCACCGCAAGGAACTCCATCGCCTCCCTGTCGTCACCCACGTCCTCAGAGTCGACAATCTGCCAAACTCTCAACTGATTGAGTGTCGCCTCGATCTTTCGCGTATCACCGGAGAGGCTGTCGCACCAAAGTTTAAAGTTCGACTCCTCATACACGCGATCCCACAATACACACTTCCCCACCTCGATAAATCGAGGCCACAGGATCCGAGAAAACGCTACAAGAACACCCAAATCTCCATTGCGTTTCACATAATCGACATAATCGACGCGCCCACCCCACTCTCCTACCCAAGCTCTGATTCTCGAGTATTCCATTGGATCGTCCACCCCAACAACTCCCCTCTGGGACGCCTGATAAAAACCTAAGCTCCGCGCGACGCAGAAACACTTGGGTGCCCGCCGCAAATCCGACGGGCACCCAAGAGTACTGCTCCAATTACCCTACAGGATCGATCGACGACCCATTTTACTCAGAACATTTACTCTACCGACATCCACATAGCTCCTCTTCCGGGAGTAGCGGCCTCGGGTTTTTTGCCCAGTTGAGGAAAACCTGCCCCGTTTTTGGGTTTGTATGTTTTTCCATATCGAGAATGTGTGGTGCCGGTATGCCCGCATGCGCCTTCGATGTGGGAAGCAAGTCGGCTCGTTGTGAAATTGCCCCGTCCGCGTCATACCTCGCGTACGCGGTAACTGTCCCATCCTGTTGCTGCCGAAACAGGGTCTCACCAGGACCGGCAGTCTCGGGGAAGCGCCCACTGACCTGCCGGGCACCCGAGAGACTTACTCCTACATGTCCACAGGTGTTGTGAACCAGGACCGGCGTCTGACCAGCGAGCACATAGTACGTGTGCACGTCCGAGACGGTGAAGTTGTAAGTCTTCACGAACTCGGTGTGTTGACGGTTGGCCGTGACACGAACCTCCACGCCCTCATCGGTGAGGAGGGTCATGCCGGGAGCGATGTCCCCGGCGTTCACCCAGCCGCCGACGCTGGAGGACCAGAACGGGTGGTCACGTGTGGCGGTGATTTCCTCGACACCCGTCGGCGTTTCGATCGACAAGGCGCTGAGGTCCCGCTGCCCCTCCGACCGGATCAGCTCGGTGACCGCATGGGGTGCGGACTCACCGCTCCTCGGGTCCGTCGCGAGGACCTGATCGCCGACTTCGACGTCCTCGATCTTCTTCGTCGAACCGTCCCCCATGAGAACGAGGGTCCCGGCCAGGAAGCAATTCGTGCCGCCGCGGATCGCGCCGCCACCGACCGGTTCACGATGGGAGAACATCGCCCCCAGGAACACGGGAACTTGATACCAGTCACTGGAGGTATCGATTCCCTGGTCCTGCAGCCACTCCTCGTAGTCGCCCCCGTAGTCACAACCGGGAGCACCCGCGCCGCCGTTCCAGCAGTCTCCGTCCGCTATCCAGCCGAACATGGAGGAGGCATGTGCGACGTTTCCGATGATTCCGTAGAAGGCTTCGCTGACCGGATTGGACCAGCTGAAATCATGCTTCTTCGGGGGCTTCGGAGGAGTCTGCTTGCTCGTGTGGGAACCCCCGGAGCTTCCGGTGCCCCAGGAACTCCCCTTCTTGCAGGTGAAGTCCGCGCACCCGTAGTGCTTGTAGCGGACGTAGTCGTCCGACACCGTTCCGCCGACCGATTCCACGATGGTCTCGTAGCGATTGCCGTAGGCGTAAGGGTCGTTGCCGTTGTGGCACTTGTACATGCCGCTGGCGCACTCTTCGAGGGCCAGGCCCGTGGGGTCCCAGAAGGTGAAGGGGTTCTGGTTCGCATAGGTGTAGCCGTGGAGCTGCTGCGAGTCCTTGAGGTCCATGATCGGGTCGACCGAGACGAAGCGGCCGATCAGGGGGTCGTACTCGCGGGCGCCTATGTGCGTGAGTCCGCTGTCCGCGTCCTTGGTGCCGCCGACGAATCCCTTCTCGCCCGACCAGCCCGTGGGCTTGGTACCCCGCTCCTCACCGAAGAGACCCGTCTTGCGCCGCGTCACGGCCTGCGTAGCATCGGCGCTGACCTGGGTCGTGCCGGTGCCATGGTGATCGGCGAGAGTGAAGGTGAGCCTCCCGCCGGTGCGCATGGCGACGTCACCGTAGTAGCGGGTTCCCTTGACCGCTCCGGCCTTGTCGAGGCGCAGCTCGTTGCCGTTGGGCAGGTAGAGCGTGGTGCCGGTCGAGTCCTTTCTCATCAGGCGCTGGCCCGACGGGTCGTAGGCGAACGAGCTGCTGGCCGGGCCCTGGTCCAGGGACTTGAGGTGGCCCTCGGCGTCCCAGGCCAGGTACTGCGTCTCGTCGGTACCGCTCTTGCGGGTCTTGGTGTTGCCCGACGCGTCGTAGGTGAAGACCTCGTCATGCGCACCAGTACCCGTCTGGGTGACCTTGGAAAGGTCGTGCTTGCCCGCCGTGGGCGCCGCGTACGTGCGGACGGTGTCGGCCGTCGGACCGGAGGCCGTCTTGTGCTTGGTCTCGGTCTTGCGGTTGCCGACCGCGTCGTAGGTGTACGTCGTCCAGTACGGGTCCTCACCGCCGATGACCGTCGTCGACGGAGCGGCGGCGCAGGTCTCGCCCTTGTTGGTCCAGGCCTCGGTGATGCGGCGCAGCGCGTCCAGGTTGACGCACTGGGTGTCGGTGGTACGGGTCGCGTCCTGGCCGTACGCCGTGGCGATGGACGTGAGGTTGCCCGCGGGGTCGGTCGTGTAGCGGGTGTCCTCGATCCGCTGGGGTGCCACGTCACGGTCGGTGTAGGAGCGGGTGGTGGCGCCGGTGTGTTCGTCGTACTCGGTCGACCGGTAGATCCGCTGGCCGAGCGCACCCAGTTCCTGGCGGGAGGTGCGGCCGTAGTGGTCGTAGGTCATGGCCGAGACGAGGCGGCTGCTGCCCGCGCCCATGCTGTTGAGCAGGCCGGAGACGCTCTTGTACGTGTTGCCGACCGTCTCGGCCGGCAGGTCGCCCATGGCCGGCTGCTTGGTCGTGAGGACCTGGCCTGCGATGTTGTAGGTGTTCGTCCAGCTGTAGGTACCTGCCAGGGCGCCCGTGTCGGGGGTGGCCGGGATCGTCGTCTTGGAGGCGAGCGGCTGGTAGAGGTCGTTGTAGGCGGTGACCTCCGACTCGAACGCCTTGCCGTCCACGTAGCGGACCGACTTCGTCAGCTGGCCCTTGGCGACCGTGTCGTAGACGTTGGCGCTGAGGGTGGTCGCGCCCTGCTTCAGGGCGGCGGGGCGGCCCAGCTCGTCGTATTCGCTGTGCAGCGTGACGCCCCGCGCGTCGGTGACGTCGGTGATCCTGCCGCCGGCGTCATAAGCGGTCTTCGTGATCCCCTTGTCGGGGTCGTTCGACTCCACCTGCTGGCCGCGGACGTCGTAGGTGTACGTCCACTTGGCGTTGCCCGGGTCGGTGACCTGGGCGAGCTTCCCCAGCTTGTCGTAGGTGTACAGCGTGGACTGGGACGCCGTGCGGGCCGCGTCCGTGTACTGCCTGGTTTCGACGGTGCGGCCGAGGGCGTCGACCACCGTGGTCGTCGCGGTGCCGCCCTGGGGCGGGATGACGGTGGTGGTGTCGCCCGTGTAGAGGGTGGTGGCCCGCTTGGTCTCCTGCCCGTACTTCTTCGAGATGACGGCCGTGGTCCGGCCGGCGCCGTCGTAGACCGTGTCCGTGGAGGCCGGGTAGTTGGTCTCCTGTCCGGTCACGAGCTGCGGCTCGGGGGCTCCGTCGGCGTAGTACGTGCCCGAGCTCCGCCAGGCCAGCCCCCTCGTGTCGTAGAACGTCTCGGTGAGGAGACGTCCTGACAGGTCGGGCGACTGGGTCTGGGTCTGCCGCTCGCGCAGCAGGCCGTCCTGGATGGAGTAGCTGACGGAGTACTTGTAGTCGTGGGTCAACGACTTGCTGGTGATGACGCTCGGTCCGTCGTTGCGGATCGTGTAGTCGAAGACGCGGCTCGGCGCGTCGGGGAACGTCGCGGCCGGGCGGTTCGGCAGCCACACCTTCGTGACCCGGCCGAGGGCGTCGTACGCCGTCGTGGTCACCTTGCCGTTGGCGTCGGTGGTCTTCGTCGGCTGCGAACGCACCGGGTCGAGCTCGGACGAGGCGGTGTGCCCCTTCGGGTTGGTCACGAGCGTGGCGGTCGGGACCTCACCGACGGCCGGGGTGTACGCGGTCGTGGTGACCTTGCCGTACGCGTCGGCCGCGACCAACTGGCGACCGTAGATGTCGTAGCAGAGCTGGTTGTTCGCCGGACCGCAGGTGCTGGGGACCGAGGAGTCCGGATCGTACCCGTCGCCCTTCGCGTTGATCTTCTCGCTCTTGGTGACGAGACCGGGGCCGGGAACGGTGTCGATCGCACCGTTGTCGTAGTAGGTACGGGAATCGGCGATGACGTCGGCCGGACGGCTCGCTGCCGTGCCACAGGGCACGGCCACGGTCTCGACGCGGCTCACCTTGCCCAGGATCCAGCTCGCGGTGTTGCGCGCGTAGCTGGTGGTGGTGCACTGCTCGTCACCGGTCTTGGCCGTGTCGCCGAGCTGGGATTCCCAGTCGACCATGCCGTAGTCGTCGTAGTGGCGGACGGTCTCGGTCGTGCGCGTGCCGCCCGTGACGGTGGTGCGCGTGGACTGCTTCTCCGTGCCGGTCTTGTACGAGACCAGGTCGGGCAGGCCGCTACGGGTCCGCTTGGCCACGACCGCCGAGCGCCAGGGGGTGCTGGAGGTGGCGGAAATCAGCTTGCCGGTGTCGTCGCCGTTGTAGGTCGCCGTCTCCCTGGGCATGCCGGCGAACTCCGGGCGGTCGGTAACCGCGGCCCCCGCGGAGTCGTTCACGTCCTTGCCGTCGATGCCGCGGAAGTAGCGGGTTTCGCTCAGCGTCTTCGGGTCGGACGCGGCGCCGGTGCGGGTCTGGACCAGCCCGTAGCCGCGGGCGAGGGAGTGCACGCGGTCGTCGGCCTTGGTGAGCTCGTCCGTGCTCTTCTCCCAGGCCGCTCCTCCCAGGTAGCTGTACGACGTCACCTTGTCGGGCGTCGAGGCCAGGTTGTCGCCCTCGACGATCTGGGTGACCACGTACGAGTTGAACCAGTCGACCTTGGAGGTCTCACCCTCCCAGGCCCACTTGACCGGATAGCAGCGGGTGGTGTTCGTCGCATCCGGCTTGGGCAGCGTCGTGGCGGTGCAGTCGGGCTGCGAGTACGTGACGCCGATGGTGCCGCCGGTCTCCGTGGTCACCTGGTACATGCGCAGGCGGACGAAGGGGGCGAGGCCGTCACCGAGGGCGTCGACGCGGTTGGGGCGCTGCTCGCCCGCGAACGTCACCGGAAGCATGGGGACGTCCGTCGCATCGCCCGACTTGGCGGTGCGGGTGATCGACTTCAGCCACAGCGGAGTGGAGATGCCGTCACCGGCGGGCGGGAAGCTGTGGTCGAGGGTCCAGGAGTCGGCGTCCTTGTACACCCCGCCGGTCAGGACCTTGGTGTTGATCCCGGTCAGGCGCTTGCGCGACCAGAAGGTCGGCGAGAACTGGTCCTTGCACTCCGTCGAGCCGTCCTTGCAGAACAGGTCGTACGGGGCGTCGGGCCAGTTCTTGGCGTTCGTCTCGTCGAAGGTGCCGCAGCCGCTCAGGCAGCGCTCGGACACGTCGAAGGTGACCTGGCCCATCGCCTTGGCCGTGTAGACGCTGTCGGAGCGCAGGCCGTAGTCGATGTGGTCGAGCCAGCCGCCCCGGATGTAAGGGGTGACCGTGCCCTTGCCCGTCGTCGACGACACGTTGCGGCCGTAGTTGTTGGTCTCGGTCTTCCAGTAGTACGCCATCGCGTTGCCGGTCGGCGCGACCACGTAGTCGAGCTGCCAGCGCCAGGCCTGCTGGCACCACGCGCTCGCGAACGAGGCGTTGTAGCAGGGCTCGCCCGACTGGTTGCCGAAGACCGGGACCGTCCAGGTGGAGTTGGTGGTCGGATCGTCGGCCGCGGTGCCGTTGTCCTTCCAGCCCGGCAGGCGGTTCAGCCCGAAGAAGTACTGCGTACCGTCGGTGGCGGTGATCTTCCAGTGCTCACCCACGCCGTCGACACCCGCGGTGCCCTTGTCGCCGTTGCCGGCGCCGGTGAGCTTCTCCACCTTCTCGCCGGTGTCGGCCGCCGGGTGCCAGCCCTTGCCCTGCTCGAAGACGAGCTCGGTGGACTTGCCGTTCAGCGACAGCGTGGCGTTGTCGTTGAACCAACACTGGTCGCCGACCTTGGTGGTGTTCGTCCCACCGGCCTTGTCGTCCTCGCAGGGCTTGTAGCGCCGCTCGATGAACCCCGGCTCCCAGGACCAGCCGTCACCGATCCAGGACGCCTGGTTGTTCGACGCGGCCATGCGGCCGTCGACCGCCTGGGAGCTGTAGCCGAGGGAGATCTTCGGCGCGAAACCGCCGGGCACGGAGGGCGTGCTTATGTCGTAGGACCAGGAGAACCCGCCGGTCGAACCGCCCGCGTTCCAGGACCCGGACGGCTGCAGCGAGGTCGCCTTGTAGTCGCCCGTCGGGCCGGACGCGCCCGCCGTGGCCGCGAGGACCATGGCGGGAGCCCCCGCCGCAGGCGCGGCCGCCGGGGCGGACTTCGGCGTCTGGCCGGACTTCGCCGGCTGCCCGGTGACGCCCGGCGTGGTGACCTGGGCCGTCAGCGTGCCGCCGCGGGTGTCGTTCTCGGTGGCCAGCGGCTTCTGCGTACGGCACTCCGCGCGGTCGGGAGTGGTCAGGGCGCAGGCCGGGAGCTCCACCAGTCGCAGGCGCCCGGCGTAGTCGCCACCGTAGGCGCCGCGGAAGGAGTTGTAGTCCACCTCGACCTTCGCGGAAGCCGCCCGGGTGGCGTTGTCCGAGCGGCCCACCGACAGCAGGACGCCGTCGACGCCGGCCTTGCGTGCGGCGTCGTGCGAGGTGACGGTGACGTTCACCTTGGCCGGAGCCTCGGAGGCCTTGCCGGGGAGGACGTCCAACGCGACCGGGAGCTTGCCGGCCTTCTGCGGGCCGGAGCCGATGGCGGGAGTCCGGGCCGAGCCGGACAGGAACGACTTCGACACGGGGCCGGAGGCGAGGTCGACCTCGGCCGTTCCCGCCGCGGGCCAGACGACCTTCGGCGCCTTCCAGGGACCGGTGTCGGCGTCGTCCTTCTTCTTCTCGCCGCCCGCGCGGACCCGGTCGACCGGTACGGCCTTCGGCTGTTTGAGGCTCGGCAACGGCGGCCTGTCTTTGCTGTCTGCCATGGCGGCGGCGCCGGGCAGCATGCCTGAGAGGACCGCTGCGGCCAATGCCACAGAGAGTCCTCGCATGCGAAATGTTCTCACACTTACCTCGTGTTCCTGTGCAATTTTCCGGCGCAGAATAACAGGCTGAATTACATCAACCGGTACTCCGCACATCTCGCAGAGGATCGCCTCTCGAATCTCCAATCACAGCAAAGTGGATCTTGTTGACGAATCGGGCAGTTAGGGTAAGCGCGACATAAAAAGTGCAGGTCAGAGCGGAGCGCCTCCGCGCATTCAAGTAGAGTCGCTCCGAATATCCGACAACTGGAGCTTGCGTGGCGATGAAAACCAGCCCTCACCAACAGACCCACCGGAGCAGAATTTCACGGCTCATATCCGTGGCCCTGGCGGGCGGAATTATCGCCTCCGTTTTGGGTGTCCTGCATCCCGTGGCGACGGCTTCCGCGGCGGTGTCGGATCCGGTGGCCGAGGGCTCGATGAGTGAGAAGGACTTCGCTCTCGCCAAGGCCAAGGAGACCGGCCAGCCCTACGAGCTGACGTCCGCGCGCACCGAGTCGTCCGACACGTGGGCCCCGCCGACGGGCAAGTGGTCGGTCAACCGGCACGGAACCACCGTCCGGATCCTGCGTGCCAGCGTGTGGCTGCCCACCGACGCGACCTTGCAGTTCGCCCCCGACGGGCGGGTCACCCCCAAGGCCTCCGCGGTCTCGGTCACCTTCTCCGGCGGCGGAACCGGCGCACTCCTGACCGGCGTGCGCGACGGCCGGACCCTGTCCCTGACCTGGCCCGAGGCACTGCCCAAGCCCGCCCTCGCGGGAACGTCGCCACCTAGACGAGTAAGTCCGAAGTGCTGGTCAGTGGTCGTAGGCGATGAGTGACCTGGTTAACGGTGTTCCGTTGGCCCGGTTGTGCCAGATCGCCGCGGTCAGGGCCAGGATCCGTTGCCCGACGCGGGCCAGGACTCCGGCTGGGGTCCTGGCTCCGTGGCGTTCGAGGTCGAGCTGGCCCTTGAGGGTGTCGTTGACCGACTCGATCAGCTGGCGGACCGGCTTGAGCAGGTGCTCGCCGGGCCGCGGTGTGCGGTTGCGGTAGCTGGGCCGGAGCAGGGTCAGGCCGTGGTCGGTCATGAAGGCGTCGAGGTGCTTGGAGACGTAGCCCTTGTCGCCGATGACGGTCTGCCCGGGGTGGGTGGCCAGCAGATCGGCGTCCTGGGTGAGCATGCCGGCCAGGACTTCCCGCTCGTCCGTTTTCGGGTTGGCCAGGGCCCAGGCGACCGGGAGTCCGCCGGGGGTGCAGAGCAGGTGCAGGCGAAGACCCCAGAAGAACCGCGAGTGCGAGGGGCAGTAGGAGTAAGCGGCCCAGCCAGCCAGGTCGGACCGCTTGACGGTGGGCCGGGACCGGGCGCACTCCACCGGGGTGGAGTCCACGATCCACACGTCGTCGTGCCACAGATCGGTGTCCCGGGCCAGGGTTCGGATGAACCGGCCGATCAGTCTGTTCGCGGCCCGCAGGCGCTTGTTGTAGCCGGACTGCCCGGGCAGGTAGGGGAACTCGGCGGCCAGATGGCAGCGAGCGAAACGCAGCCACCTGGCCTCGGAGACGAAGCCGAGCACGGCCTGCATCACCGCAAGCGTCAACAGCTCGGCATCCGTCAGCCTCGGAGGACGGCCCGGCCGCCGCGTGCCTGCCAGAGAGTCATCGATCCTCACGTACAGTGCTGTCGCGAGGGTTTCGAGGTTTGTCGTCACAAGCGAACCAACGAGACCCTCGCTTCATGCGCTCGAAGACTTCAGACTTACTCGTCTAGGCGAACGTCCTGCCCGACGTGGACCTGCAGCTGAAGGCCGAAGTCGAGGGCTTCTCGCAGCTCCTGGTCGTCAAGACCCCCGCCGCGGCCCAGCACCCCGACCTCGCCTCACTGAAGTTCAAGCTCGACACCGTCGGCCTGAATGTCTGCAACGGCGAGCCCGTCCTCGTCGGCAACGGCGACTGGGACAAGTTCACCGTGACCGCCCCGGGCGACCTCAACGGCGACAACGTCCCCGACCTCCGGCTGCGCGACAACGCCACCGGCGACCTGCTGCGCGCCTACGGCAGCAAGGGCGGCGACGGCAACGTGGACCCCACCACGTGGGGCAACGCGGCGGGCCGCGTCAAGATCGCCTCCGGCCTGGAGCAGGCGGCCTTCCCGACCATCGGCACCTCGGGCGACGTCACGGGCGACAAGCTCGCCGACCTGTGGGCCGTCAGCGCCAACAGGCAGCTCGCCACCCTCGCCGGAACCGGCACGCGCAGCCCCTGAACGTCACCGGCATCAGCCAGACGCCGGCGTTCCTCGGCAACCTCTCCGCTCCCGCCGCGCACTGGAAGCTCACCGGGCAGACCGGCGGCATCACGCCGAGCGCCGTTGGCGCCATCGGCGGGCGCAGCACCCCGTACGCGGGGTTCGGCGGCGGCCAGGCCACCCTCACCACCAACAAGTGGGTGGTCGACACCCGCAAGAGCTTCACCATCAGCACCTGGGCGAAGGTTTCGGGCAGCGGCGCCCTCGTCCTCAGCCAGGACAACACCCGCAACAGCGCGTTCACCCTCTACGCCGACCCCGCCACCGGCCAATGGCGCTTCGGCCTGGCCAGGGGCGACGTCGACGGCTGGGCGTACGACTGGTCGGACCAGGGGGTCAACGACTCGGCCAAGTTGCGAGCAGTGCGGGAACCACCCCCGGCATTCGATGCCGGGGGCGGTGTCGTGTGCGCGGCGGGAGGGGTGCTCAGGCCTGGCAGAGGGAGCGTTCGTGGTCGACCGTGGCGGTCGCGCGGGAGTACTGCCACTGCGGGGTCAGGAGCTGTGCGTCGAGCTGCCCGGCCGCCGCGGGGCTCTCGACGACGTAGCCGAAGTCCTGGAGCCACGACGGGTAGAGGTTCTTGGAGCCGATGTAGAAGGCCGAGCCGTCCACGGAGACCACCTTGTGGTGCTGCGCGTACGGGTGGCCGTCCGCCCATGTCGGGCTCGGCGCGCTGCGGAACGTGGCCAGCTGGAGGTTGGCGCACATCGCGGCCCTGGCCGTGCCCTGGTCACCGGTCAGCAGGGCGAGGCGGTCGCGGAGGGTGTCGCTGATCTCCGAGAGGGACTTGATCTGCGAGTAGCCTCCGCTGCCGACGGCTCCGCGGTTGGCGGGGTCGCTGACGACGATGCGGACCTTCACCCCGGCGGCCATCCGCGCGGCGAGGGCGTCGTAGACGCGGATGTCGTAGCGGGGCAGCGGCGGGCAGGTCGCGTTGACGTCCTGTTGGGAGATCTCGACGTGCCGGTTCGCGCTGGAGATCAGCGTCCGCAGGGCGCTCTCCTCCGGGTTGACCGTGTCGTAGTCGCGGTCGGCGTTGGTGTTGTCGTGCAGGCCGACGGTGCACTTGGTGTCGGGGGCGCTCGGCAGGGTGGGCCGGAAGGCCGAGGACGGATCGCTGCGCTTGATTCCGACGCCGAGCCCGCCGACGGCGATGGCCGGTACGTTGCCCGGGCTCGCCGGAGGTACGGCTGGAGGAGCGGCCGGAGGAGCGGCCGGAGCGGTGCCCTCGGCCAGCTTGGGCATGCACCCGGCGCCGTTGGACGAGGCGAACCAGACGCTGGCGAGGTTGCTCTTGTTGCGGCAGGTCCAGGACCACAGCTCGTCCAGGTAGCGGCCGGCGGATGCGGCGGCCGGCCCGCGCAGGGCGAGGTCGACGTCGGCGACCGGATGCGCGGTCTCCAGGTAGTCGCCCTTCCAGCTGTTGATGCCGCCGGTGATCACGGACCGGCCGTCGACCACGAGGAGCTTGGAGTGGTTCCACGAGAACGCCGTCTTCGAGGCCGTCATCGAGGCGACGTTCAGGTCGATGCCGCGGGCGTCCGGGCCGAGCCTGGCGACGAGCTCGTCACGGTACTTCGAGGGCATCACGTTCAGGTGGTAGAGCGGCGCCGCGCCGACCAGCACGCGCACCTTGAGCTTGTTCCCCCGCGCGGCCGAGGACTTGAGGCCTGCGACGATCGCGTCCTGGAACGCTCCGTCGGGTAACGGCGCAAGAGTTGATATGTCGACGGTCTGCGTCGCCTGGGAGATGTTCTCCGTCATCTTCGACAGGAGCCGCTGCGTTCCCGGCCGTGCGGCGCAGGTGTCGTCACCCCAGCAACCGGGGGTCTGCAGCAGCCAGTCGGCACCGCCGGGAGTCGAGGCGTCGAGGACGTTGCCGCCGGTGCGTTCCCATACCTGGCCTTCGAGGCCGGGGGAAACCTGGCGGAGCGTCTGCTCCACCGCATCGAGGTGGGGCGCCGGGGTGGCGGCGGGCCCGGAGCCGGCCGCCGCGGCGGCCGAGGCCGGGACGGCGGTGAACAGGGCCAGCAGGACGGCCGAGACCGCACCGCGGGTGACGGGAGCGGACGGACGGGGAAGGGTATGGCGGTGCAATGTGACTTCCTTGCAGGAGGGATCGCCGTCGCCGCGTGGGGCGACCGGCCAGATCAACTCGCGGAAGTTACCACCGGGTCGGAAGTGCCCGGAATTCCCGCTCATGGGATTCGGCCACCTCGGCACGGCAGGGCGGTACGGCGCACGCGGCAGGTGTGCGGCCGCCTCGAAGCCGGGCCGAACTGGCCGGATTGGACAACCGGTCGATCGAACGACCACGATGATGCGCGCTAGATCGCGGCCGCTCAGGGGGGCAAAACCGCCCACATGGTGATGTTCCTCCGATCGTTGCGCTACGTCCCCGTTTCCAACACCGGAGAGTTTTCGCCATGAGCTTCGGCGACCCGAACAACCCGTACGGCCAGCAGCCCCCGCAGGGTCAGCCCGGCTACCCGCAGCAGGCCCCCCAGGGCGTGCCGCCGCAGTACGGCTACCCGCAGCAGCCTCCGCAGGGCGTCCCCCCGCAGTACGGCTACCCGCAGCAGACCCCGCCGCCGTACGGCGCGTACCCGCCGCCCGGCATGCCCGGCATGCCGGGTTCCGGTATGCCGCCGCTCGCCCACTGGGGCCAGCGCTTCGGTGCGTACCTGCTGGACCTCCTGATCATCGCGGGTCCGATGTACGCGCTGGGGTTCATCGACCTCGCCAGCGCGGACAACCCGGCCACGGCCGAGCCCGGCATCTTCTTCACGATCGGCGTGCTGTACGCGATCGGCATGGCGGTCTTCCAGCTGTACAAGGAGGGCGCCACCGGTCAGACGATCGGCAAGAAGGTCCTCGGCATCAGCGTGCGCCGCGAAGCCGACGGCAGCACGCTCGGCTTCGGCATGGCGTTCGTCCGCAAGCTGGCCCACGCCCTCGACAGCCTCGCCTGCTACGTCGGCTGGCTGTGGCCGCTGTGGGACGAGAAGAAGCAGACCTTCGCCGACAAGGTGTGCAGCACCGTCGTCATCACGGTCCCCAAGGGCTGAGGCCGCCCCTCTCCCCTCCTCCCACCCGGCAGCGGATCTCCTCCGCTGCCGGGTGGGCGCGTTCACGGCCGGAACGCCGGGTGCACGGCGTGTCCCCGGCCCCCCGCCGACCCGCTACGAAGCCGCCAGGGCCGCCCGCAACCGCCGCGCCTGCGTGACGAGTTGTGAGGATCCCGTCCGTGCCGCGGCTTCGGCCAGCCCCGCCGGGGCGGGACCGTGCGCACCGCAGCGCTCCACGCAGTCCGCGGCCACCGCCAGCAGCTCGCCCGTGCCCCGCGCGGCGGCGCCCCCCGCCAGCAGCGGCGGCAGCGCCTCCGCGAGCACCGCCCAGGTCGTGGCGTACGCACCGGTGGCGGCGGCCGCGCGCGCCGCCTCGGCCAGCCGGCTGGGCTTCACCGTGCCCAGACCGAGCAGTTCGGCCAGATCCCGCCCGAGCCTCGGGGCGTCCAGCTCGCCGCGGGCCGCGAGGAGCAGCAGCGCGTCCACGGCCGCGCGGCGGTCCTCGGCATGGCCCGCACCGAGACCGGTGGCCACCGCCAGGTGCAGGGCGGGGCCCGCCGGTCCGCCCAGCTCCGCCAGCCGAGGCAGCGGCGCTCCCGCGCCGCGCTCCCGGGCCGTGGCGCCCGCGGTCACCTCGGGCAGCAGCCAGGCCGCCTGCGTCTCGCGGTCCTCGGGCAGGACGGCCTGCTGGACGGCCCCGCCCTCGCACGCGCCGGAGCAGCTGCGGGCCGGCTCGGCGAGCGCCCGGTCCAGCCTGCGGAACGCCGCCGGGAACTCCTGCCGGACGACGCACCGTTCCCGGGTCTCGAGCACGATCTGCCGGGCTGCCGCCGGGGGCCGGTCCCACCAGAGGTGGCCGGCCTGCAGGTCCGGAGCCGCCGCCGGGACCGTCACCCGGCGCAGCACCGCGGGCGGTTCGCCCGCACCCCTGAGCCAGGCCGCCAGCCGCTCGCCCTCGGGCGTGCCGAGCCCGGCTGCCGCGGGCACCGTCCCGGGGTCGCGCCGTACGCGCAGCAGCGCCTGGGCGAAGTCGGCGGGGGCGGGCTCCGCGCCGAGCCGCCGGTAAGCGGCTAGCCGTACGACGAGCTCCTCGGGCTCCAGGGAGCCCGTCTCCCAGGTGGGGGTCGCGAGCAGGAACGGCAGCGGGTCGGTGAGGACGCGGTATGCGGCCTCCGCCACCCGGGAGGCCGTTACGGCGCTCAGTGCGGCGTGGACGCAGTCGGGCCGGCAGCCGTCGCCGCGCACGGCCCGCTCCGGTCGCAGGTCGTACGCGCGGATCCGGCCGAGGACCGCGGCCGCCATCGGCTCCAGCCCGGACAGCCGTTCCGGATCCACCGGCCGGCCGCCCTCGGGATGCCACCAGCGGCCGCCGAGGACGGGGCGCAGGGCCTCGGCCAGGGCGGCGCGGTCGTGGTGGGCGTGCCGGACGAGCCCGTCGAGGGCGGACTCGAACGCGGCGGCGGTCTGCTCCCCGCACGTGACGGAAGCCGCCACCAGGCCGACGGTCCGGGCGAGCGTCGGGGGTTCGGCGGCGAGGCGCCGGCGTACCGGCGCCGGGGGCAGGACCTCCTCGTACGCCGGCTCCGCGCAGCTGCCGCCCGCAGACCCGAGCAGCTCCGCGGCGGCGCGCCGGTGTGCGGGACTCAATGCAGCGGCGTGGAGGGCGAGTTCGCGGCGCAGCTCCCGGTCGCCGGGGCGCAGGTGCCGGACCAGCAGCCCCAGGGCGCGCTCCTGCAGGGCCGTGTCCTCGTGCCCGAATGCAAGGGTGGCGGTGGGCAGCAGTACGTGCCGGGCGGCCGGGTCGCGTCGTAAGGCCTGGCCCAGGAGCACCAGTTGGGCGCGTACGAGCTTCTTCTCCGGTCGGCGGAGCACGGCGCGCGCCATCTGCGCGAGCTGCTCCGCCGGCAGTTCGCCCGCCTCGGACAGCCGGGCGAGCACCTGCTGGGCGTGTCCGGCGAGCGGCGACGGCCCCTCGGCGGCCATCGCGATCCAGTCGGCCGTGCGCTCCCGCTCCTCGGCCGGGGTGAGTTCAAGGCGTTCCAGCATGGCGAGGAAGAACTTCAGCTGGTTCTGCCGGCCGCCGCGCAGCAGGCGGGCGACGCAGCCGTCGACCAGGACGCGGCGCTCGACGATCCCCTCCTGTGCGAGCGCGGCCAGCTCGGACGGCCAGTGGTTCGGGGCCGTCGGATCGCTGCACCAGTGGAGCGCCTCGGGGGATTCGGCCGTCACGAAGAGCTGGGGCACCAGCTCGCGTGCGTACGGGTCCTGGCGCAGGACGACCGACAGCGGGCTGTGCGTGGAGCGGGCACGGTCCATCGTGAAGATGGACCGGACCCAGCCGTGCACGAACGCGTCGGTGGTGGGGACGGGGCAGCCGGCGAGCCGGACCAGCTCCCGGATCAGCGGATAGTCCGCCTCGGCGGTCGCGGGGCGGTCGGCGAGGCGGTGGGCGAGGTCGCCGAGCCAGCCGGGGTCGCGGTCGGCGAGCAGGCCGAGCAGCAGTCCGGTCGGTAACGGCTCCCCGTCGCGGAGATCGGGCGCACCGATCCAGGAGGCCGCGGCGGCCGCGCCCGTGTGGCAGCCGACGCCCGCGACGAGCAGGCCGGAGCGGATGCGGTCGCGCTCCTGCCAGTGGTTCCAGTCCCAGCCGCGTATCTCGCGGCGCAGATCGGCGAGTCGGGCGAGCAGCTCCCGGCGCTCGGGCGGCGTGAGCGGCTTGAGCAGGCCGGGGATCAGGTCGGTGCGGCCTTCGCGGACCGCCTCGAGTATCGGGTTCATCGGGCTCATCGGGCTCATCGGGCTCATCGGGCTCCTCCGGTGACGGGTCCGGGCTGGTGACGGCCTCTCGCGGTGCACTGCGCGCTGCGCTGCGCCGTGCGGACGACCGTGCGGACGGCCGTGCGGGTGGGCGTGCTCGTGTGGGTCCTCGTGGGGGTGCGTGCCGGTGTGCGTGCGCGGCCCCGGCGGTCACGGTAATCCGGCCCGCGCGCGGCAGGTGTCGGCTCGGGGCCCCGGCTGGCCGATTCCCGGTCCTGGCCACGGTGTTCGCCCGGGGTCGGGGGCGGTGGCGTCCGGGCCCGGGGCGGCCGCGTCCCCCGGGGTCGGGCGGGGCGCAGGCGCCGAGCAGCCGGGGTGGTGGCGGTCGGCGCGCCGGGAAATCGTAGGGCAGTCGCGGGGAACGCGCCCGGCGCCGGCGCCTACCTCGTCATCTGCCGCCCGCTTCCGGGCCGACGCCGAGCCGGGGCCCACGGCCCGTCACCTCCTCGCGCTGGTGGTCCTCGCGGCCGCCCCGGGCGGGGCCGTCGCACCTGGGACGGGTTCACCCGGCCCGACTGGCCGGATCCCGCCGGGCCCGTGTTCGCCGCGCTCGCGGCCGACCACTACGCGGCGCAGCGCCCGGCCGCGACAGCGCGATGTGCCGGATGCGCAAGCTCCCGTCCGACGGAGCCGGGCGGGGATCCGTACGCAGGCGCGCGCCGTCGCGGACGCGCTGCCGCCCGCGCAGGCACGCACCCGAGGCCTCCGGCCGGTCAGTCCCCCGGTCTGCGGGGGGCGAGGCGGTCGACGACCTCGGCCAGGTCCTCGCACACCTGCTCGATCTTCAGCCGGATGTTGTTCTGTTCGGTGACCATCGCGGACAGCAGGAGCGCGGTCAGGGCCGCCGAGCCGTTGAGCGCCTGGAGGTTGACCATGATCTCGAAGAGGGTGTGGTCGGCGAAGGGTCCGGCGCGATCGGTCGCCGCCGAGATCACCACGACGGACATGATCAGGACGCAGGGCGCGCTGCCGGCCAGCTGGAACCGCACGGCCGACCAGATCAGCAGCGGGAAGACGAGGAACAGCAGCGACAACGCGCTCCGGGAAACCATGAACACACCGACCCCGACGGCGACGGCGAGCAACACCGCCTCGGCGACGCGGTAGGCATCGTCCGGCATCCGGACCGTGGGCAGGACGAGCAGCACCGGGGTCACCACGAGCACCCCCATCGCATCGCCGACCCACCACGCCGACCACACCGGCCAGAACCCGCTCAGCGCCAGGTCGCCGGTGGCCACCAGCACCCCGGTGCCGATGGACGCGCTGATCAGCATCGGTACGAGCCCGCCCAGGAAGACCAGGGCCAGGCCGTCCCGCAGCCGGTCGATCTCGGTGCGGAAGCCCACGCGGCGCAGCAGCAGGTACGCGCACACCGGCGCGAGGGTGTTCCCCACGACGATCCCGATGTCCGCGATCTGGAAACTGCTGAGGTGTTCGATGGCGAGGAACGTACCGAGGGCGATCCCCGGCCAGATCCGCAGCCCGAACCACAGCAGGGCGGCGACCGCGATGCCCGTGGGCAGCCACAGGGGCGTGACCTGCGCGCCCTCGACGACCACGCGCAGCAGGAGGCCGATCCGTCCCGTGGCGTAGTAGGCGGCGGCGACGCCGAGGATCCGGAGAAGGGTTCCTGCGGGACGTCGCCATTCCTCGGTGCGCACCACAGCATCAGACAACAGCCGCCGCCTCCGGACGGAGCGTGACACGCCCTACCAGCGCCGGGGGCCTGCCGCGTCGTGGCTGAGGACGAGCACCGCCGCGTCGTCGGCATGGCCGGTGGAGTCGGCCACTTTCATGATCTCGGCGGCGATCTCGTCGGGATCGGCTCCGGCCGCCTCCTGGACCACCCGGACCACGCGGGCCAGTCCGACGTCGATCGGGAACGACGGTCCTTCGACGACGCCGTCGGTGAGCAGGACGATGGAGCCCGCCTGGTCCAGCCGGCGCCGGGTCACCGCGTATCCCGCCCCGGGCTCCACCCCCAGCGGCAGGCCCCCCTCGTCGTCGGTGATGCCGTACCGGCCGTCGACCGTGGCCCAGACGGTGGGCACGTGGCCGGCCCGGGCGGTCTCCAGCTCCCAGGTCTCGGGGTCGAAGCGGAGCAGGGTGCAGGTCGCGAAGAGTTCGCAGTCCAGCGACAGCAGCACGTCGTTGGCCCGGCTCAGCACCTCCCCCGGATCCTCGACGACCGCGGACACCGCGCGCAGGCCGACGCGGACCTGCCCCATGAAGGCGGCGGCCTCGACGTCATGGCCCTGTACGTCGCCGATGGAGAAGGCGAGGGCGCCTTCGGGCAGCGGGAAGCCGTCGTACCAGTCGCCGCCGATGTCCAGGCCGTGCCGGGCGGGTACGTAGCGGGCCGCGCTGCGCAGCCCGGGCAGGGCGGGAAGCGAGGCCGGCAGCATCTCGCGCTGGAGGGCCTCGGCGAGCTCCACCCGGGCCTGCTGCATCTCCGCCCCGGCGCGGGCTCTCGCGGTGAGCCGGCCCAGCGTGGTCAGCAGGTCGTCGGCGCTCACCGATTTCGAGGGACGGCGCGGGGTCATGGACCGCTCCCGGGTGCATCCATACGTGCCGTCCCTGCTCTCGGCTCTCGGCTTTCGCCGCGCGCGGTGCGCACGCTGCGCCGAACACCCGAGCACATCATATTTCCGGCCTCCGGGGGTCGCGACAGATGCGGCCGCGCACCCCGCCTGCGGACCCGGCAGCTGCAGGTCGGCCGACCACAGGGCGTGAGCTATGTTTGAAGACGAGTGACATGAGAGGGAGGCCCATCGGTGTCATCGGGGCAGCAGGCACGCGCGCAGGCGGCTGCGATCACGCCGAGTGGGCAGGCGCCGCCGGTCCATGAGCGCGCCCCCGGCGACCGGGTACGGGCCCTGTTCGACGGCCATCGGCTGTCCCCCGGTCAGCGGCGGATCGCCCAGTACCTGATCGACCACCTCACCGAAGCCGCGTTCCTGTCGATCACGGAGCTCGCGGAGCGAGTGGGTGTCAGCCAGCCGTCGGTGACACGTTTCGCCACCTCCCTCGGGTTCAGCGGCTACCCGGCCCTGCGCGACGCCCTGCAGCCGATGGCGCTGAGCGCGGTCGCGGGCTCCCCTGAGACCCGCGAGCAGTTCCGCCGCAACGAGCTGCAGGCGGCCGTGGACGCCGAGATCCTGAACCTGGAGAACGTACGGCGGTTGCTCGCCGACACCGACCAGGTGCTCGACATCGGCCGCGAGCTGGCCCGCTCGGTGCCGCTGACGGTCCTGGGCCTGCGGATCTCGGTCTCGCTCGCGGAGTACTTCGCCTACGCGGCACGGCGCATCCACCCCGACGTCCGGCTGGTGACACGTGGCGGCAGCGTCGCCTACGACGCGCTGCTCCAGTCCCGGGAGGCCGGCGGGACCTGGGCGCTGGCCTTCGCCATGCCGCGGCACGCCAAGGAGACCCTGGCGGCACTGCGGGCCGCCCGCAGCACCGGGCTGAAGATCGCGCTGATCACCGACACCACCCTGGGTCCGCTGGTGGACGAGGCGGACGTGGCACTGACCGCCGGGACCGGGGCGCGGCTGGTTTTCGACTCGTACGCGGCACCGGGGATGCTGTCCGCGGCCCTGCTGCAGGCGATGGCCGATGCGGATCCGGAACGGACCCAGGCCCGCCTCGAGGGGTACGAGCAGGTCGCCGACCAGCACGGATTCTTCCTGTAAGGCCGATTTTCAACCGGTACGAGGCAGTCCACTTTCATGCCGCGCGAGAGTATGTAATTTTTCATTCTCTTGTTTACTCGACGGTATATATGTTTACTAAGCAGCGCGCCGGATCCACCAGACGCCAAGGAGAGCGACCCCACGCCCTCCCAGAACGGGCACCGCGCGGAACGCTCCTCCTCACGTTCCGCCCCGGTGCCGGTTCCCGGCACTGGGATCCACCAGAGCGCTTGTGGCGGCCTCGGTCAACCCCTGGGCCGAGGCCGCCCGCCAACGTCTCGATCAGAGTTCGACACCACTCGGAAGCGACGAGAATGCGCCAGACGGCCTCTACCACGCTCAGCCCGGACTGGCCTTGTCAGGTCAAGGCCCCCGGTACCCACGACTGGGAACGCACGGCCATGCGCTGGCTGCGGGATCTGCTCCCGGCCCGCTACGGCAGCTACTCGACGCTGACCCGCAGCCCCGTCCTCCTCACCCGGCACGCTCAGCTCCAGCTCCAGCACGAGATGCGGGCGGTCCGGGTCGCACTGGAGACGAGCCGCGCCGAACTGCCCTCGATGGGCGTGGCCGAGTCCGTCATCGAGAACTCGATCCGGATGTACGCCGTCGAGCTCCAGCAGCTGGGCCGGCTGTCCCGCGCGGTGCGCCTCGTCGGTGACGCGCTGCGCGTCACACCGAGTTGACGTACCGCTCGATGCGTTACACCCAGTTGACCTGCGCACGGCTCAGGAGGGGGTCGTCCACCAGCTCCCACAGCGGCACCGCATAGTTCCCGAAGCCGTAGCGGCCGCCGTAGTGCAGGCCGAGGACCCGGTGGTCGACCAGGTCGAAGACCGGGGAGCCACTGTTGCCGCCCAGCGTGGAGCAGTCGTGCTTGACCGTCAGCTCGCCGGGAACCAGCCCCGTCGTCGTACCGGGCTGGAGGCGCTTGACGTTGTAGACGTCCATGAAGATGCGGCGCATGGCCTCGGGTTCGTTGCGGCGGCCGTCTTCTGCCGGATAGCCGATCACGTACACCGGCCGGCCGGGCACGTCGGCGGGCGGATCGGCCGCCACCGCCACCGGGGTCGCCGGAGTCCGGCCGCTCCGGGCGGTGTCGATGCGCAGCAGGGCCATGTCGACGTCGGGGTGGATCCCCACCACTTCGGTGACCGCGAACTCCAGCGAGCCGTCGCCCGGAACGGCGGCCAGCTCCTCGGCCAGGTCCAGCCGTGCGCTCATGCCCGGCCGGAACGTCCAGCCCGCTCCGTCGCCGGTGGCGAACTCGACGGCCACGTGACGGTTCGTCATCACGACGTCGGGGCCGACGAGGAACGCGGTGCCCAGCCACTCCAGACTGGCGTGACCCGTGACCTCCACCCGGCCCACGCGGGCGATGGAATCCCGGATGGCGGCGCGGTGCCCGTCGAGCACCGCCCAGTCACCCTGTTGCGAAGGGAAGTCCTGCCCCTGGATCAGCAGGGCCGGCCGGCCTTCGAGGAGGACGATCGCCTCGATGCCGAAGTACTCGTCGTCGTCGACCTCGTCGGCCCGCCCGGCGGCGAGTTTCTCCAGTCCTCTGGCGCCTGCGGTCAGCACCCTCGCCCGCTCCTGGCGGGCGTACTCGCCGATCTGTCCGGCCGGGGCCCGGTCCGCCGGAAGGCTCTCCGCGGACTCGGGGATCTCCGCGTCCGCTTCCAGTCCTCTGCGTACCCGTTCGGCGACCTCGCGCAGGTCCCCGAAGACCTGCTCGGGGCCGGTCGCCACCGGTGAGCTGCCGCTGCCGCCCATCTCATGCCTCCTCAGGCAGACCCTGCTGCGCCGGCGCCGACTGCGCCGCCGTGATCTCGGCGTGCACCTCGGGGCTGTGCTCCCGCAGGTGCCGCATGACGCTGCTCATCTGGGTGCCGACGTTGACGAATGCGGTGGTCTTGCCCTGGAAGTTGACGTCCTCGACGCGCCGCGTCCCGCGGTGGAGCGCGACCACCTGCCAGTCGTCGGTGAAGACGGGCGATCCGGAGGACCCGCCCCGGGTGTCGGTGAAGTAGCGCACGTCGTTCTCGTTCGCCTCGTACACGAGGTTGTTGCGCAGGGCCACCCGCTTCGGCTGGCCGCCCGGGTGCTGGATGATGTTGACCGCCACCGGCTCCCCGGCGACCGCCAAGGGCTCGGTGGCCACCCGCAGGGCGGCCCGCGGCGGCTGGCCGCTCAGCCGCAGGATCGCGTAGTCGAGGGCCTCGTCCCAGGCGACCAGGCCGCTGGCGGCCACCTCCTCGGTCTCCGTGTCGTCCGCGCCGTAGTCGAAGCGCGCGCGGGAGTTCTGCGCCTGCAGCTGGAGGTCCGCGGGATCCACGACGCCGCGGTCCGTGGCACTGCGGGTCCGCGCGTTCACCACGTGGTGGTTGGTGACGAGCAGGTCCGGGGCGATGAGCCAGCCCGTACCCGAGTGCGGAAAGCCGTTCGGCTGGAGCGGGGCCCCGGCCTGGTACGGGAGGACCTTGATCCGGGCGACCGCGCGGCCCGCCTCCTCGCCGCCGCGCAGGAACTCGAAGGGCACCGTGTCGTCCCGGTGGATGACCTCTTCCTTGGTCTCACCCGCGGGCAGCGCGGCCGGTACGTCGGGCTCACCGGCGGCGTCGCGCGCCACTTCGTCCAGGGCCTTCTGGAACACGGCGAGCGGGCCGGCCTCCACGGTCTGGGCGACGGCGTTGCGCAGCCAGATCTCCAGCGGCACCGAGCCGTCGACCAGCCGCTCCACGCGGTTCATCTCGTTCAGGTCCGAGTGCACCTGCATGCCGGGAGCGGCGATCAGGGGCAGCGTGCCCCGGTACTTGGGCATGATGCCGTCGAGGAGCAGCCGCCGTACCGACGGATCGGCGAGCCCGGCCTCCAGCGAGGCGTCGACCAGCCGGACGATTTCCTCGGAGGGGAGATACGCGTCGCTCATACGGGTTCAGGCCGCTCGCGGGCCGTTCCTTTCGGCTGGTTCGGCTGGTTCGGTTGATTCGGCTGGTTCGGCTGGTTCGGCTGTGCGGGCCGGCGCCGCCGCCGGACCGGGGGTACCCGCACCCATCGCGGCCGCCACGCCGGAGACGAGCGCGCCGCTGTCGTCGTGCAGCACCAGGAGGCGCCGGGCGAGCGCGTCGAGGGTGCCCCGGTCGCGGGCCTCGCGGAGCATGTCGGCCGTGGAGGGCGACGGCGGGGGCGGCGGCGGGGGTTGCTGCTGCGTGGACCGAACCGGCGGTACGGGTCCGGCGGCGTTCTCGAGGAGCTTGGCCACGGCGAGCCGCAGCTCGGGCTGCTCCGCCAGCACGAGGACGATCGTGTCCGCGAGCGCCTCCAAGGCCTCGTCGTCGGTTTCCGGCAGTCCCACGACGTCCAGGGTGTGGCCGAGCGCGGCCGGATCGTGCCGGGAGACCTCGGCCGCGACGGCCCGGACCAGGACCGGCTGCTCGGCCAGCGCCTCATCGGGCAGCTGCCGCAGCCGGCGGGCGAGGCGACGGTCGATGTCGGTGTCGCCTTCACGTGAGGCGGCCAGCCCGGCCCGGGCCAGCGTGACGGCCAGGGCGTCGAAGTCGCGTCCGAGGCCGGTCGCGAGATCCTCCGCCTCGGCGAGGTCGCGTTCGGCGTCCTGTACGTCTCCGTCCTCCTCCGCGAGCCGCGCGGAGAGCCGCAGCAGCTCCAGCTGCGCATCGACGTTGCCCGCCTCCTCCGCACGGTCGACGGCCTCCTGCGCCGTGTTCCTGGCCTCCGTACGCCGGCCGCTGCGGGCCAGGGTCTCGACGAGCAGCGGGTCGAGGGGGCTGCCGGGTGTCCAGGGGCGGCGTTCGGCGAGCCGGGCCGCGGCATCGTCCGTGAAGCCCTGCGCCAGCAGGGCCTCGATCTCACCTGCAGCGTTCCGCTCCCAGTCCTCCTGGTCGGCGTCGTGCAGCACCTCGTCGGGGACGTGCCCGCCGAGCCTCCCGGTCAGGAAGGCGGCCGACCGGGAGGCCATGTCCTGGTCCGCGCGGTCGAGGTGGCGCTCGACGCCGGGCTCCCAGCGCTTCTCCACGGACCGGGGGTCCTCGTTCAGGCGCAGCCGGTGGTAGATCTCCTCGGCGCGGGCCTCGAGCCCCTCGCGGGCCGCGTAGTACTCCACCGCGCGCCGCCCGACCGTACGCATCAGGTCGGTGCTCGCGGTGTCCGACAGGCGCAGCATGATGGCCCGCAGGTCGGAGCGGTGCCGCAGGGCGCTCGGGCCGGCCGGTTCCATCAGGTCGAGCCGGGCCAGCCGTCCGAAGAGTCGGCGTGCCTGCTCCGGGGAGTCCACGTGCAGTCCGCACGCCGGGGCGAGGACGTGCGCGATCAGCTCGGGGGTGATGGTGCGCAGCGCCAGGCCCGCCTGGGCGAGGGCGCGGGCCTCCGCATCTGCGATGTGCTTGAGGATGCGGTCGTACAGGATCCCCTGGACGAGCATCTGGTCGACCTTGCGGTAGAAGTACCGGCGCCGGGCGGGCAGGCTCTCGACCAGCTCACCGAGCGAGCCGGCCTCCTGGCAGGCGAGCAGGGCAGCCTGCGCGGCCAGCTTCAGGCTGAGCGGGTGGCCGCCGACCCGCTCGGCCAGGGCCCGGGCCACGCCCTCGTCCTCGATCCCGCTGGCGATGAGGAGGTCCACGGCGGCGTCCGGTTCGAGGTCGCCGAGCGCGATCGTCTTCGGTTCCGCGGCCTGCGCCGGGTGGTGGACGCCGGCCCGTCCGGCGACGATGAACCGCAGCCGCGGGTAGCCATCGTGGAGGACCGACCAGATGGCCCACATGCGACCGAGTACGGGGTTCGCGCGGTATTGGGCCTCCTCGAACGAGTCGATCACGATCGCCAGCGGCGGGCCGGCGTCCGTGCCGCCGCCCGCGCCCGCCACCGCCTGGACGAGGCGTTCACCCACCCGGCGCACCAGGTCCGTCTCGCGGCCGCGCGCCCGGCTGTGGAACTGTTCGGCGGCCCTTCGCCCGGCTCCCGATCGGGTGGTGGAGAGCCGGTACATCTCGTCGACGTCGTTCTGTTCCTCCCGCTGGATGCGGGCGGTCTCCTCGCACTCGCCGGCCAGTGCGTCGAACGCGGCGCGGTGCCCGGGGTACTGGATGCCGAGCTGCCGGGCGATGTCGGCGACGAGGGTGATCGGCTCGTGGACGGAGAGCGTGGGCCGCTCGAAGTCGACGTAGGCGAAGGGGAAGCCTGCGGGAAGGTCGAGCAGGAACCTGGCGAGCAGGGTGCTCTTGCCGGTGCCGCCGATCCCGTGGATGAGCAAGGGGGGCTCCTTGACGGACCCGCCGCCGAGGGGGCCCTCGGCGGCCGGGGGCAGCCCGACGTACGCCCGCAGCTGTTCCAGCTCGGCTGCGCGCCCGCAGAACCTCCCCCTGACCAGCCGTTCGAGCGGCTGGCGCAGTCTGGCGCGCTCCAGCAGCTGCTGGACGTGCTCGGGGTCCGGTATCCCGGTCGTGTGCGGGATCTGCGCGAGCCACAGCACCGCCTGGAGGATGCCGGCGAGCCCGTCGACATCCTGCTCACCCAGGGCCGGCGGTGTGCCGCAGAGGTAGGCGAGCGCGAACCGTTCCGGTCCGGGGCCCTCGGGGACCTGGCCGAGGTTGGCCTCCAGGCCGAGGCGCGCGGCTTCCGGGCCGGCCAGGCCGCACAGGGTCACGTCGCGGACCTCCTGCTTGAGGACCCAGCCGGGCCGGGGCTGCACGCCGAGGGTCGTGCAGTCGTCGACGAGTGCCAGCGCAGCCCGGCCGCTGCTCTCCCCCTCGCCGGGCAGCCGCAGCTGCGTGGGATCGAACCTGCTGAGCAGGCAGGCGGCCTCCCGGTACGCCCTGCGGCCGTCCGGGACGGCCGGTGCGGATTCGGACGCCGCGGCGAGCAGTTCCCCGCGCAGCCGGGCGGCGAAGTCCTCGCCGGACCGCAGCGAGAGGTAGAGGCGGACGGTCCGCTCGGCCGCCGTGCAGATCTTGCGCATGTAGCTGTCGTCCCCCGGACGCTGCGCCGCGTCGAGGACCGTCTCGACGGCCAACTCGGTCAGCGCCTCCGTCCCGGCGGTGTCCGGCGATGCGGGCGTCTGGGCGAAGAAGGTCCGGAAGAAGCTGTGCAGATCGTCGGGACCGGCGATCCGCGCGGTGTCCCGGCACTCGTTCTTGCGGATGTCGTACGGCAGCTGGCGCATCGACGGCGCGTAGCCCAGCAGTACGAGCCGCGGCACGGTCTCCTCCTGCACGGGCGTGTAGTCGTAGATGGCGAGGGCCAGCTGGCCGATGCAGTCCCACACGTCGGAGTTGGAGTCGAGCTTGTCGCATTCGTCGAGGACGAGCCAGAACCGTTCCTCCGCGGCCGTGGCGCGGCTGACGATCCGGTGGACGGCCTCGTCGACCGACGGCAGTGGATCGTTCAACTGTGTCGTGTTCAACGGTGAGATGCCGGGGTCCCGGTCGCCGACGAACTCGGCCAGCCGCCGGACGAGCTGGGCGGCGGTCGAGGTACGCGAAAGCGTCACCCGCACCGGGCGGAAGTCGTAGTGCTGGCCGAGGTGCCGGATCAGGTTGTACGTGTACGAGCGCCCGCTGTCGGGCTCGCCGTCGACCAGCAGCACGGTCTTCTCGGGGTCGGTGAGGAATTCCTGCAGGCGCACCCGCAGCTCGGCCCGGTCGATGAACACTTCCGTGCCGTTCTTGAGGACGCCGGCGAGGAACTGATCCGGAGCGGAGACGTTCACCTCCGCGTCTTCGCGAAGCCTGTCCCGGAACCCCTCGGCGTCCTTTCCCTCGGGCCGTACTCTGAGCTCGGCGAGGGTGCCGAGCACCTCGAGCAGGCGCAGCTGCTCCTTGATGTACTTCCGCGAGGCGCGGACCAGCGTGACCGCGTTCTCCCCGCTCTTGTTGGTCAGCGCGAGGCTGCCGATGAATTCCGGGGGGAACCCGTGCTGGGCGAGCCTGTCATGCGGGTCCGGGGTGTCGAGGAGATATTCACCCACCCAGGTGGTGACGAGGCCCCATTCCGTTTCGGTGAGCGGCATACCGCACCTACCCGGCCGCCCTTGACGGGCGACAGACGGAGTGATTGCTACTTGCCATGGTTTCACCCGGTCTGTTCAGCGGCAAGGCGACCGGTCTCGGAGTGAGCGCCGGCCGGGCGCGTGCATCGCGCCCGTTGCTCCGGCCGCCGCGCCCGATCGGGGGGCGCTGCGCGCCGCGCGGTTCGGCGGGCCCCCTGCCGCGGAACCCATGCCCGAGGTGCCGCCCCATCCGGTGCCACCGTGCCCACCGCATCCGAGGAGGACCTCATGCCCGCAGGCGTGTCCATCCACGTAGGACTCAACAACGTCGACCCCAGCAAGTACGGCGGCTGGGACGGACAGCTCATGGCGTGCGAGAACGACGCCCGCGACATGGCCGAACTGGCCCGCGGCGCCGGGTTCGACGACACCGTGATCCTGACGAGGGACGCCACCGTCGACACCATCACGGCCGCGCTGCGCAAGGCGGCCGGGAAGCTCGGGGGCGGGGACATCCTGCTCCTCACCTACTCGGGCCACGGCGGCCAGATGCCCGACACCGAGGGCGACGAGCCGGACGAGCTCGACGAGACCCTCGTGTTCTTCGACCGCCAGTTCCTCGACGACGAGCTGCACCGGGAGTTCCAGAAATTCCACAAGGACGTCCGGATCATCACCTTCCTCGACTGCTGCCACAGCGGGACCGCCACCGAACTGATCGACGGCTCCGCCCAGGGGGAGGCGGTCCGCCTCATGCCCGTGCTGAAGCAGCAGCAGATCTTCGAGCGGGACAAGGCGTTCTTCCAGGACCTCCAGCGCGAGCTGAGGAGTACGAACGGCAACGGCGCGGAGCCGGGCGTCGTGCTCATCTCCGCCTGTCAGGACGACCAGGTCGCCCTGGACGGCCGCGTCAACGGCAAGTTCACCGAGACGCTGCTCAAGGTCTGGAACGGCGGGGCGTTCACCGGTGACTACGAGACCTTCCACCGCGACATCAAGAAGCGCATGCCCGCCACCCAGATGCCGAACTTCTTCACGACGGGCAGGCCCGACGCCGGGTTCCTCGGCCAGAAGCCCTTCACGATCTGAAAATCGGTTCGGTCACCGAACTGATTTGCTACGGTGGGCCCGTGACGCTCCCTCGCGACTACCGCGGCCAGTCCTGCTCGCTCTCCCGCGCCATGGAGGTCGTCGGCGAGCGCTGGACCCTGCTCATCGTGCGGGACGCCTTCTTCGGAGTCCGACGGTTCGGGGACTTCGCCGCCCACCTCGGCATCCCGCGCGCGGTCCTCACCGACCGGCTCGCCGGTCTCACCGGGGCCGGGGTGCTGGCCCGCGTACCCGGGGACGGCCGGCGCGAGGTGTACGCCCTCACGGACAAGGGCGTCCGCCTCTGGCCGGCCGTCCGCGCACTGTCCCTGTGGGGCGAGGAGCACCGGCCCGCGCCCGGCGGGCCGCGCCGGGTCTTCCTGCACGCCGTCGACGACGCCCCGGTCGCCGTCGACGGGCGCTGCACCGGCTGCGATGCACCCGTCGGGGTCGCAGATCTCCTGGTGGCGCCCGGGCCCGGGCTGCCGCCGCCGTCCGCCGACGACGATCCCGTCACCGCGGCCCTGCACCGACCGCACCGGCTCCTGCAGCCGCTGCCCCTCACGAAAGGCTCTCCCGCATGAGAATCCTGACAGTCGGCGCCGGAGCCGCAGGCGGCTGGTTCGGTGCCCGCCTCGCCCACGCCGGGCAGGACGTCACCTTCCTGGTCCGACCGGAGCGGGCCAGCGCCCTTCGCGAGCGCGGGCTGCGGGTGACGGGCCTCGGCGAAGTCCTCACCCTGACACCACAGTTGGTGACCGCCGACGCGCTGTCGCACCCGTACGACCTCGTCCTGCTCTCGGTGAAGTCGACGGCGCTCGACCGCGCGGCGAAGGACCTGGCCCCGGCGGTCGGCCCGCGGACCGCGATCGTGCCGCTGCTCAACGGCATGGCCCATCTCGATCACCTCATAGGCCGCTTCGGCGGCGCGCCGGTCCTCGGCGGCGTGGCCAAGGTGGTCACCACCCTGAACGAGCACGGCGACATCGTGCGCATGGCCCCGCCGTCCACCCTGCTCACCGGTGAACTCGACGGCCGCGCCTCCGCGCGCGTGGACGCCGTACGCGCCCTGCTGACCGGGGCGGGCATCGACAGCCCCGAGACCCCGGACGTCGTCGGCGCGATGTGGCACAAGTGGGTCTTCATCACCACCCTGGCGGCCGTCACCTGCCTGGCGCGCGGCTCTGTCGGCGAGGTCGGCGCCGTTCCCGGCGGATCCGGCCTCGGGCCGGCCGTACTCGCGGAGGCGGCGGCCGTCTCGGCCGCCGCGGGCCATCCCGTACCGGATGCAGAACTCGCCTTCACCACCCGGACGGTGACCACGCCCGGCTCCCCGCTCA
This sequence comes from Streptomyces sp. R33, assembly GCF_041200175.1. Classification (NCBI taxonomy): domain Bacteria; kingdom Bacillati; phylum Actinomycetota; class Actinomycetes; order Kitasatosporales; family Streptomycetaceae; genus Streptomyces; species Streptomyces sp. R33. The sequence continues at coordinate 7,610,551 of NZ_CP165727.1, read as the reverse complement.
CCCCGTCCATGTACCGGGACCTGGTCGCCGGCCGTCCCACGGAGGTCGAGCACGTCTTCGGCGATCTGGTCGCCCGGGCCCGCGCGCTCGCCGTGCCCACCCCGCTGCTGGACCTCGCCACCCTGCAACTGCGGGTGCACCAGCGGCGCGCGCTGCAGGCCCGACTCGGAGGGTGACCTCCGGAGCGGTCCGTCGTTGAACACGGCGGTCAAGCGAAGTGCACCAGCGAAGTCCCGGGTCTCCCCGCGAGGCCCGGGACTTCGTGTGCCGGCCGCCTGCCGGCCCTTGGGCCCGCTCCCGCCACCCGGCCGTACGCCGCTGTCAGCCGCGCAGTGCGGCCGTGAACCAGGTGAACACGGGCGCCAGACTCGGCGAGGGCGGCCACCCGTTGATCACGGCCAGGAGCTGCCAGTAGCGCTCGGCGCGCGGATCGGCGGCCGTCTCCAGCCGGGCCAGCAGCCAACGGCGCAGATCGCCGTCGTCCGCGCGCCCGAAGGCGTGCCCGTAGAGGGCGGTCAGGGTGTTCGTGAGGGGCAGTGCTTCGACGGACCCCGGGAGGATGCCCGCTTCGAGTGCCTCGCCGACGCGTTCACGCACCGCCTCGGTGAGTTCGTGGTGGAGGCCGATGGTGTCGCCGTCGGCCCGGTCGGCCGCCTGGTGCTCGGCCATCCGGCGTACGGACGCGCGGAAGTCGGCGTCCTGGCAGAGCTCGGCGAGCTCCACCCAGGCCTCGAGCTGCTCGGTGGTGGGGTCGTCGGGGAGCTCGGGCATGGCCGAGCGCATCATGGCCACGAACTCCGGATTGGCGTCGAATCCCCCGAAGGTGTCGTCGATGAAGGCATGGACCAGCCGGTGCCGTTCGGCTTCGGAGAGCTGGGCGAGTCGGTGCATGAGGCGTGTCTCCTGGGATGAGGCGCCGCGCCGGGCCACCGCGCGCAGTACCGCCCGCCGCAGCCGCAGCGTGCGTATCTGCACGTCCAGGGCGTCGGCGTGGGCCGCCGCGACCTCCGGTACGGAGGTCTCCCTGTCCAGCACCCTGCGGATCGTGGCCAGGTCGAGGCCGAGGTCGCGCAGGGTGCGGGCGAGGTCGAGGCGGGCGACTGCGTCGGTGTCGTAGAGCCGGTAGCCGGCGGGGCTGCGGTCCGTGGGCGGCACGATCCCCGAGTCGGAGTAGAAGCGGACGGTCTTCACCGTCAGCCCGGTGCGCCGGGCGATTTCCCCGATCGAATGGAGCGTGTCGCCGTTCATGTCCCTCACCCTGACGTCTCCCCCTACGGGAGTCTCAAGCCCGCCCAGGAGCCGGCCGGTCCTCGGGACAGTCTCCCGGACGGCGGCGGGCGTGGCGCCCGGCGGATGGAACCTGCTGGTCAGGGGGGACTGAGGGTGACAGACTGAAACCGCTTCAGGTCAACCCAGGAGGACAACATGGCAGAAGAGTCGGACACCCCGCAGGACGAATCGGCGGCCGAAGAGGCCAAGCGCAAGTTCCGGGAGGCCCTCGAGCGCAACGCCCGCAGTGCCCATGCACAGCAGGCCCACCAGAGCCGGGCGAAGATCCAGGGCGCCAGCGGTGGCGCGGGCGGCAAGAACAAGAAGACCCGCCGCAAGACCGGCTGACCGGCCTCGGTCTCCACGGCGATGCCCTGAAGATGCCGGACAAGGGGGCCGCCTCCAGCTCACGGAGCCGGAGGCGGCCCCCTTTTGCACACCCGGCCACGACCGGCTCTGCCCGTTTGCCCGAAAGCGACAAAAGTTGGTCTAGACCTTGACAGGTCCAGACCAGCTTCGCTTCAGTGGCGGTACTTGCCCCCCACGGCAACTCCCCCCACTGAAGGAGCAGTTACGTGATACGTGCGCTTCGCCGCCGCACCCTCGCCCTGGCCGCCGCCGCGGCCGCCACCTTCGGCCTCGCGGTCGCCCTCCCCGCCTCCCCCGCCTCAGCGGCCGCGGCCTGCGCCACCCCGTGGGCCTCGTCCGCCGTGTACACCAACGGCATGAGTGCCTCGTACAGCGGGCACAACTGGCAGGCCAAGTGGTGGACCCAGGGCGAGACGCCCGGCACCACCGGGCAGTGGGGCGTCTGGTCCGACCTCGGCACCTGCGGCGGTGGCGGGGGCCAGGACCCCGGCAACCCGTCCGGCTTCGTCGTCTCCGAGGCCCAGTTCAACCAGATGTTCCCGAACCGGAATTCGTTCTACACGTACAACGGCCTGGTCTCGGCCCTGTCTGCGTACCCCGGCTTCGCCAACACCGGTGACGACACCGTCAAGCGGCGCGAGGCGGCCGCCTTCCTGGCGAACGTCTCGCACGAGACGGGCGGGCTCGTGTACATCGTCGAGCAGAACACCGCCAACTACCCCCACTACTGCGACTGGAGCCAGCCGTACGGCTGTCCCGCCGGGCAGGCCGCCTACTACGGCCGCGGCCCGATCCAGCTCAGCTGGAACTTCAACTACAAGGCGGCCGGCGACGCGCTCGGCATCAACCTGCTCGCCAACCCGTACCTCGTGGAACAGGATCCGGCCATCGCCATGAAGACGGCCCTGTGGTACTGGAACACCCAGAACGGCCCGGGCACGATGACCGCCCACGCCGCCATGGTCAACGGAGCCGGCTTCGGCGAGACCATCCGCTCCATCAACGGCTCCCTGGAGTGCAACGGCGGCAACCCCGCCCAGGTCCAGAGCCGGATCAACGCGTACCAGAGCTTCACGCAGATCCTGGGCGTGACACCGGGCGGCAACCTCGGCTGCTGACCCGGCCCGGCCACCGCTCCGCGCTCCCTCAGCGGGTGCGCAGGGTGGTGGCCAGCTGGGCCCGGGAGCGCACGTCGAGCTTCTGGTAGATCCGGGTCAGCCGGGCCTCGACGGTCTTGACGCTGACGAAGAGCTTCGCGGCAGCCTCCTGGTTGCTGGCGCCCTCGGCGACGAGCAGGGCGAGACGGGCCTCCGCCTCCGTCAGGGCGGCCAGGGCCACGGCCGTGCCCCCCTCGGCCGGCGCCGCTTCCCGGTGCTCGGCGGCGAGTTCCACCCAGGGTTTCGCGCCGGCCGCGGCGAACACCTCGGCCGCCGCACGCAGCGCGGCACGGGCCGGTGCGCGCCGGCGGCGGCGCCGCTCCACCCGGGCCAGGGCGAGCAGCGTACGGCCGCGCTCCACCGGGAGCTGGAGCGCGGCGAACCGGTCCGCCGTGGCCTGCAGCAGGTGTACGGCGGCCTCGGCGTCCCCGTGCGCGGACAGGCACAGCCCGCGGGCCCGGTCGAGTGCGGCCACCACCGCGGTGCGCCCCAGTTCGAGGGCGACCGTACGGACGGCGCCGAGCAGTTCCGCGGCCTCGTCGGGCGCGTCCGCGGCCACCAGGGCCTCGGCCAGCTCTCCGTGCCAGCGCAGGATCGAGGGGTCGACGACCTGCTGGGCCTCCTCGAGTTCGGCCACCCGGCGCAGCGTGGCCACGGCTTTCGCGGCCTCCCCCGTCGCCAGCTCGGTCAGGCCGAGTGCGTAGAGGCTGCGCGAGAGGAACACCTGGTCGTGCTCCTCCTCGGAGGCCTGGATGCCGCGCCGGGCGTACCCGGCGGCGCGCGCGAAGCTGCCGCCCATGGCTTCGGCCATCGCGGAGGCGTACCAGGCGGGGCCCGGTGAGAGGCCCGCCTCGATGGTCAGTTCCAGGGCGCGGCGGGCGTGCGCGGAGGCGACCGCGCACCGGCCGCGACGCAGTTCGACCTCGGTGAGGCTGCGCAGCACCTCGAAGACGTCCTCCGCGGATCCGGTGCGCCGGACGGCGGGCAGCAGGACGAGCAGCTGGCGCCGGGCGTCGTCGAGGCGGTCGTCGAAGAGGGCGTGCCGTACGGCGAGGTACTGCGGCGCGTTGCGCATGCCGAGCGGCACCTCGGGGGCGGGCAGGGCCAGGGCCTCGGCCAGGATGTCCTCGGCGTCGAGGTCCCCGAGGATGCGGCCCATCCGGGCCCGTACGGTCAGCGCCATGGCCTCGGCGACCTGGTCGCCGCCCCGGGCGGCGAGCCGGCCGGCCTCGGCCGCGGCGTCGCGGGAGCGGACGGGGTCGCCGTCGCTGAGGTTGTACTTCGTGGCGATCCGCAGCTGCACGGCCGCCTGGAGGGCGGGGTCTGCGGCGGCGTCGTCCATGGCGTGCGCGAACGTCTCGTCGAGGGCGGCGAGGGCCTGTCCCGCGGCGTCGATCACGGCGAGCCGGGCCCGTACCCGGTCGGCGGGCGAGGCGTCGCGGGCCAGTACGGCGCGGGTGGCGCGGCGTGCGAGATCGGCGCGGCCGGCCCAGCCGGCGTCCTCGGCGGCGGCGACGAGGCGGGCCAGTTCGTCCCCGGGCCGGTTGGTCGGCGTACGTTCGGCCGCGAGCAGGCCGAGCTCGGCGGCCAGGGCGCGCTGACCGCGCCTTCTGCAGGCCGCGGCGGCCTCGGTGATCTCGGCGGCGAGCCACTCGTCGGGGGTGTCCACGGCCAGTGCGCGGTGGCGTACGGCCTGGACGGGGTCGTCGACGGCGGCGGCGAGCGCGGCGTGTCCGGCGGCGCGTTCGGGCCAGCCGGCGTCGGCGGCCAGGGCCATGGGCAGGGCGCCGGCGGTGAACGCGACGGCCCCGTCCTCCCCGACGGTGACCAGTGCGGCCCGCTCCGCCTCGGCGAGTTCGGCCTCGGCGTCGGGGCGGCCGGCCCGGCGCAGCAGGGCGGTCGTCGGGCGGGCCGCGAGGGCGGCGAGCAGCAGGGTGCGGCGGGCCCGGGCCGGGGCTTCGGCGAGGAGCCGGCGGGCGACCTCGCGGGCCTGGCCGGACAGGGGCAGGGGGTCGGCGTGGTGGGCGCTGGCGTCGCGGGCCTCGGCGGCTTCGGCGAGGGAGTGGCCCAGGGCGAGGGCGAGGCGGGGGTTTCCGCCGCTGGCCTGGTGGATGCGGCCGGCGAGGCGGGCGGGGAGGCCGTGGCGGGCGAGGAGTTCGGCCACCTCGTCGGCGCCGAGCGGGGGGACCCGTATCTCGGGGGTGCCGGGGCCGCACAGGGGGCCGCCGACGGGGGCGCCGCCCTGGACGCACTCGGCCACGAGGACCCGTACGCGGGGCGGGGTCAGACGCAGGGCGAAACGGAGCAGATCGGTGCTTTCCGCATCCAGCCACTGGGCGTTGTCGAGGACGAGCAGGACGGGGGTTCGGGCGGCGAGGGTACGGAGCACCTCGACGACGGCGAGCCGCAGGGCCACGTGGTCGCGGCCGGCCCGGGGCGCGTCGGCCTCGCGGCGCAGGAGGGCGATGGCGGTCCGCTGGGGTCCGGAGAGGCGTTCCAGTGCGGCGCAGGGCACGGAGGCGAGGAGTGCGGCGGCGGAGGCCTCGGGTATCCACTGGTCCGCGGCCTCGGGGGCGAGGCGGAGCACGGTCTCGTGGCGGGTCGCGGCCGCGGCCGCGACCGCGCCGACCACCTCGGTCTTGCCCGCGCCGGCGGGTCCGGTGAGGAGCGCCCGCCCGTGCGCGTTCAGCGCGCGTTCGACCGCCTTGATCAGTTCACCGTGTCCGACGGTCGTGTCAGCGTTCCCCGTCGCCGCCACCACGCACAGCCACCAGCCTCTCGGTCCCCACTCTGTGCATCTCCTGTGAGACGCGACAATACGAGGTCGGATGCCGGGTGGACACGGATTGTGACGCAGAATTCAGTCAGCTGTCAGGAAACGGCTGCGGACCTGCTGATACGAGGTGTATCAGCAGGTCCGCGGGGCTCAATGGTCCGTACTATCGGGCCCTCAGAAGCCGAGGCTCCAGGTGTCGATGAAGCCGGTGTCGCCGCTCGCGTTGTCGTTGACGCGGAGCTTCCACGTGCCGTTCGCGACCTCCGAGGAGGCGTTCACGGTGTACTGCTGGTTGATGTTGTCGGTGCCGGCGCCGGTCCGGTTGTGCAGCGTGTAGATGCTGCCGTCCGGGGCCACCAGGTCGACCTTCAGGTCACCGATGTAGGTGTGCACGATGTTCACGTCGACCTTGAGGGTGGCCGGGGCGTTGCCCGCCACGCCGGTGACCGTGATCGGGCTCTCCACGGTGGAGTTGTCGCCGATGTTCACGTTCGTGGTGTTCTCGAAGGCCGGGGTGGTCGGCGAGGTCACGGCGTTCACGGTGGCGGCGGCGTCGGCGAGACCGGCGCCGCAGCCGCCGGTGCAGGTGCCGGCGAGCGGACGGGCGTTGGCCTTGATGGCCGACTCGACCTGTGCCGGGGTCAGCGAGGGCTTGGCGGCGACGACGAGCGCGGCGAGGCCCGCGATGTGCGGGGCGGCCATGCTGGTGCCCTGGTAGGGCTTGTAGATCTCCGAGCCCGGGGTGGTGGCGCCGTTGTTCAGGGTGGAGAGGATGCCGTTCTCGGGGGTGGTGACGGTGCCGGGCGTGTCGGTGGCGCGGCGGGTCTCACCGCCCGGCGCGGCGATGTCGACCTTGGCGCCGTAGTTCGAGTAGAACGAGCGGTCGCCGGTGCGGTTGGTGGCGGCCACGGTGACCACGTTGTTGCAGCTGGCGGGCGAGAAGCCGGCCGCGTCCGCGTTGCTGTTGCCGGCGGCGACCACGACCGTGGTGCCGCGGGCGACGGCCGCGTTGATCGCGTTCTGGTACGACGTGGTGCAGGCGCCGGAGCCCCCGAGACTCATGTTGATGACCTTGGCGGGGGTGGCGTTCGCCGGGATGCCCGCGACGGAGCCGCCGGAGGCCCAGGTGATGGCGTCGACGATGTCGGAGGTCGTGCCGCCGCACTTGCCGAGCACGCGGACGGGCTGGATCTTCGCGTTGTACGCGATGCCCGCGACGCCCTTGGCGTTGTTGGTGGCGGCGGCGATGGTGCCCGCCACGTGGGTGCCGTGCCAGGAGGAGCCGCTGGCCGGGGAGCCGGTGCCGCACTCGTTGGCCGCGCTCCAGTCGCCCTGGTCGGCCGGGTTGTTGTCGCGGCCGTTGCCGTCGCGGGCGCCGGCGGAGTCGCTGATGAAGTCGTAGCCGGCGACGATGTTCGGGGCCACGTCGGAGTGGGCCACGTAGCCGGTGTCGATCACGGCGACGGTGACGCCGGAGCCGGTGGACTTGTCCCAGGCTGCCGGAACGTTCATGCCGGCGGTGGGCTCGAAGAGGTCCCACTGCTTGGCGTACTCGGTGTCGTTCGGGGTGGCCATCGCGTAGGCGCGGGAGTCCACCTCGACGTACGCGACGTCCGGGTCGGCACGGAACTGGGCCATCACGTCGGCCGCCTCGGCGGGGGCGACGGCGCCGCCGAGGTTGACGAGGGCGGCACCGGTGCCGAGGCGGCGGTCGAACTTCGCCTTCTTGTTGCCGGCCTTCTTGCCCTTGGCGGTGGCGTCGTCGGCCGCGGCCTTGTTGGAACTGGCCTCGGTGGCCGAGGACTTGTAGCCGACGATCAGGTTCTGCACCGGCGCGGCAGCGGGGGAAGCGGGCGCACCCGCGGCCGGGAGGGTGGAGGCGGCGGCCGGGGCCGGCGCGGGCTCCGCACCGGTCAGGGCCACGGAAGCGGTGGCGGAGCCGGCGAGCAGGGTGACGGACATCGCCACCACGGATATGAGCCTGCGTCTCGTTGCGTGCACGGTGTTCCCTTTCGCGGGCCGTTTCCGGGCAAGCCGGAGCGGGCGGTTGGAGCTGTGTGGGAGGTGAACCGGCGGCTACGGGGCCGGGGACGGGTTGGTCACGCCCGTCCCGGCCACCGCTGCTCGCCGCGTTGCCCCGGCCGCTTCGGCGGGGCAGGGGCAACGGCGGTGCGGGCGATCTTCCCGGCCGCACGGCTTCACACCATGTGGGGTTGGCGCGGGGTCCGTTCGGGGTGGGAAAGATCGCCGGTGGGCAGACAGTAGGCAACGCGAGGATGAACCCGATACCGGGAAAACCCTTGTCCACCCCCCTGACGCCCCCCTACACCTCCCCGGGACCCTACCTCCCGGCCCTGCCGGCCCTCCCGCGGGGGTGGCCCGTACGACGCGGGACGACCGCACCTCGAAGCAGCCTCCGGCAACGACTGCGGAGCGGGCTGCGGGCAAAGCTGGACGTGTACCCCGAACCCGGGCAAGACCCCTCCACACAGCACAGCACGGCCTGTCCCGGGATACGGGTCAGGCCGTGCAGGGCTGCGTTCGCTCGAGGTCCTGCGCGCCTCAGTGCGGCATCAGCGGGTCGGACACACGCGGCCGACCGACTTGAGCTCATCCTCGGTGAGGCCCCGGTTGACGGACCCGCAGATCTCCTTGATCGATGCATCAGGATCGCGGACGACCCACAGCCGCACCGTTCTGTCCTCGCCGCCACTGGCGAGAACACCGGGACCGAACACCACCGAGCCCACCACGTCGGTGTGGCCGGGCAGTTTGCTGCGGACCTTGCGGGCGGCCACGTGCCACAACCACACGTCCAAGTCGTCGCTGCCGGTGGCGAGGGTCTGCCCGTCCCTGCTGAACGCCACCGCATGCACCGGGTACGTGGAGCGCGGGAGGGTACTGCGGTACCCGCCGGTGTCCCCGTCCCACAGCTTCACGGTGCCGTCGAGGCTGCCCGTGGCCAGGGTGCGCCCTTCGGGGCTGAACGCCACCGAGCCCACCGCCTTGGTGTGGCCGCCGGGCAGCGTTCTGAGGAGCTTGCCGGTCTTCGCGTCCCACAGCCGCAGCGAGCCGTCGATGCTGCCGGTGGCCAGGATGCGCCCGCCGGGGTGGAACGCCACCGCAGTCACCGGCTTGCCGCCGTGGGCGGACAGCGTCCTCAGGAACTTGCCGGTCCTCCCGTCCCACAGCCGCACCGTCTTGTCGTCACTGCCGCTGGCGATGACGTCGTCCCTGCTGAACGCCACCGAGCGCACGGCGCCGGTATGACCCGACAGCGCGCGGGCCGTGCCGGTGTCCAGGTCCCACAACCGCACTGCCCTGTCGTCACCGCCACTGGCGAGCGTGCGCCCGTCCGGGCCGAACGCCACCGCCCGCACCGGCCCGCTGAGGGCGGGCAGCGTCCTGAGGAGCTTGCCGGTCCTGCCGTCCCACAACCGCACGGTCTTGTCGTCACTGCCGGTGGCGAGTCTGCCCCCGTCCTGACTGAACGCGACCGACCGCACCGCTCCGGTGTGGCCGGACAGCGGGGGACGGGCCATATCCGTGTCCGTATCCCACAAGCGCACCGTCTTGTCGTCGCCGCCGCTGGCGAGCGTGCCGTCCCGGCCGAACGCCACCGACCACACCCCGTCGCCGTGGCCGAGCAGCGGGGGGCGACTCCTGCCCGAGTGCACGTCCCACAACCGCACCGTCCGGTCGGAGTTGCCCGTGGCGAGAGTGCTCCCGTCCGGACTGAACGCCACCGACCACACCGCGTCGCCGTGGCCGGACAGCGGGGGGCGACTCGTGCCCGTGTCCACGTCCCACAACTGCACCGTGCCGTCGAGGCTGCCCGTGGCGAGAGTGCGCCCGTCCCGACTGAACGCCACCGACTCCACCGGTGCGCGGCGGTCGGACAGCGTACGCGCCGTGCCGGCGTCCACATCCCACAACCGCACCGTCCCGTCGTCACCACCACTGGCCAGCACACCGTCGCGGCCGAACGCCACCGAGACCACCGGCCCCGTGTGGCCGGACAGCGTACGCGCCGTGCCCGCGTCCACATCCCACAACCGCACCGTCCCGTCGTCACCACCACTGGCCAGCACACCGTCCCCGCCGAACGCCACCGACCGCACCGCGCCGGTATGGCCGGGGAGCACGGTGCGGAGCGCGCCGTTCTTCGCGTCCCAGAGCCGCACCGTCCTGTCGTCACTGCCAGTGGCGAGCGTGAGCCCGTCCGCGCTGAACGAGACCGACCGCACCACGCCGCCGTGGCCGGCCAGCGGGGGGCGGCTCGTACCCGTGTCCACGTCCCACAACCGCACCGTCCTGTCGGCACTGCCCGTGGCGAGCGTGCGGCCGTCGGGACTGAACGCCACCGCCCACACCGGTGCCGTGTGGTCGGACAGGCGCCGCCGCAGTGGGAGGGCGGCGGCAACGTCCAGACTCTTGATCGATTCGAGCGTGTGCTTCGTGCGGTACGCCTTGATGGCCAGCAGTGCGGCAAGGTCGGGGTTCGCGCTGATGAGCGCGTCGGACTGGGCGGCGAGCCCGAGGGAGAGGGCCGTACGGCGCTGGACTTCGGCCGTCCGCCACTGCCAGACGGCTCCGCCCACGGCGACGAGCGCCACGACGAGCCCGGCGGCAAGGAGCGCGATGGTGATCTTGTTGCGCCGGATGACGGCCAGCTGGCGCTGCTGGCTCGCCGTGAGGAAGTCCCAGATGTCCCGCGGCAGGCGGCGCTGCTGCTGCCAGTCCAGGCCCTCGGCGAGTGCCGTCCCCCCGAGGAGGTCCCCCGGGTCGCGCCTCTCGTTCCAGCGTTCCTGCCGTTCACGGGTGCCCTCGAGCCAGTCCTGGAAGCGGTGGTCCTGGCTGACCCACTCGCGCAGCGTGCCCCAGTCCTGGATGAGTGCGTCGTGGATCAGTTCCGCGACCGGCGGACCGGCGGGTGTGTCGTCCCCGCCGGGCGTGCGGGGCGTGTGCGTGGTGATGATGCGATAGCGGGTGAGGGTCGCCAGTACCTCGTCGAAGGCCTCGCCGGCGTCGGGCGCGGCATGGGGGTCGGCCGCCAGGTCGCGCAGGTCGTGCAGGGGGACCTGCGCGCGGATCGCGGGAATGTGGTGGGCGGGGTCGGCGGGCCGCACGAGGGAGGTCAGGATCCGTTGCGCGATGAGCCGCTGATCGTCCGGCAGCTGGCGGAGGGCCGTCTCGCACCACGTGGTCATGCTGCCCCTGACTCCGCCGATGCGCCCGTACGCATCGTGCGTGAGGTATCCGTCCTGGCGCCTCTGCCACAGCTGGCTGAGCGTCAGCTCCAGCAGGGGGAGTGCGGTGACGGGTGCCTCGCGGGTCGCGGCGCCCTCGGGCGCGATGTCCAGGACGTCACGGACGATGTGCTCGGGCAGCCCGGGCTGGAAATGGGCTCCCAGATCCTGGGCGGGCTTGGTGATAATGTCGTGCAGGTCTTCCTGGCTCAGCGCACTCGGCACGTTGAGCAGCCCCGGCATCGCCGCCTCCACGATCCGGGCCAGAGCCGCCAGCTGGGGGTAGAAGTCGTCACGCATGACCAGGATCACGCTGAGCTCGGCGTGCGACTTCACCGCTTCGGCGATCTGGTCCGTCGCGGCCTGGCGGTGTGCGTGCTGCAGGCCGTTGCCGGACGGAGCGAGCAGTTCCTCGAACTGGTCGATGATCAGGACGACGCGCTCGTGCACGGGTTCGTCCTCGAGCCTGCGGGTGACGGCTGCGGCGATCCCGTCGGTCGCGGCCCCCGGAAGCCCGGCGCGCTCGATCTCGAGCAGCAGGTTCTGCCGCGGCCGGGCGGTGACCTGCAGCCAACGGTCGCTGCCGGGCAGTGCGCCGTCGGCCAGCGCGGGCAGGACGCCGGCTTCCACGAGCGAGGACTTGCCCGAACCGGAGGGGCCGAGCAGCAGGGTCACCCGCCGCTGCCGGGCGAGGCTCTGGATGACCTGCCGTACGGCGTCCCTACGGCCCTCGAACCAGCGGGCCTGCGCTGCGGTGAACGGCTCCAGACCCTGGTAGGGACACACGTCCTGCTCCACCAGATCGGGCCATACCGCACGCAGGACCCCTACGGGGGTGATGTAGGCGATGCCCTGCCCCTTCCCGAACGCGTCCGGGGCGGTGATCTCGGTGAGCATGCCGATGACCAGGCCGGTCTTGGTGTCGAGGATCGGCCCGCCGCTGAACCCGGTGGTCAGGTCGTTGGCATCGGTCAGCTGGAGGCGCGCGCTCCTGCCCTCGACGGCCGCCAGCCAGTCGCCGGCCACACCGTAGCCCCAGTGCCCGCCCCGCGGGGCCTGGTCCGGGAACCCGAACGAGCGCACCCTGTGGCCCGAGGCGCCTTCGGCAGAGCCCAACGCCAGCGCCTCCACGTCCGGCAGGGCGCCGCCCAGGCGGACGACGGCCACGTCCTCGTCGTCGGGGGCCCGCCACGGCTCCTCCAGGACCTGCCCCTCGACCCGGGGCGCGCCGGCCGCGTGCGGGAAGACCAGCTGGACGCTCCCGCCGGGCCCGGATCCGGCCCCGGTGACGACGTGCGCGCAGGTGACCAGGATGTCCCGGGCCACGAGGAAGCCGGCGCCGGCCACCGCGCCGTCGGCGGCGAGGACCTGAGCCACTGCGGCCGAGATTCCCGCTCCCGGCGGGTGGTCGTCCGCCGGGCCCCTCGCGGGATCCGGCCCGTCGCCGGCGCTGTCCACCCGGATCAGCCCGCGCTGCCGTCCGGGCCCGGTCGGGCGGCGCCGGGCGCCCTCCAGGCGACGGTCACGTTCAAGTGGCAGCCGGCGCCGGTCTTGGTGATCACGGCCCCTGCCTCGAACGCGAGGTCGACACCGAAGGCGACGGCGATGTGGTCGGGCTGCGCCTTGCGCAGTTGCCCGAGGGTGGCGTCGACCGCCTTCGTGATCGGGACCAGAGCCTCTTGCAGCGTCCCCGGCAGGTCGTGGATGGCCTCGCCGAGGCGGCCGGCCTTCACCGGCCCCTCCAAAGCCTCCAGCCCGGCCGGGGCTTCGATCAGAAGACCGCCCCCGCCGTCGAGGCGGATCCGAGCCAGAGGTGCCACAACTCCTCCTCACACGTGCACGGCAGGGCTGAGGCCGTTCATGGCCGCGACCGGGACGGCGATGGCGTCGGGCGTCGGGCGTCGGCGGCGCATGCGGTCGACCGGTGGGCGGGCGTGTGTACGAGCCCGCTGCCGGGTCCTGCCATCATCGTCAGAACCCGGCGCGTGCCGCATCCCGGGCTGCGCCGTACGGGCCGCGGGCCCGGCAGAGCCGTCGGGCCGTCAGGGCCGCGGCTGCGGTGCGTGGTGCCTGCGGAAGGAGGTCCAGCTCGTCTCGTTGGGTTCGGTCCACTTCTCCGGGGCGTGCGCGTACTCGGGGTGGTGCGCCGCGATGTGGGCGCGGGTGCGTTCCGGGACCTCGGCGTAGGAGGCGAGCTTGCGGCCCCGGCAGTGGAAGGTGAGGCCGCCCGGGCGCTGGCCCTGTTCCATCCACGGGAGCCACGGGGACATCCGCATCCACGACATGGTGCAGGGGACGCCCGGCTCCTTGGTGGTGAGCACGGAGCGCGGCGCGAAGAACTGGAAGAGCTCCAGGGCCTTGTACGTGTCGTCGGCGGAGTTCAGCGGGTACTCGGCGACCGGGAGCGGCGAGGGGTAGGCGAGCGGGATCTCCAGACTGAAGCAGACCTGGTCCCCGAGCTCGGTCAGCGGGACCGGGAACGGCCGCAGCCTCAGATTGGCCGGATCGTTCCAGATGTGGATCACCGGCTTGCCCTCCCAGGTGTCCAGGATCTCCCGGGTCTGCGGATCCAGGTAGAACGCGGCTTCCCTGGTGAGCAGTTGGAAGCCTCCCGTCTCCGGGTCATCGACGAGCCGGGCGACGTTGACGCCTTCGAAGCCGAAGAGGCGCCGGTACGGCTGGTCCGGGGCCCAGGAGTGGACGTCCCCGGACCACCAGAAGGTCACCTCGGCGCCGTCGAGCGAGGCGCGGGTGCGGGCGAACGCGTGCAGGAGCTCAGCGGGTGTCATGCCGGGTACTGTGCGCGGCCGGCCGCCGGCTCGGCAAGCTCCCCGGCTGCTGCCCGGCCGAGATGCGGATGCCAGGTTGACGCTGCGGCGCGCAGCGGCAACCGTGACCCGCATGCGGAACGAACGCCGACTGCTCACACTGCTCGTCTGCCTGGTGCTCGGCATCGGGCTGACCGCCGCCGTGCTGGGCGCTGCCCGGGTGGCGAGCCCCGACGGGACGCCGCATTCCGGGATGAACTCCCGTGACTACGTGGACATACAGGACGTACCCCCCGGTCCCCGCGATCCGTCGGCCGGGCCCGACGCCTCGACGGGCACCGTGACGGTGGACTGCGGCCGCAACGAGGAGCGCCACTACAACGAGGACAACCTGGTGGTGTCGCCGGGACTGCGCTCGGGCGCCCACCACACGCACGCGTACGTCGGGAACCTGTCCACGGACGCGATGTCGACCGATGCCTCCCTCGCCGCGGCCGCGACCAGTTGCCGCGGGGGCGACCGCTCCACGTACTACTGGCCCGTCCTGCGCCGGCTCGACCGGGCGGGCAGCCACCCCCACGAGAGCTCCGCGGGGCACGGCAACTCGGGCGAGATCCTGCCCGAGGCGGCGGTCTCCGTGGAGTTCCGCGGCAGCCCGGTGGCCAAGGTCGTGCCGATGCCGCGCTTCCTGCGCGCGATGACAGGTGACGCGGTGGCGTACACCGCGGCGAGCGACGCCGACGTCCGCGCCCGCTGGGGCTGTTCCGGATCCCCCGACCGGTTCACCACCCGCTACCCGCGCTGCCCCGCCGGCGAACGCCTCACCCGTACGCTCGTCTTCCCCAGCTGCTGGAACGGACTGGACACCGAGAGCCCGGGCCACCGCTCGCACCTGGGCTTCCCCGCGGCCAACGGCGTCTGCCCGCAGGGCACCTTCGCCGTGCCCCAGCTGCGCATCTCCCTCGCGTACGACGTGCCGCCGGGCGTGCCGGTCGCCGTCGACTCCTTCCCCGAGCAGCGGCACAGCCCGAAGACGGACCACGCGATGTTCGTGGACGCCATGACGGACGGGCAGATGGCCGCGGTCGTCGCATGCCTCAACGAGGGGCTCGGCTGCCGGACCTGAGGGCCGCCGCGTCGAAGTACCGCCGCATCGGAGTGATGCGGGTCACATGAACCAGGTCCCGTCGGGAGGCGTGTTCTGTCCGCACCAGATGGGCGAGGAAGACGGAGAGGGTGAGATGGCCGGACCACTGTGGCCCCGCACGCGGCGGGGCTCGACCGACGAGGCTTTGATCAGGTCGGTCTACGAGGAGCACGGCCACGCCCTGCTCGCCTACGCCACCCGGCTGACCGGTGACCGGGCCACGGCCGAGGACGTCGTCCAGGAGACCCTCATCCGGGCCTGGCGGCATTCCGAGGTCCTGGTCAACGGAAAGGGTTCGGTGCGCGGCTGGCTGCTGACGGTGGCCCGCAACATCATCACCGACCGCTACCGGGCCAAGGCCGCCCGCCCCGCGGAGGTTTCCGGGGCCGCGGCCGCTCCCCCGGTGGAGCTGGACCACGCCGATTCCGTGGTCGACACGATGACCGTGCTGGGGGCCCTCGACCAGCTGTCCCCGGAGCACCGGGACGTGCTGAAGGAGTTGTACTACCGCCAGCTCAGCGTGGCCGAGGCGGCCGACAGCCTCGGCATCCCGGCGGGCACGGTCAAATCACGCGCGCACTACGCCCTCAAGGCGCTGCGCGAGGTATTCCGACAAGGCAGTACCAGGGAGGGCAATCGAATGGGCAGGCCGCCCCAGCAGCCCGCCGGACTGCGTGAGGTGGTGGCATGAACCGGCAGCGGCACGAGGAGGAACTGCTCGGCCCGTACGTTCTCGGCGTCCTGGAGGCGGAGGACGTCCGCCAGGTCGAAGAGCACATGAGCGGCTGCGTGCAATGCCGTGAGGAGGTGGCCGCGTTGCGCGAGATGGAAGCGGCATTGGGCGAGGTGCCTGCGGAGGCCTTCCTCGACGGACCGCCGCAGGGCGGTGATCTGCTGCTCCAGCGCACGCTGCGGCAGATGCGGGGCGAGGCGTCGGGCGAGCGGCGCCGACGATGGAGCGTCGCGGGACTGGCCGCGGCGGCCTCGCTGGCCGCCGTGTTCTGGGCCGGGGCGCAGCTGGGCTCCGCGGACGGCGGGCCCGTCGCCCAGCCGCTGCCGCCGACGCCGACGGTCACGGCGCAGCCGTCACCCCCGGTGGCCGGTACGAAGGTGGCATCGGCCACCGACCCGGGCACCAATGCGCGGATGACCGTGCAGGTCACACCCGCCGCCAAATGGGTACGGGTGCACGCGGCCGTGGCGGGGATCCCGCCCGGCGAGCGCTGCCTGCTGATCGTCGTCGGGAAGGACGGCAAGCGCACCTCCGCGGGCAGCTGGGTCGTCGGCAGCCAGAACGGCGAGGGCAAGGGTGCCTCGCTGGACGGCTCGGCGGCGGTGGACCCGGCCAACGTCAAGGAGGTCGTGGTCGAGAACGAATCGGGCAAGCGGTTCGTGTCCGTGCCCATGCCGGTGTAATCCGGCGGGGGCCCGTCGACGAGGAGAAGCGGAGCCCGGGCGGCCGAGTGACGGCCGCCCGGGCTCCTCGCTGTGCGCAGCCGCCGGGAAACCGTTTCTCCTCGTCAGCCCCGGTGGGCACACTGAACGCCATGTCACGCTCAGTCGAACGCCTGCTCGCCGACCTCGATCCGCTCCCGTACGCCGAACGGCTGCGGCTGCTCGCCACCACCGCCCGGGACCTCGCCCGCAGCGGCGAACTGCCCGGCGTACTGGCCGAGCTGGCCGGCCGGGGCCGCTACGAGCGGCGGCTGGCGGCGCTGGCGGCATCGGCGGGGCGGCAGACCGAGTACCTGGCGCAGCGGCTGGCCGACCCGGACCCGGTGGTGCGGTCCTTCGCCCGGCGGGCCGTGCGCACGCTGCCCGTGCCGGACGAGGCGATCGAGGCGGCGTACGACGACGCCTCCGCCGAGATCCGCCGGGAGCTGACGCAAGCCGTGTTCCGGGGATCACGCCGGGCGCTCGCGGAACGGCTGACGCCCCTCGTCCGGGCCCAGTGGGGCGACGCCGAGGCCGCCTCCCTGCTCCCGGCCTGCGGGCCGGAGTTCGTCTCCGCCCTGCTGCCGGAGCTGGCCCATGCCGTCACCCACTGGCACCGGCTGGGCCGCTGCCATCCCGGCCCGGTGCTGGACCAGGCGGCGGCCGAACTGGCGGAGCTGCCGGAGGGCCTGCGCACGAGCTGGTGGGAACGTCAGGCCCCGGGTCTGGCCGCGGCCCTGCCCGCCGCCCCGCAGCGCGTGCTCGGCCTGCTGGAGCAGTACGGGCCGGGCCGGCTGCCCCGGCGCCTGGACGACCGGGTCGGCGATCTGATCGCCGCCGACGCGGAACGCTTCGTACGCTGGCTGACCTCCCCCGAACGGGCGGACGGGTACCAGGAGCGCCTCCTTCCGCCGTCCCGGCTGCGGCAGCTCGTCCGGGCCGATCCGCCGTCCCTGCCCGCCCTCGGCCGCCGCTGGGCGGGGCGCCCCGCGTACCTGGCCGCGCTGTTGAAGGCGCTGCCTCCGGGCCGGCGTGCGGCGTTCCACGACGCGGCCACCGCGCACCTCCCCGCCCCCGACGGGATGGTCCCCGACGACGTCCTGGCCGTGCTCCCGCGCGAGCGCCGCCAGGCCGTGGCACGGCGCCGCGCGGACCGCGCCCGCCGGGACGCGGGGGCGGCCGACCGAGTCCTCGAAGCGGTCGCGCACCTGCCGGTCGCCGAGGCGCGGCCGGAACTCCTCGCCGGGACGCGGAGCTCCGACGCCGACACCCGCCGGGTGGCCTGGGTCCGGTTCGTCGAGAACGCGGTCCACGCGAGCGACGCCGAAGCGCTGGGCGAGGTGCTGGAACTGATGACACGGCGGCTGCGCAACGAACGCGACCCCGTGCGCTCGGCCGCCCTGGCGGCCCTGTCCAGGGTGCCGGTGCCGCTGCTGGCCGCCGAGGCGTCGGTGGCCTGCCTGGAGCGGATCGCCGTGGACGCCGTCGAGGCCCGCGACCACTCCGACGACACGCGCCGGGCCCTGGAGCGCCTGGTGTTCGCGGTGCTGGAGGAACCGGCTCCGTCCTGCGTGCTGCTCGACTGGGCGCTGCGCACGCTCCGCGAGCGTGCCGTCCGCACCGGGCGCCTCCTGCACGGCGGGTACGGGGGCGTGCTGCCGCGCGGCCGGGAGCAGCGGATCTTCGAGGTCCTGCGCCCCTGGCTCGACGGCCGGGCGTCCAAGGGCGAGTACGAACCGCTGCTCACGCTCGTGTCCTATCTCGGGGACCGCTGCCGCCTCATGCCGGAGCTCCAGCGGATGCTCGGCGAGTCCCTGGAGCAGTGCGCCGGCGGGGTGTTCCCGCGGCTCGCCGGGGTCTGGCTGTCGGACCCGGCGACGCGCGGCGCGCGGGTGGCCGTACTGCTGGAGCGGGAGCCGTCGGCGGCCGCGCTGGCGCCCGTACTGGACGTGCTGTCGGCTCACCGCACCGATCTGCTGGACTCCGCGCTCGCCGCGCGTCCGCCGTACGGCCGGTTCCTGCGCGAGGGCTCCGTACGGCCGCTCCCCCGGCTCGAGCGGGCGGACCGGTGGGTGCCGCGCCAGCAGGACGAGGCGGCCTGGCTCGCCGAGGTGGCCGTCGGCGACGAATCCAGGACGGTGTACGAGCGGGCGGACGCCCTGCGCTCGGCGGCGCGGATCCCCGACCACGGGCTGGAGTTCGTACGACGGCACGCGCGCTCGGCGGACACACGGCTCGCGGAGACCGCCCTGGCCGCCGCGGCCCGGACGGTGGAGCCCGCCGTGGTCCTGCCCGAACTGCTCGCGCACGCGGGCGACGACCACGCCCGGGTCGCGGTGTACGCAGCCGGGCGGGCCGCGGCGGCGACCGCGCCGACCCGGCTCGCGGAGCTGCTGGACGGGCTGTTGGCCGCGCCTTCGGGGGTCAAGGTGACCAGCCGCAAGGAGGCGCTCCGCCTGAGCGCTCGGTTCCTGCCGCCCCGCCGGGCCGCGGCGCTGCTGGCACGCATCTCCGGCGACGCCGACAGCCACCCCGACGTGGCGACCGCCGCCGTGAGCCTGGCGATCGGGCTCCTGGGGACCGGGGAGGTCTGGGACCTGCTGGAGACGGCCGCGGCGAGCGGTACCCGGGAGGCCGGGGCCGTGATCGCGCACACCCCGGTGCTCTCGGTGGCGGCGCCGCACCGGCCGCGCTACGCCCGGCTGGTGGCGCTCCTCGCCGCCTCTCCCCAGCGGTCCGTGGCCGCTCAGGCGGTCGCGGCGCTGCCGGACTGGGTCGCCTACGCGCCGGACGCCGCGGACCCCGTACGGCGGGCCGTTTGCGACCTGGCGCCGAACCCCGGCTGGCAGGCCGCGGCGACGGCGCTGGAGAAGATCGCCGGTTCGGGGCTCCCGCACCCCGTCGGCGGCGGCGAGCCCGGGAGCCAGTTCCATCGCGCCGTGGACGGGCTGTTGGCCGTCGTACGGTCCGGGGACGACGCGGAGGCCGAGGCCGAGCGCGATCTGCCGGCCCTCCAGCGGGTGCGGTTCCTGAGCCAGATCGTCGCGGCGGAGCACCACGGGCTGCGCGCGGCCCTGGTACGGCAGCTCGCCGGTGAACCCGCCCTGGCCACGGCCCGCGTGGCGCTGCTGAGGCGGTCGGTCGACCTGCGCGCGGACCTGCCAGAGCTGCGGGCGGCCCTGGCCGAGCTCGTGGCGGCCCACGCGGGCCGGCCCGGGCTGGCCGCGACGACGGCGGTCTCGCTGCGCGACGGGAACCGGCACGGCGACCGGGTCGGGGACCCCGCCGTGGTGCTGGAGGCCGTACGGGGTCTCGCGCAGGACGGCGCCCCGGTTCCGGGTTTGTTCGCCGTCGCGCTCACCTCGGCGATGGGCGGGCGTTGCGACTGGCCTGCCGAGTGGCGGGCGCTGCTGCGGGAGCTGAGGCGGCACGCGGAGACGGAGGTACGGGACGCGGCACTGGTGGCCATCACGCACCGCGAGTGACGGCGGCCGCAGGCCGGAACGCCCACGTCCCCATCCGGACCGATCATCACATTGCGGTCCATGACATCCTGTGACGTCACAACTCGCCGGACGGGATCGGCGGACGTCCGGGGAATATGGGGAAGGTCGATGAGGCTCTGCTTCCTGGTGGAGGAGCACTACCGCCACGACGGCATGCCGAACGAGGTGATCCGGCAGCTCACCGCATGGGGCCACCAGGTGGACGTGGTGCGGCCGGGCGGCTCGCTGCTGCGGATGACCGAGGTCGTGGCCTCGGGCGCGCACGACGCGTGGGTGCTCAAGACCGTGTCGGGCGGTCCGGGGCTGACCCTGCTCGAGGCCGCGGCCGCGGCCGGGATGACCACGGTCAACGACGCCCGCTCGATCCGTGGCGTACGGGACAAGGCGCTGGCAGCCGCCATCGGCCGGACCCGGGGGCTCGCGATGCCCCCGACGTACGCCGTGGCGCAGCCGGAACTGCTGCGGGAGATACCGGCCGCGGAGTACCCCCTCGTCGTCAAGCCCGCGGACGGCAGCTCCGGGCGGGCCGTGCACCTGGTGTCCTCGCCCGCGGAACTCGAGGCGGTCCTGCCCGGGCTGGCCGGCGAGCACATGCTCATCGCCCAGCCGTACGTGCCCAATTCGGGCACCGACATCAAGGTGTACGCGGTCGGCGGCGAGCTGTTCGCCACCGAGCGGTGCTCGCCCCTGCACCCGGATCCGGCGGTGCGGGAGCGGCGCGTACCGCTGTCCGCCGAGGTGGCGGCGATGGCCGCGCAGGTGGGGGCGGTCTACGGGCTCGACCTGTACGGGGTCGACGTGCTGCTGGGTCCGGACGGGCCCGTGGTGGTGGACGTGAACGACTTCCCGAGCTTCCGTCAGGTACCGGACGCGGCGGCCCGGGTGGCGCGGGCCGTGCTGGGGCTGGCGCGGACGGGCAGCCCGGCGGCGACGGCGGCCGCCGTGTGCCACCCGCGGGTGCCGCAGGGACTGCCGCTGTCGATCCCGGTGCAGGGGTCGCCGGTGCAGGCGTCTCCCGTACAGGGGTCGCCGGTACAGGGGTCGCCCGTGCAGGGGTCGCCCGTGCAGGCGTCCGCGCGGGCCGGCGAGGCCGCCCTGTGAGGATCTGCCTGGTCACGCCGGAGCCCGGCCATCCGCTGCTGGCCGCCGCGACGGCGCTGCTCGAAGCCGCCGGGCACCGGGTGGATTCGCTGGATCCGGGTGCCGTGGACGAAGCCCCTGACGACCTGGCCGACGTCTACCTGCTGAAGTCGCGCACGCCGGGGGCGCTTGAACTCGCCCGGGAGCTGGAGCGGCGCGGGGCCCCGGTGCTGAACTCGGCGGCGGCGACCGCGCTCTGCCAGGACCGCACCGCAATGGCGGAGGTGGCCCTGCAGGCCGGTCTGCCGTTCGCGGGCACGCGCACGTACGGCTCCCTCGCGGCATGGGCGGCGGGTGAGCCGCTCGGCGCCTCGCCCCTGGTGGTCAAGAGCCGGCACAGCCGCAGGCACGACCTGGTCGCCCGGGTCGACGACCGCGCCCGGCTGCGCGAGCTGGCGGACGCGTGGCCGCAGGAGCCGGTCGTGGTCCAGGAGTTCGCGCCCAACAGCGGCTGGGACCACAAGCTGTGGGCCATCGGGGACCGGGTCTTCGCCGCCCTGCGGCGCTCCGAGCTCGCACCGCAGGGCCGGGGCCCGACCCGGCCGCTGGCGCTGGCCGAACTGCCGCCCGGCTGGGCGGACGTGGTCCGCCGGACCGGCGAGGTGTTCGCCCTCGACGTCTACGGGGTCGACCTCATCGACACCGGCGACGGCATCCCGCTGATCGTGGACGTCAACGCCTTCCCCGGCATCCGGGGCCAGGCCGGCGCACCGCAGGCCCTGGCGGCGCTGGCTCTGGCCCGGGCCGGGGCCGGCCGCTGATCCCTCCGCCCCCGTCGCCGGAGGACCGGACAGGGGGAATCCGCCCGTCGGGGCGTGTCGGCGGGCCGGGGGTGCGGCGGGGGCCGTGAGGATCGGCGGATGGGCGTCGTGCTGCCGGTCTTCTTCGCGCTGTTCGCGGCGCTCAGCAATGCGCTGGCCACCGTGCTCCAGCGGCGGGCCGCGCTGACCGTGCCGCAGAGCAAGGGCTTCCGGTTCGGCCTGGTGCTCGATCTGCTGAAGCGGCCCGTGTGGATCGCCGGGATCCTGGCCGTGATCGCGGCCGGAGTGGGGCAGGCCGCGGCGCTGGCCACCGGTGCGCTGGTCCTCGTACAGCCCCTGTTCGTACTGGAGCTGCCGCTCGCGCTGCTCATCGCCTCGCTGGTAGCCCGGCGGCGGCTGCCGGGGGCGCTGTGGCTGGCCGTGGCGGGGGTGGTGGCCGGGCTGGGGGTGGCGCTGTTCGCGGCCTCCCCCACGGGGAACCGGACGCACGTGCCGGCCGACCGGTGGATCCCCGCCCTCGCCGCGTGCGCGGCCGTCGTCGCGGCCCTGGCGGTGGCCGGGCTGCGCAGGCCGCCGGGGCGTGCGCGGGCCGGCTGCCTCGGCGCGGCCACCGCCGTCTGCTACGCGATCACGGCCGCCCTGATGAAGCATTCCGTGTTCGTGCTGACCGAGCACGGCATCGTCGGCTTCCTGACCGCGTGGCAGACGTACGCCTTCGGCGCGACGGGCATCTGCGCCCTGCTGCTGCTCGAACACGCCATGCAGGGCGGGCCGCTGGTCGCCTCGCAGCCCGCACTGACCTTGGGCGATGCGGGCATCAGCATCGCGCTGGGCGTGGTCCTGTACGAGGAGCACCTGCGGGCGGGGTGGTGGGTGCTCCCCCAACTGCTGGGCGTGGCACTGATCTGTGCCGGCGTCGTCGCCCTCGCACGGGCCGGTACGGGTGCTCCCTGACGCCGGCGGCGGGTGCGGCGCGGTCCGCCTTGCGCCCGAGGCCACCGATCACCTGCCGGAAGCATCCGCGCAGGTCTGGGCTACGATCACCGCGCACTGACCAGATCGTGTTCCAGGAGGTGGCCGGTGGGCGTCAGCCCTCACGGCAGAGTGCCGATGTCCATGACCGCACTGCTGGCGGGCAGCCTGCTGCTCGGCGGTTGTTCCGGCGGCGCGTCACCGGCGCCGGAGAAGTCCGGTTCGCCGACGCCGAGCGCGAGCCCGTCGGCCACGGCCTCGTCCTCTCCGACCACCGCGGGGCCGACGCCGACGCCCGCCGCCTCCGCGGAGCCGGGCGAGACCCCGGACCCGACGGCCACCCCCGGCGCCCGGCCGAAGGCCCCGACCCCGCCGCGCACCTCGTCGGTCCCGCAGAACCCGAACCGCGGCCCCAATCCGCCGCCGGCGCCGCCGCGGCCCACCCTGACGCCCGACTGGACGCCGTGGAAGCCCGCCCCGAACGATCCGTCGATCCCGACGTACACCGTCCCGCCGCTGCCCTAGGAGGTTGCCTCCTCCAGCCCGGTGACCTCCCGGACGTGGCGCAGGCTCGGCTCCAGCAGGACCGCGTGGAGCTGCTGGAAGACCTGGCGGGCGGCCACCGCGTTCCAGTCGGCCGGCAGGAGTTCGCTCGGCAGGCCCGGGTCGAGGTACGGGAGGCGGCGCCACTGCGTGAGCAGCGGCACGTAGTGGCGGAACGCCTCGGCCGGGCCGGGCTCCCCCTCCGCCGCGAGGCGCTCGGCGACGGGG
Source organism: Streptomyces sp. R33 (assembly GCF_041200175.1). Lineage (NCBI taxonomy): Bacteria > Bacillati > Actinomycetota > Actinomycetes > Kitasatosporales > Streptomycetaceae > Streptomyces > Streptomyces sp. R33. The sequence goes on along the minus strand of NZ_CP165727.1, from coordinate 7,587,232 downwards.
GCGTAGGTGTCGGTGAAGGCCGCGTACTGCGTCTGGATCGCCGGGAAGTCCCACCACTCGCTCACCGTCTGCGCCAGGTCGCTGAAGGCGGCGTAGTCGGCGGCGAACAGGTGCACGTACTCGCTGAGGCCGAGCCGGACGAGCATGCCGCGGGCGTCCTCGAGCAGCCGCCCCGGGGCCAGCCACACACCCGGGGCGATGTTCCCGAAGCCGAGCCAGGTCAGCCGGGTGCGCAGCTGGTAGCGGTGGGAGCGCTCGGACTCCGGTACGGAGAACACCGCCATGGCCCAGCCGTCGGCCAGGTCGGCGGGCTCGAGGCTGGCGAAGATGCGGCGGTCGCCCTCGTCGAAGACGGGGTGCACGGCCGAGCTGAGCCGGTAGCCGGTGGCACCGCGGCGCTCCGGTTCGAGGACGCCGCGCTTCTTGAGCCGCGAGATCGCCGACCGCACGGCCGGGCCGTCGACGTCCAGCTCGCCCATCAGCGTGATCAGGTCGGCGATGGAGATCCAGCCGCCGAGGCGGCGCAGGAACGCTCCGTAGACCGTGTTGATCAACGAGCTGGGCCTGAGGGGGCTGTCCGACATGATCGCCTTCCGTTGTACGCGGTCGCGATCATATCGAGCCCGCCGCGAGCCCGGCGGAGACTACTGCGGCAGCGGTGCCTCCGCATACGCGCCGGAGAGCAGGTGTCCCGCCCCCGGGGCCAGCGCCGGCAGGTCGAGGGCGCGCAGCATCTGGTGGGCGGTGCAGACGGCGGCTGACACCACCGGCTTGCCCAGGAGCTGTTCGGCCTCCTCGATGGCACCCAGGGAGGGCATCTGCACGCAGGCGGAGAGCACGACCGCGTCGGCGTCCGCGTACTCCAGCGCGCTGGCGAGGCCGGGCAGCCTGGCCGGGTCGTGGGCGGCCACGTCGAGGTTGTCCGGGATTTCGAGGGCCTCGTAGTCGAGGACCTCGATGCCCTCGTGGGTGAGGTAGTCCACGACGGTCCGCGTGAGCGGGCGCATGTACGGGGCGAGCAGGGCGATCTTGCGGGCGCCGATGGTGTGCAGTCCGTGGACGAGGGCGCCCGCGCTGGTCACGACGGGTGCGGGGGCGCCGTTCTCGACCGTACGGGTGTGCAGCCGCTGCTCCGAGGCGCGGTGGTAGCCGAGGCCCATGCTCATGATCGCCACGAGGCAGGCGTAGCCGAGCACGTCCACGCGGGCGTCGGACAGTTCCACGGCGCAGCGGTCGGAGTCGGCGTCCATGGCCTTGAGCTGCTGCGGCGTCACATGGGTCATGCGCATCCGGCTGGAGTGGAAGGTGAACCTCTCGTCGGGCAGCACCGCTTGGCGGGCGCGCAGGATGGCGGGGACCTCGGTCTCCATGGTCACGTTCGAGCTCGGCACGATCTGGCCGATGCGGTAGGTGCGGGGCGGCACGGGTACTCCTCGGTGCTTGCTGGGCGTACGGTCAGCGGGCGTCGACGACGGGGTTGGCCAGGGTGCCGATGCGCTCGACGGTCGCCTCGACCGTGTCACCCGGGACGAGGAACTCCGGCGGCACCATGCCGGCGCCGACGCCGGAGGGCGATCCCGTGGCGATGACGTCGCCGGGCTCCAGGGTCACGCCGGAGCTGATGTCGGCGATGAGGCGGGCGATCGGGAACAGCATGTGCCGGGTGTTCGACTTCTGCTTGGTGACGCCGTTGACGCGCAGCGAGAGGTCCAGGGCCATGGGGTCGGGGATCTCGTCCGCCGTGACCACCACCGGGCCGAAGGGTGCGTACGAGTCCTGCCCCTTGGAGAAGAACCACTGGCCGGAGCGGCGCTGGTCGCGGGCGCTGATGTCGTTGACGATGCTGAAGCCGAAGATGTGCTCGTACGCGTCCTCCTCGCTCACCCGGAACGCGGTACGGCCGATGACGACGGCCAGCTCGCACTCCCAGTCGAGCTGCTGGGTGAGGTCGCCGTTGTGCAGGATCGGCGCGCCGGGGCCGGTGACGGCGGTGGCGGGCTTGCTGAACAGGACGGGGCGGGGCGGGAGTTCCTTGTCGGTGTCCAGGCTGCGGCTCGACTCCTCCACGTGCTCGACGTAGTTGAGGCCGACCCCGATGATCTTGCCGGGGCGCAGCGGGGCGCCCAGGGTGACCTCTTCGAGCCGGTGGACGGCCCCGGCCGGGCGGGCGGAGGCATGGGCGGCGAGGAGGCGGGTCGCGGTCTCCTGGGCGGCGGGTCCTGCCTGGACGAACGAGAGCAGATCGCGCGGGAGGTCGACGCCGGCGTGGTCGGCCAGGACGGCGAGGTCGAGGACGAGGCCGTCGACGTCGGCGCCGAGGCGGGCCGCGGAATCGCCGGTGGTGAAGGTCAGCAGACGCATGGTGGGTTCCTCGGGGTCAGGCGGTGGCGGTCGGGGCGGCAGCAGCGGCCGGGGCGGAGGCCGGCATGGGCTGGTGGCCGTCGTTGTCCGGGTACGCCTCTTCGCGGTGGAAGCCGAGCGAGCGCATGACCGGGAAGTCGTTGAAGGAGAAGAGGCAGGCGTCCTCGGACTGGTCGAGGTTGTGGTGCTCGTGCCAGGCCCAGGACGGGACGCAGAAGATGTCGCCCTGGCGCCATTCGAAGCGCTGCCCGGCGATGACCGAGACCCCGTGCCCCTTGGCGGCCGTGTAGATCACCGAGCCGGTGTGCCGGTGGGCGCGGGTGGCCTGTCCGGGGCGCAGCAGCTGCATGTGGGCGCCCATGGTGGGCATCACGGAGCCGCCCGTGACCGGGTTGGTGTACTCGGCGATGATCCCGTCATACGGGGACCCCTCGCTCGCCTTCGCCAGGCCCAGCAGGGCCTCGTACGTCGGCTCCCAGGGGTAGGCGAGCAGCGGCGAGTAGGGCCTGCTCCACCGCTCCGAGCCGTACGGGAGCAGGTTCGCGCTGTACTGGAGCACGGAGGAGTTGACCACCTTCCCGGGTGTCTGGTGGAGCTCGGGGTGGACCTCGTAGAACCCGGCGTCGAGGGCGTTGACGAGCGGGATGTCGAGGCCGTCCTGCCAGATGACGGGGGCGTCCTCGGCGTCGTTGCCGTGCTCGTGCCAGGTGCCGTTCGGGGTGATGGCGAAATCGCGCGGGCCGACCTTCAGCTTCTGGCCGTCGACGATGGTCCAGGCACCCGTACCCTCGTGGACGAAGCGCAGGGCGGCGGCCTGGTGGCGGTGGGCGGTCATGGCCTCGCCGGGGCCCATGATCTGCAGCCCGGTGTAGAGGAGGCCGGCGGCGGCGCTGACGTCCTTGCGGCCGGGGTTGACGAGCATCACGACGCGGCGGCCCGCGTCGTCGGCCTTGACCAGGCCCAGCGCCTTGTGGACGAGGGGGCGCAGCTCCTCGTAGCGCCACAACACGGGAACGGACTTGGGCTGGGGGTACCAGGGCTCGATGTCGTTGGCGACGGTCCACAGGGCGCCGGCGTCCAGGGTCTCGAGTTCGCCGTAGTAGCGCTCGAGTTCGGGGGTGTCGGAGACCCGGGCGCGGCCGAGCATCGTGTCGTCCTGCTCGATGGTCATACGTCCTCCTCAGCGGTGGTGGTCAGGGGGCCCGCGGGCGGCGCGGTGAAGGTCACCGGCAGGCGGGGGCGGTTGTCGACTTCGAGGCGGAAGATGTCGAAGCGGTTGTAGTGGCCGGTGATGTCGTGCATCTGCTTGGGCTGGATGCACCGGCCGAGGTCGATCTCGCCGTAGACGATGCCCTCGTCGTCGACGAGCGGTTCGGTGACGGGGCGGCCGTCGGGGCCGAAGATGCCGGACAGGGCGCTGCGGGGCCGCTGGAACAGGGCGCGCAGCTCCTCGTCGTCCCCGGCGAGCAGGTCGACGATCTCCGGGGAGACGGTGGAGCAGGCGACGACGGAGAAGACCTTGCCCTCGAAGCTGTGGGCGGCGGTACGGACGGCGATGGCATCGGCCATGTCGTAGTCGGCCGGGGCCACGGGCAGGGCGATGTAGCAGGAGGCATGGACCAGTTCGCCCTGTGCGAGGAGGGTGAAGCGGGCCAGCGTGTTGGTGTTCTCGCCGCAGGCGAGGGCGCCGAGCGGACCGACGGGGGTGGGGTGGACGCGCAGGGAGCTGCCGTCGCCGCCGGTCCAGGTGAGCTTCTCGGCCCAGGTGGGCACCAGTTTGCGGTGCACGCCGAGGAGTTCGCCGTCGGGTCCGATCGTGAGCAGGGTGTTGTAGAGGACGCCGAGGCTGTGCGCGGCACGCTCGTTGACGCCGATGACGAGCACGACCCCGTACTGGCGGGCCGCCGCGCGCAGGGTGTCGACGTACGGGCCGGGGATGTCGACCGAGGCGCGCTGGAGGCGCTCGAACCAGGGAGAGCCCTGGACGGGGTTCATCGTCCAGTTCCAGTACGGGTAGCCGGGGACGAACACCTCGGGGAAGACGACGAGTTCGGCGCCGTTGGCCGCCGCCTCGGCGATCAGCGCGACGGCCTTGTCGACGGTGGCGGCGGGGTCCAGGTAGACGGGCGAGGCCTGGACGGCCGCCGCCGTGAAGCGGGGCAGGTGGTGCAGGGGCGGGCGGTTGGGGGGCAGGGTCTCCATAGGGTTCTCCTCAGTTGGCCGGCGCGGCGGCGGCCAGGCGCGGCAGCCAGCGCTGGTGCACCGGCGCGGCGGGCCGGCGCAGCAGCTCCAGGCGCGGCGGGACCCGGTCGGTGCGGGCGGCGGGCGGTCTGCCGCTGCCGGCCTTCCAGGAGGGCGCCCAGGGCGCGGCGGGCCCGTGGTAGCCCTGGGCGGCCGCGGCGTGCAGGGTCCACAGCGGGTCGTGCAGCTGGGCGCGGCCCACCCCGCAGAGGTCGGCCCGGCCGGCCAGGATGATCGAGTTCACGTCGTCGTACGTGGAGATCGCGCCGACGGCGATGGTGGGGACCCCGGTGGCGTTGCGGATCAGGTCCGCGTACGGGGTCTGGTAGCTGCGGCCGTAGCGGGGCCGCTCGTGGGCGACCACCTCGCCGGTGGAGACGTCGATCCCGTCGGCGCCGGCCTCGGCGAGGGCGCGGGCGATGGCCACGGCGTCGGCCTCGGTCAGGCCGCCCTCGGCCCAGTCGGCCGCGGAGATCCGGACGAGCAGGGCCTTGCCGGCGGGCCACACCGCCCGTACGGCGTCGAGCACTTCCAGCGGGAAGCGCAGCCGCCCGGCGAGGTCGCCGCCGTACGCGTCGGTTCGCAGGTTGGTCAGGGGCGAGAGGAAACCGGACAGCAACTGGCCGTGCCCGTACTGGAGTTCCAGTGCGTCGAAGCCCGCCCGGTCGGCGCGCCGGGCCGCCCGGACGAAGTCCCGTACGAGGAGGTCCATATCGGCCCGGGTGGCCTCGCGCGGGACCGGGCTGCGCTCGTCCCAGGCCAGGGAGGACGCGGCGACCGGCGGACCGTCCCCGGTGCCGGCGCGGCGGCCGGCGTGGGTGAGCTGGATGCCGAGGCAGGTGTCGCTCTGGCCGTGGACGAAGTCGGTGATCCGCCGCCAGGCGGCCTCCTGTTCGTCGGTGTAGAGGCCGGGGCAGCCGGCTGCGTCCCGGCCTTCGGCGCTGACGGCGGTCATCCCGGCGAGGACCAGGCCGGATCCGCCGAGGGCCTGGGTGCTCAGGTGGACGAGGTCGAAGTCCCCCGGGATGCCGTCGCGCGCCGTGGCGAGGGCGGTGGGCGGCACGACGACCCGGTTGCGCAGGAGCAGTCCGCCGAGCGGGAAGGGGCGGAACATCGGGGGCACGGGAGCGGAGGAGTTGACGGCGGTGGTGAACTCCGCATCGCGCACGCGCAGGTTGTCGTACGTGACGCGGCGGCTGCGGGTCAGCAGGTTGAAGGCGAACTGCGGCGGTTCCTGGCTCGTGTAGCGGCCGATGTTCTCGAACCACTCGAGGCTGGCCTGGGCGGCGCGCTGGGTCGATTCCACGACCGGGCGGCGCTCGTCCTCGTACGCGGCGAGCGCGCCGGGGACGTCCGGGTGCTCGTGCAGGCAGGCGGCCAGGGCGAGGGCGTCCTCCATGGCCAGTTTGGTGCCGGAGCCGATGGAGAAGTGGGCGGTGTGGGCGGCGTCCCCGAGGAGGACGACGTTCTCGTGCCGCCAGGTGCGGTTGCGCACCGTGGTGAAGCGGAGCCACTTGGAGTTGTTGGGCAGGAGCCGGTGCCCGTCCAGGTGGCCGGCGAGTATCTCCTCGCAGCGGCGGATGCTGTCCGTGTCGCTGGTGCCGGGCGGGTGGTCGCGGTCGGCGAACTCCGCGAAGCCGGCGCGCCGCCACGCGGCCTCGTCCATCTCCACGATGAACGTGGAGCGGGTGGAGTCGTAGGGGTAGGCGTGCACCTGGAGGGTGCCGAAGTCCCGCTCCTCGACGAGGAAGGTGAAGGCCTCGAAGACCTTGTCCGTGCCGAGCCACATGTAGCGGCCGGAGCGTTCGTCCAGGTCGGGCCCGAAGGTGTCCGCGTAGGCGGCGCGGGTGGCCGACCGTACGCCGTCGCAGGCGACGACGAGGTCGTACGTGGCGGCCAGCTCGGCGGCGGGCGGGGCCTGGGTGCGGTAGCGGACGTCCACCGCGAGGGCGGCGCAGCGCTCCTGGAGGATCCGCAGCAGCTGCCGGCGGCCGAGGGCGGCGAAGCCGTGGCCGCCGGAGGTCAGGGTCCGGCGCCGGTAGGTGACGTCGATGTCGCTCCAGCGGGCGAACTCGGCCGACATGGCCGCATAGATCTCGGGGTCGGCCTGCGCGATGCCGTCGAGGGTCTCGTCGGAGAAGACGACCCCGAAGCCGAACGTGTCGTCGGGAGCGTTGCGCTCCCAGACGGTGACGTCCCAGTGGGGGGAGAGCTGCTTGGCCAGGGCTGCGAAGTACAGCCCGCCGGGCCCTCCTCCGATGACTGCTACGCGCACGGCGTACCTCCTCGTGGTTCCGGAACAACATATGGTGCAGATTTAGCGACCGTCAACAATGCTCAATATCTCTCGTGAGGAGTTCCGGTGCCTGCGGGCCCGACTTCGTCAGCACCTCGCGTACGTCGGCGGGCCACGGTGTGGTCCCGGTAGCGCGGGAGGCGGAGTGGGCGATGACCATCCGCCCGGCGGCAGCCTCCACGTCCCCCTCGCCGTGGACCGTGAACACGTAGTGCAGGGAGCTGGCGCCGACCTTGGCGACGTTCAGCTCGATGCGCACGGCCTCGCCGAACCAGAGCCGGGCCCGGTAGTCGGCCTCGAAGTGGACGCGCGGGGTGCTGCCGAACAGGTGCGCCAGGCCCAGGCGGCGCAGCAGCACGGCCTCGGCCGCCTCGACCCAGCGCACGACGGTGGAGTGGTGGTAGTGCCCGGCGGCGTCGGTGTCGGGCCACTCGACGCGGCGCTCGATGACCACGCTCGGCAGGTGCGGGACGAGGGCTTCGGGGCAGCCGGCGGCGCATCCGCCGTCGGCTTCGGCCGGGGCCGGGGTGGGATCCGGGGCCGGGGTGGGATCCGGGGCCGGGGCCCCGGCGGCGGCTCGGGCCCATTCGCGCAGTTCGCCGCGCTGGAGCTTTCCGTTGCCGGTACGCGGAAGCCGTTCGACGAACTCGACGGCACGCGGGTACTTGTACGGGGCGATGGTCCCCTTGACATGGGCCTGGAGCTCACGGGCCGTCGCCTCGTCCGCCGGGACACCGGCCCCGAGTACGACGTACGCCTTGACCAGCATGCCCCGCCGCTCGTCGGGGGCGCCGACGACCCCGCACTCCTCGACGTACGGATGGGCGGCGAGGGCCTTCTCGACCTCCGGGCCCGCGATGTTGTAGCCGGAGGAGACGATCATGTCGTCGCTGCGGGCCACGTACCAGAAATAGCCGTCGGCATCGCGGATGTAGGTGTCCCCGGTGATGTTCCAGCCGTTCCTGACGTACGCCGTCTGGCGCGGATCGGCGAGATAGCGGCAGCCGGTGGGTCCGGTGACCGCCAGCAGGCCGGGCTGCCCGTCGGGGACGGGGTCGCCGTACCGGTCCACCACGGCGGCGCGGTAGCCGGGCACGGGCCGGCCCGTGGCACCGGGCCGGATGTCCCCGTCGGCCGCGGAGATGAAGACGTGCAGCATCTCGGTGGCACCGATGCCGTCGATGATGCGCAGCCCGGTGGCGGCGTGGAACTCCTCCCACACGGCGGCGGGCAGCGCCTCTCCGGCGGACACGCAGCGGCGCAGCCCGGCCAGCCGGCCCACTGCGCCGGCGGCCATGATCGCGCGGTAGGCGGTGGGCGCGGTGAACAGGACGGTCACGCCGTGCTCGGCGACGAGGTCGGCCAGCTGCTCCGGCCCCGCCTGCTCGATGAGCAGGGTCGCGGCCCCGACGTGCAGCGGGAAGACCACGAGCCCGCCGAGGCCGAAGGTGAAGGCGAGCGGCGGCGTGCCCGTGAAGACGTCGTCGGGGCGGGGCTTGAGGACGTGCCGGGAGAAGGTGTCGGCATTCGCGAGCACGTCGCGGTGGAAGTGCAGCGTCGCCTTGGGGCGTCCGGTCGTACCGGAGGTGAAGGCGATCAGCGCCACGTCGTCCGCAGCGGTGGGGACGGTGGCGAACACGCCGCTCTTGGCCGCGCAGCGCGCGGTCAGGTCCATGACCCCCGCGCCCTCGTACGCGAGGACCGGCAGGTCGGCAGGGCCTTGGCCGGCGGCCGCGGCGAGTTCGTCGACGTAGCGGTGGTCGCACACGGCGACGGTGGGGCGGCTGATGTCGCAGAGCTCGGCGAGCTCGGCGGCACGCAGCAGCGGCATCGTCGTGACGGCGACGCCGCCGGCCTTCAGGACGCCGAACCAGGCGGCCACGAGCCAGGGGTTGTTGGGGGCGCGCAGCAGGACGCGATTGCCGGGTACGAGGCCGAAGTCCTCGGTGAGCACCTGGGCGACCTGGTTGGCGCGCTGCTGGAGCTCGCCGTAGGTCCAGCACTCGGTCGGGGTCAGCAGGCAGGGGCGGTCGGGGCCCCAGCGCTCGACGGCATCGTCGAGCAGGCGTCCGGCGCAGTTGAGGCGGTCGGGGTAGGCCAACTCCGGCAGATCGAAGTGGAGTTCGGGCCAGAGGGGGAAGGCCGGCAGCCGGTCCCTGCAGAAGGGGTCGGCGTGGGCGGAAGGGGAGAGCTCCATGGGGCGGCACCTCAATCAGGGAGCAGCGGGGGAGATGCGGAGCAAGTTATCTCGATAATTTTGCGTCCGTCAACATTCCTCGATATTTCGATGAACGCCGGGCGGCCTCCGGACCGCCCGCGAACCGGTTCAGGCGGCCGGGGCGACCGGCAGGCACACGCGCACGAAGGTGCCGAACTCATCGGCCATGACGGAGAGTTCGCCGCCCGCCTCGGCCGCGAGCAGGCGGACGATCAGCAGCCCGCGGCCACTTTCGGCATCCGGGTCGATCTCGATGGCGGGATGGGGCAGCCGGGGCAGCCGGGACCCGCGGTCGGCGACCTCCAGTCGCAGCCATCGCCCGCCGAAGGTCACCCCGACCCGCATCCGCCCGGTGGCAGCGGCCGCGTGCTGGACGACGTTCCCGGCGAGTTCACTGACGGCCAGCAGCAGGACGTCCGCCGGCCCGGCGGCGATGCGCCACCCCTCCAGCACGACCCGGACGCGGGCCCGCAGCAGCGGGACGGCGACCGCGGTGGGCTCGACCGCCCACTGGGCGAAGCCCCCGACCGGGGCGGGAGCCGGGGCCGGGGGCCGGGTCGAGGTCGAGGCCGGGGCGCCGGCGGGCTGCGCGGGGACGGCGGCGGCCGGGGCGGCCCCGGCGGGAAGGGTGGCGGTGGTGAACATGACGTACTCCCGGAGGGGGGATGCGACGCCGTTCCGCTGAGTGTCTCGTGTAACTACCCGGGAACTCGGGTGCCCGATGGGCTTGTGGTCAGCAGAAACGCGTCGCTAGAGTCCGTGATTACACGTGTAACACGCTAAGTCTCCCCGGTGCCCCGCGCAAGCATTTCGGACAAACGTTACGAAGCCTGGGCCGCCCGCACCGGGACCCGCCGGCCTCCGAGGCCGCACACCGAATGGGATGAGCCGTAAATGACGCAGTCTCCCCCGGCCGACTTCGACATCGCCGACATGACCTGGCCGCCCCCGCCGTTCCAGCAGCCCGTACCGCCCGTGACCGGCGCGGACGGCATACGCCGCTTCGACGGGATCACGTACGCCACCACCCCCGGCTACCGCCCCCGCCTCCTCGACGTACAGATCCCCGCGGGCGAGGGCCCCTTCCCGGCGGTGATCTGGATCCACGGCGGCGGCTGGCTGGACGGCGACCGCCGATACCCGCCGCCGACCGTGCCCGCCGCCCTGCTGCACGGTGCCGTCCTCGGCGCCGGGCTCGCGCTCGTCTCCATCGACTACCGGCACAGCCTCGAGGCCCCGTTCCCCGCACAGTTGCACGACGTCAAGGCCGCGATCCGCTACGTGCGGCGGTTCGCCCCGGCGCTCGGCATCGACCCGGACCGGATCGGGGTCTGGGGCGAGTCGGCGGGCGGCCACCTGGCCGCGCTCGCCGGCCTCGTCCGCCCCGGCAGCACGGACGCCGGGACCCTGGCGGCGCTGGAGGGCGCCCACGGCGTCGGCACCGGCGACACCGGCGTCCTGGCCGTCGTCGACTGGTACGGGGTCCACGACCTGCCCGCCCTGGCCGCGCACCCGCTGCCGATGCCGACCGGGGCCGAGTTCCCCAACCCGTACGAGGCCCTGCTGGGCGTTCCCGTAGCCGAGCAGGCGGAGCCGGCCCGGGCCGCGAGCCCGGTCACGTACGCGGTCCCGGGCTCGAACCCGCCGCCGTTCCTGCTGGTGCACGGGACCGCGGACGGGCTCGTCCCGTACAGCCAGAGCGAGGCCCTCGCCGAGGCCCTGACGGGCGCGGGAGGCGAGGTGGCGCTGCAGCCCGTGGAGGGCGCCGACCACATCTTCCTCGGCTCCCCCGACATCCCCGCGATCGTGGCGGAGAGCGTCGCGTTCCTGGCCCGGCACCTGGGCGCGGGGGCCTGAACCCGGTCCGACCACACCTGTCCCATCGTGGGGGCGCGGCTGGGCCGCGCCCCCACGCGTACGTCGAAAGGCAGTCATGTCGCGGCACACACTCACTTCGGCCCGCCCCACCGCGGCCCGGCCCGGGGCGGCGGACCGGCCCCGCAGCCCCGGCACCCTGCTCCTGGCCGTGCTGCTGCTCGGACTGGCCGCAGCACTGGCCCTCACCGTCCGCGCGGACGTCGCGAACCCGCCGTTCCAGGGCGCGGACGAGCGGTGGCTGCGCTGGATGGGCGGCCCGCACGACGGGCTCCCCGCGGCCCTCGCGGCCGTCCTCAACTGGTTCGGCGGCCCGCTGGGCGCCGTCGTCCCGCTCGGGATGCTGGTCTTCCTGCTCGTCCGCAGACGCCGGACCTCGGCGGGCTTCCTGCTCGGGGTCTATCTCGTGGGCAACCTGCTGGTGGTGCAGACGCTCAAGCACCTGGTGGACCGCCCGCGCCCGGCGCACCCGCTGGTCCGCGTCGACCACGGCTCCTTCCCGTCGGGGCATGCGGCGGGGGCGGCGCTGCTCGTCGTGCTGGCCTGCGTCCTGCTGGTCCCGGCGGCCCGGCGGCGGGCCTGGTGGGCCGGCGGCGTGGTGTTCACCCTGGCCATGATGTGGAGCCGCACCTGGCTCCACGCCCACTGGCTCACCGACACGGTGGCCGGCGCAGCGGCCGGCGCGGGGGCCGCACTGCTGGCCTGGTGGGCCGTCTCCCCCGCCCTCGCCCGTGAGCACGACCGACGCCAACGACCGGCCTCGTCTCTTCCGGCCTAGGCCGTGTCTTTCGGATCAGGGTGGATCGGCTCGGGGCGTCTGGTGCCGTGCATCGCAAGGCCGAGGAGGGAGCCGACGTGGTGTGTCGGCGACCGACGAGAACGCCGCGAGGCGCGGTGCCAGACGCCCCGAGCCCGCCCTGATCCGAAAGACACGGCCTAGGCCTCGGCGCGGCCCTCTCCCGCCATGAAGCGCCAGACCAGCGCGTGACCCAGGACGATCAGTCCGATCAGCATCAGGGCTTCGGCCTGGATGGGGCTCAGGCCGATGTGGCCGGCGAGTTCGGGGAAGGCGCCGATGACGGCGATGAGGGCGTAGAGCAGCACCGACCCGGCCTGCTGCCAGATGACGAAGTCGTCGCCCCGGGTGCGGGCCAGCAGCCGCAGGGTGCACGCGCAGCCGACCAGGGAGAGGGCGATGAAGGCCGCCCGCCAGATCTGGGGCTGCTCGACGCCGACCTGCGCGAAGAGGCCCATCAGGGCGGGCAGCAGGAAGGACAGGTAGATCCCGCCGACGACGCGCCGCACGGCGGGGTCACGCATCCAGTCCGCGTGGCTCTGGACGACGTTCCACCACAGGCCGACCAGGGTGAAGCAGGTGGCGGAGAAGAGGGCGTAGAAGGTACTGACATCCATGGACGACCAGGGTGGCAGCGAGTCCGGGCGCGGCGCTCACCCCACGCCCTGATGCCGGCCCACCCCCGCCGGGACGGCGTACACGACCCCGTGCGGTCCCGCCCCGTCCCCGCTGCGCCGCGGGGCGGGGCCGGTCGCGCCGGCCCCGGTGCACGGGCACGCCCGGGAAGCGGCGCGGTGCCGGCAAGCGGGTCCGTCAGGACGTGGCGCGGTGGACGAGGAGGGCCTCGATCGCGGGGACCGGGGGCGTCTTCCCCGTCTCGATCAGCTCGTGCAGGGCGTCGGCGACGCGGGCTGCCGAAGGCAGGTCCAGGCGGACCGTCGTGAGGGGCGGTTGCTGGAGGGAGGCGAGGACCAGGTCGTCGGAGCCGACGATCGCGACCTCGTCCGGTACGGCGATGCCCTCGGCCTGGAGGGCGTGCAGGAGCAGCGCCGCGTACTCGTCGTTGTACGCGAAGACGGCGTCCAGGCCCAGGCTCGGCCAGCGCCGGGCGAGGGCCGTCGCGGACTCCCTGGTGTACGAGAGCTCGACCGGGGTCACGGTGGCCATGTGCCGGGCCGCGACCGACTCGGCCCCGGCGAGGCGCGGTGCGGCGAGGGTGCCGAGGCCGCGCTCCTGTGGCATGACCACGCCGATCCTGCTGCGGCCGCGGGCGATGAGGTGCTCGGCCGCGGTGGCGCCGATGTCGGCGTGGTCGAAGCCGATGGTGTGGACGCCCTCAACCGGGTGGGCGGCGAACGCCAGCAGGCCGCGCACACCGGCGCGGCTCAGCAGCTCGGCCGCCTGGGCGGTGAAGCGGTCGCCGTCCAGTGCGATGACGGCCGCCGGGCGCAGTTCGGCCCAGGCCCGGGCGGCGTCGAGGGGGTCGGCGAAGCGGCCCGCGTGCAGGACGGCCGTGTAGCCGTGCCGGTCGAGCTCGCTGTGCAGGTCGTCGACCCAGTCGCTGACGAGCCGGCCGATCGCGGAGACCGAGGCGGGCATCAGGATGAGGTTGCTGCGCCCGGCCCGCAGGGACCGGGCCGCGGCGTGCGGTACGTAGCCGAGCTGCCGGGCGGCGTCGAGCACCCGCGTACGGGTGCCCTCGCTGACGCGGTGGCCGGGGGTGTCGTTCAGGACGAACGACACGGTGGCGCGTGACACCCCGGCCAGCCGGGCCACGTCGGCGCTGGTGATCGACACGGGCGACGCGGGGGCGCTCGTCTCCCTGGGCTCCCTGGGCATGGTCCTCGGTGCTCCTTGGGTCGACCGACACCTCTCTTCCCAGGTTACACGAGTTAGATCATCGGGCCCCGCGGGCTTCGTGCAGGCGGCGCGAGGGCCCTGCCAGGTCGCCGAAGGCGGTGACGACCGAGTCGAAGCACATCGTGGTCCGCGTCTGCGCACCGTAGGGCTGCCACTGCGGCATGCCGGGGTGGTTCGGGTCGCCGGTGCGGACGAAGGCGATCCAGGCCCGGTGCATGGTGTGTGCGAGGCCGTCGCGGACGGCGGGGGCGAGCCCGGCGAGGAAGGGGGCGTGCGACCACTGCTCGAAGTTGTCGAAGACGAAGGGGAGCTCGAGGCAGTGCGCGGCGCCGAGCCGGCCCTCGTACGCGGGCGTGGGCAGATCGAACTGGTAGGCCCAGACGGGATGCTCCGAACCGGCCCTGGCCTCGGCCAGCCCGACGGAGGGGACCCGGAAGAGCTCGTCCGTGATCAGGTCCATGAGGACGCCGGCCGGACCGGCGCCGGGGCGGGCCGCCTCGTACGCGGCGTAGACCTCGGGGGCGGCCTCGGCCCCGAAGGTCTCGGCGATCCGGTCGGTCACCTGCTCCCGGGTGGCGGCCGCGTACCCCTCGTCGAGGCCGAAGCCGAAGTTGGCCTCCTCGCGGGTCCACCCGATCATGACGTCGATGCCGGCTGCGGCCCCGTGCAGCAGGGCCTGTGCCGGATGGCGCTCGAGGGTGACCCCGTCGACGACGGGCAGGAACGGCGTGGGCCAGTAGCCCCACCGCATCGTGCGGGCGAACAGGCCGCCGGCCGCGCCGATCAGAGCCGGCCAGGGCAGTGCGCGCAGCTCCTGCGCGGTCTTGGCGCCGGCCAGCTCCCGATAGGCCTCGGTGCGCTCCCGGTACGCGTCGGGGTCGGGGAGGTCGAGCCCGAACGGCGGGCTCTGCAGGATCACCCGGCGGATCAGGCCGGCGGCCTGCGGGTGCCCGGCGAGCGCCGCGGTGGAGACGGCGCCGCCGGACTGGCCGGCGACGGTGATCTGGTCGGGGTCGCCGCCGAAGGAGGCGATGTTCTCCTTCACCCAGTGCAGGGCGGCAAGCTGGTCGGAGAGCCACGGATTGGCCACCTCGTCGCCCCCGGCGCCGTCGTCGCCCTCCGGGGAGAGGTAACCGAGAGGCCCGATGCGGTAGTTGATGCCGACGAACACCAGGTCGCCGTCCCGCGCGAAGGTCTCGCCGCCGTATCCGGGCAGCGAGCCCGATCCCGAGACGAAGCCGCCGCCGTGGATCCACAGCAGTACGGGACGGCGGGCGTCGTCGGCCGCGGGCGTCCAGACGTTGAGGGTGAGGCAGTCCTCGTCGAAGGGGGGCGACCCGTGGCCGCCGAGGACCGGATCGCCACCTTCCACGTACATCTGCGGGGCGCTGGGGCCGTCGGCGCTCGCCTCGCGCGTGCCGCTCCAGCCGGGATGCGGCCGGGCGGGCCGCCAGCGCTCCTCGCCGACGGGGGGTGCGGCGTACGGGACCGCCCGGAAGACGGAGAGCCCGTCTTCGATGGCGCCGCGCAGTCGGCCTGCGGGGAGGTCGACCACGGGCGGCGGGGTGCGGTTCTCGGTGTGTGCCATGGGGCCCTTCCTTCGTCGTTCCGGGGGCCGGCGGTGCGATGGGGGCACGCCGGCCCCGATCACGAGGGTATGGCGAGAATTAGACGACCGTCAATCATTCTCGATATGTCGGCGGCCTGCGCCCCTCACAGCCACAGGCTGTCGGACGCGACCCGCTCGGCCTCGATCCGCAGCAGCGGCGCGAACGCCCTCCACAGCAGCATGCAGCTCCCGGCGCCGGCCAGCGCCCCGGCGACGGTGTCGCTGAGCCACTGCGCGTGCAGCCAGGTCCGGCTGGCCATCATGGCGACGACGTACAGCACCGCGAAGAGCCACCACCAGCGGCGCGCCCGCGGGGGAAACACCAGGACGGCGGCCACGAACATCAGCGTCACGGCAGTGAACACCTGGCCGGAGGGGAACGAGCCGTCGTTCACCAGGACCCACGGATGCGGCGGGCGGGGACGGTCGACGAGCTGCTTCAGCGGGAGCACCAGGACGACGTTCGCCACGACTCCGGCGGTGAGGGCGAACAGCCCGGACCGCCAGCGCCCGTAGACGCAGAGGCAGCCGATCAGAGCGAGCGGCAGGACCATGCCCAGCGGGCCGCCGAGGCGGTCGAAGACGGTGGCGAGGCCGGTGAGGGCGTCGTCGCGCGAGCCGTTCATCGACGCGGCCCAGCTGTCGTCGAGCCCTTGGAAGTACGGGCGTTCGCCGACCGAGACCAAGAGGCCGATCAGCAGCGACCCGAGCAGGAGGCCGGCTCCGACGGCGACCGCATGGCGCGGCGGGGGCGCCGGGAGGTGATGCCGGGGAGCGGGGATCAGGGGCGGGGATGCGCGGTGCCCGGACCGGGGCACGGCGGAGGAACGTGGCATGGCGGGCCTTTCACGGTGGTCTCCCCAAGCGGTGGGGGCACGCGGAGAGCAGGCACAGGCGGTGGAGGACTTCACGGGGACGGAAGACCGGGCGGCCGAAGGCCGGTGGGCCGAAGGCCGGTGGGCCGAAGGCCGGTGGGCCGAAGGCCGGTGGGCCGAAGGCCGGTGGGCCGAAGGCCGGTGGCGGGGAGCCGGGACCGGGGGCCCGGGACCGGGGACGCCGGCCGCGGGCTCTTGCGGTGAGCGGCGACGGGGGTCGTCGCGACGCGGCACGGAGTATTGCGGATGCGTGACCGTCGCCACAAGCGCAAGAGGGATTCCGGACACAACAGCCCTGCTCAGTGGCCGTGAGGCGGTGGTTACACGTCCTCGCAACGCCAGCTGTCGCCCGGTCACGATCCGCACATCACCACCACTCAGCCTCTAGCGATGCCCAGAAATGGGTGCTACACAGTGTCCAAGCGCCGAAGGTGACACGTGTAACAACACCATGTGAACCCCAGCCGCTCGCCCAGCCTTCCCCAGGCGGCAGCACCTCGCCGCAGCCCCACGCACGGTGCTCCCCTCTCCGCCACGGGCCCCCGCGCCGAGCCTCCGCACCCCTTCTCGCCCCGTCCCCCGAGGAGTCGTCATGGCCCAGAACGAACTGATCGATTCGCCCGCCCCGGCGGATCCCGAACCTCCCCGCCAGCGCGCGCTCCTGCCCCTGCTGCTGGTCGCGAACTCCGCCCTGCTGGCGGTCTACATGGGCGTCGGATCGATCCTGCTGCCCACTCAGGTCGCGGAGATCGACCCCGCCAACAAGGTCGCCGTACTCGGCGTCATCGGCGGGATCAGCGCGGTCTTCGCGACCGCCTTCAACCCGATCGCCGGCGCCCTCTCCGACCGCAGCGGCCGTCGCAACCCGTGGATCCTCGGAGGCGCCTTCGCCTCGCTCGCCGCCCTGGCCTTCGTCGGGTACGCGACCACCGCGCTGCTCGTCGGCATCGGCTGGTGCCTCGTCCAGGCCACCATGAACGTCTACCAGGCCGCGGTCACCGCGATCGTCCCCGACCGGGTGCCCGTCGCCCGGCGCGGCACCGCCTCCGCGCTGGTCGGGCTGGGCCTGCCGATCGGCGGCACGGTCGGGGTGCTGATCGCCTCCAAGACCGCGGACCACCTGCAGACCGGGTACCTGGTCTTCGGCGCGATCGTCGCCGTTTCGGCGCTGCTGCTCACGCTCCTCTGCCGGGACGTCCCGCGCACCGGTCCCGCCCCGGCCGCCGTCCCCAAGCGGGCACAACTGGCCGCCTTCCTCTCGGCGTTGGCGAACCATGACTTCCGGTGGGCGTTCATCGGCCGGGCCCTGATGGTCCTCGGCTACTTCTCCGTCGTCGGCTACCAGCTGTACATCCTGGACGATCACATCAGCCTGCCCGACGGGCTGACCCCGCCCGCCGCGATGGCAGTGCTGACCCCCGTGTCGATGGTCGCCATGGCCGTCTCGACCGTGGTGGGCGGGATGCTGTCCGACCGGTGGGACCGCCGCAAGGTGTTCGTCGGTGTCTCGGCCGCCCTCGCCGGACTCGTCATGGTCGTCCCCGTCATCAGCCCCACCTGGACCGGCATGCTCGTCTTCAGCGCGCTCAACGGGCTCGCGTTCGGTTGCTTCATGGCCGTCGACACCGCGCTCGTCACCCTGGTCCTGCCCCGGGCCGAGGACGCCGCCCGCGACATGGGCGTCCTGAACATCGCGAACGCCGGACCGCAGATCATCGCCCCCTTCGTCGCCTCGGCCGTGGTGACCGCGCTCGGCGGATACACCCCCCTCTTCCTGGTCGGCGGGGCCCTGTCGCTGATCGGCGCACTCGCCATCCTCCCGATCCGCAGCGTGCGCTGACCCGCTGCGCGCCGGGCCGCCGTTGCCGCATCGCGGCAGCCCGGCACGAACTCCGGCGGGCGCATGCCGAGGGTCGTGCGCCCGCCGGTCCTGCACCACACCACCCTCCTCGAACCGCACCTTCGCCTCCCCTCCCCTCCCCTTCCAAGGAGTTCCCTGTGAGACGCAAGCGAGTTCTGCCGCCGGCCGTGCTCCTCGTGTGCACCGCAACCCTCTCGGGTACGGCGCCCGCGGTCGCCTCGCCGCAGACCGCGCCCGCAGCGAGTACGGCGGCGCCCGCGGTTCCGCTGCGGATCCTGCTCACGAACGACGACGGCTACAACGCGCCCGGCATCCGCAAGGCGTTCGAGCGGCTGACCGCCGCCGGGCACGACGTCACGATCGTCGCCCCGCTCACCAACCAGAGCGGCACCGGCACGAAGATGATGAGCGCCCCCACCATCGCGGTGAAGCACCCCGAGCCGAAGGTGTGGGCCGTGGACGGCACGCCCGGCGACTCCGTCGCCTTCGGCCTCTCCGAGGTCTTCGCGGGACAGGCCCCCGACCTGGTGGTCTCCGGGACCAACTTCGGCCCGAACGTGGCCGGTCTCGCCACCCACTCCGGTACGGTCGGCGGCGCCGTCGCCGCCCTCGAGAGCGGCGTCCCGGCGATCGCGCTGAGCACCGGCGGCATGGCCGCCCCCGACCCCACCGCCACGGTCAACGCGATGGACCCCACGCTGGACTTCGCGGTGAAGCTGATCGACCGGCTGCGCAGCCGGGCACGGTCGGGCCCGCTGCTGCCGAAGGGCGTCGGCCTGAACGTCAACCACCCCGTCGTCGGCGCGGACGGCACGGGCACCGCGACCGGTGTGGCGGCGACCTTCCAGGACCCGCAGGCCCCGCTCCAGCCGGACTTCACCGACTCCGGGGACGGTACCTGGAAGGTGAACGTACAGTTCCGCCCGCAGCCGGCCGCCAAGGGCGGTGACGTGGAGGCGGTGAGCGCCGGCAAGATCGCCGTCAGCCCGATGAACGCCGACTGGAACACCGGGCCGGCCGACTTCGCGGCCACCTCGGCCCTCATCGCCGGACTCCGCCCATGAGACGGCCCCGGAGGCGGTCGCGTACGGCGCGGTCACTGCTCGCCACCGCCTGTGCGCTGGCGGCCCTGCTCACCGCGGCGCTCCCCGCGGCGGCGGCCACGGCGGCTGCGTCGGGCGGGTCCGCGCGCCCGCAGGCCACCGTCGCGCAGGGCGTGCTGCGCGGGCAGAATCACGACGGCGCCCAGGAGTTCCTCGGCGTCCCCTACGCCGCTCCCCCGGTCGGGGACGCCCGGCTGCGCGCGCCGCAGCCGCCGCACCGCTGGACCGGGGTCCGCGAGGCGGTCCGGCAGGCCCCGGCGTGCCTGCAGTTCTCGCCGTTCGGGCTGCAGGATCCGCAGGCCGTCAGCGAGGACTGCCTGTACCTCGACGTGTACCGGCCCCGCACGGCCCGGCCCGGAGCCCGGCTGCCGGTGATCGTGTGGGTGCACGGGGGTGCGTACAGCCAGGGCACGGGTACGCAGTTCGGCGGCCGCACCATGGCCGATCTCACCGCCAGTGTCGTGGTCAGCATCAACTACCGCCTGGGGCAGCTCGGTTATCTCGGGCTGCCCGAGCTCACCGGGGAGAACGCGCAGCGCTCCGGCTCCTTCGGGCTCATGGACCAGATGGCGGCGCTGCGCTGGACCCGGGAGAACATCGCGGCGTTCGGCGGGAACCCCGGGAACGTCACGGTCTCCGGCCAGTCCGCGGGCAGCGGTTCCGTCTGTGCGCTGCTGGCCGCGCCGTCGGCGGCCGGGCTGTTCCACCGGGCGGTGCTGCAGAGCGGGCCGTGCACGCTGCTGCGTCCGCCGGACGGCGCGCGGGCCGAGTCGCAGGCGCGGGCCTTCGCCGCAGCCGCGGGCTGTACGGATCCGGCGGCGTTGGCCGGGTGCCTTCGGGCCGCTTCCGGGCCGGTGCTGGTCGAAGCGGCCCGTACGGTGCCCACCTCGGGGCCGGCGTCCGGCGACGGGTTGCTGCCGGTCGATCCGGCGACGGCCATCGGGAGCGGGAACTGGAACAAGGTGCCGGTGCTGATCGGGAGCACCCGCTCCGAGGCGCGCCTGTTCGTCGCGCTGACGCAGCCGTACCTGACGCAGGAGCAGTACACGGCGCAGGTCCTGGCGGGGTACGGGGCCGCCGGGCCCGAGGTGCTCGCCCGCTATCCGGTGTCGGCGTACGGATCGCCGTACCTGGCGCTGTCAGCTGTGATGACGGACTCGACGTTCGCCTGCCAGACGGCGTGGACGGCGCAGCTGTTCGCCTCACAAGTTCCCACGTATTTTTACGAGTTCGACGACCCGGACTCGCCGACACTGGCCGGGGCGCAGGTACCCGGCATCGACGAGTCCAATGCGCACAGTGCCGAGCTGGCCTATCTGCACGACTTCACCATGGGGGACCGGCCGCTGACCACGGAGCAGGTCGCGCTCGCGACACGGATGAAGCGCTACTGGGGTGCGTTCGCGCGCTACGGCGTCCCGGCGGTGCCGGGGCAGACGGCGTGGCCGCCGACCGGGTCCGGGGCCACGGTCCTGACCCTCACCCCCACGGCGACGCGGACGGGCACCTCGTTCGGGTCGGACCACCAGTGCACGTTCTGGCGGACCCAGCCGCCCCGGCCGGTCTGACCGGCCGAGGGGGGCCGCGGCCCGGGATCCCGACGATCCCGGGCCGCGGCCTCGTCACCCCCGTGGCGCGGGGTCAGGCGCGGCAGCGCAGCATCGCGAGCGGCGGGTACGCGAGGAGGTCCGCCCAGAACTCCTTGCCGAACTCACGGATGCCGGCGTCGGAGACCTCCAGCGGCACCCAGGCGATCTCGCTGAACCCGGCCGCCCTCAGGCACGCTTCGTAGACCTCGCTGCGCGGGGCCGAGGAGACGATGGTGATCGGCTGCGGGTCGAGGAGGGCGGTGACCCGCACGCGCGTACCGGTCTCGATCTCGCCGACCGGCTCGCAGCGGAACCCGTACGCCTCCAGGGAGGGACAGTCGAACCGGTAGTCGGGGTTCTGCGCGAGCACGAAGAACTCCCCGCCCGGCACCAGGCTCCGGTGGATGTTGCGGCACATCCGCTCCATGGTGGCGATGTCCTCGGCGTAGTTGAGGCACTGCACTCCCAGCGCGATGCCGAAGCACGGGTCGAGGGGCGGCAGTTCGGCCACGTCTCCGACCCCGTAGCGCACGCCCAGCGGGTCGCGCTGCTCGATCTCCTGCGCCGCGGCGATCATCTCGACGGAGATGTCGACGCCGTAGACGTCCGCGGCGCCGCGCCGCTTGAACTCCCTGCTGTAGAAACCGGTCCCGCACGCCAGGTCGAGGACCGACTTGCCGCTCACGTCCCCGACCAGGCCCAGGAAGCTCGGCACCTCCCCGTACCGCATCATCGGCAGGGACTTGAACCCCTCGAACGCCTCGCCGATCTCGTCGTACTGCTGTCCGCTCATCGTGCTGTCCTCCCCGTGGTCCGTCATGCCTCCGGCAATGGCCGCCCCCGATCCCGGGACACGCCGCTGCCTCCGGCTGGCAGTCTCACCGAACCGTGACGGACCGTCGTATTGGCAGAACCCACAAAGATCCAGATGTCGTCCCGTCAGGCACTCCGGGTACTGGACCTGCGGCGGCGCAGGGTGAACGTGCCCGCCGCGAGGGCGACCAGGGCGGCCGCCACCGTCAGCAGCCAGGCCGGTACCCCGCCGACGGTGAGCAGTTCGCCGGTGTAGATGACCTTGCGGTAGGGGGTGTCGGCGGCCGTGGCGCGCAGTTCGTGGTCGCCGTCGATGCGGCCCGGATCCGGGAACTCCTGGTCGATCGCCGTCAGGAACGCCGGCTTGCCGCCGGTGAGCGTGGCGAGGCCGTCCTCGGGGGTGACCGTCCCGGCGAAGGTGACCTTCGGCTTGGCGCCGCCGATCGGGGAGGCGGGCTCCATGCGGTGGTCGGCCAGGATGTACAGCCCGAGGGACTGCGGGGTCTTGGCCAGCCGGGACAGCCGCATCGGGTAGACCAGCCGGTTGCTGTCGAAGCGGATCTTCAGCGGGTCGAGGGTGCCCTGCAGGGTCTTGCCCTGCTGCCGGGGGGCGAGGCGTACGGCGACGTACTCCCACTTCTGGTCCACGTACGGCTTCAGCTCGGCGGCGAGTCCGTCGGGCAGCTTGAAGCCGTTCGTTTCCAGCCAGTTGCGCAGTGCGTCGGGGTCGGTCGCGGTGAGGCGTGCGACGTCGAAGTCGCCGAGCTGCTCGCGGCCGACGACGCCGACCGAGGGGGCGCCCGCGCCGGGCAGCGGGGCTCCCGCGGAGTCTCCCGTGGTGGAGGAGAACGGCCAGTCGCGGTCGCGCGGCCAGAAGTAGCTGCGGGTCTTGAACTCGGGCCGGGTCAGCCAGGTCAGCTCCCGGAACACGTCCCCGTCGCCCAGCTCCACCGTGGCCCGCCCGGGTACCGGCATGATCCAGGCCGCCCGCGGGGCGTCCCCGCGGACGACGAACCGCATCACGATCTGTTCCGTACGGCCGTCGAAGCGCACGACGGAGGTCTCCCGTTCGACCCCGATGCGGGCGTAGCCCTCGGGGATCATCGCCCCGCAACCGCAGGCGTAGGCCGGGCTGATCAGGGATCCCAGCTGCGTCGCGAGCAGGGCCAGCAGCAGGGCGGCAATTCTTCGTTTCATCCACACGGGGTCTCAGACGTGGGCCCCCGTGATCCGGTTCCGGCCATGATCCGGGGCTCGGTCCGGGCCCCGCTCCCGGCGCTGGTCACGGGGCCGTTCCGACTGGCGGAACCCCCTGGTCAGGCCGGTTCCCGATCCCCATACTGCTCGCATGAGAGGGACGGACAAGCCGCGCAGCAGCCCCTTGGTGCCCGACGCGGTGGGGGCGGAGATCGCCCGGCACGACTGGGAGGCCGTCGCGTGCGGCTGTGGCCGCAGCGCGGGGCATCTCGTGGACACCTTGTGGGCGGCTGCCGAGGGACACCCGGCCGCCTTCCGCGCGTTGGAGGGCCACGCCTTCCTGTCCGGACAGCTGCACCCGCCCGCGCCGGCGGTGTGCGGGGTGCTGATGGCCGTCTGGTCGGCGGGCCCGCCGCGGCTGGCCACGCGCGAGGCGCTGCTGTGGACGCTGCTGTCCCTGCTCGGCACCGAGGACGACGGTTCCTCGCACGAGGCCGGGCTGTACGGGCAGTGCGCGGCGCATGTCCGCGCCGCTCTGCCCTCGCTGCGCCGCGCGGCGGCCGCGGTTCCGGGCTCCGTGTCGGCCGCCTACGTGGACGGCGTCGTGGAGCTGCTCGGCCTGGGCTCGGGAAGCTCCTGACGGTCCTGCCGCGGAACACCCCCGCCGAGGCAGCCCCGCAGCACCTCCGGAGTGACGTCCTCCAAGGATCGCGCGAAGGTCCGTACGGGTGAAGCCGGCACCTCCAGCAGCGACGGGACCACCAGCACCCCGCACCCGGCGGCCTCCGCGGAGGCCGCGCCGTCGGGCGAGTCCTCCACGGCCACGCAGTCGCGTACCGCGGCGCCGAAACGCCCGGCGGCCGCCCGGTACGGGTCCGGGTGCGGCTTCGTCCGGTCCGTGTCGTCGGCGGACAGGGTGAAAGCGAACGGGACATGGGCCAGCGAACCGCCGACGACCGAGTCGACGACCAGCCGCGGCGAGGCGCTGACCAGGGCGAAGGGCACGCCCTCGGCCTCGAGCGCGGTCAGCAGCCGCTGGGCGCCGGGCCGCATCGGTGCCCCGGCCTCCACCCGGCGGAAGAAGTCCGCGGTCAGGGCCTGCGCCACCTCGGACGGATCTCCCCCTCCGGAGACCCGTACGAGGTGGGCGGCGGTGTCCTCGACGGCCCGGCCGACGACCTCGGGCGCGTCCGCGCCGGTGAGTTCGTGGCCGAGGCCCTCGGCGATCCGCTCGGTGGTCCGCCACCACAGCACCTCGGTGTCCACCAGGGTGCCGTCCATGTCGAAGAGGACCGCGGCGAGGCCGCTCACGCGGACCGGGCCACGACGAGCACCGGCCGCTCGGCCAGGCCGACGGATGCCCGCGCCCCCGGCGCCAGCTCGACCGCGTCCCGCGAGGGCAGGTCCGCCTTGACGGAGGTGCCGCCGGGCAGTTCGAGGTGGAGCCGGGTCACCGCGCCGAAGAAGGACGCGGAGACGACGGTGGCCGTGCCCTCGGGGTCGGCGGTCGCGGTGACGTTCTCGGGCCGGACCAGCACC
The DNA here is from genome assembly GCF_041200175.1 of Streptomyces sp. R33. Classification (NCBI taxonomy): domain Bacteria; kingdom Bacillati; phylum Actinomycetota; class Actinomycetes; order Kitasatosporales; family Streptomycetaceae; genus Streptomyces; species Streptomyces sp. R33. Next base: position 7,562,999 of record NZ_CP165727.1, on the reverse strand, counting down.
TCCACCTCCCGCGTCCCCGTCGGGACCGGGCCGTCGACGGGCAGCCGGGAGCCGGCCACCTCCACCAGACCGGAGTCGGTGAGCCGCCCGGGCAGCCGGTTCATGGTGCCGACGAACTCGGCGACGAACGGCGTCGCGGGGCGCTCGTACAGCTCGGCCGGGGCCGCGCACTGCTCGAGACGGCCGGCGTTCAGGACGGCGACCCGGTCGGCCATCGACAGCGCCTCCTCCTGGTCGTGCGTGACGAACACGGTGGTGATGCCGAGGGAGAGCTGGAGGCGGCGGATCTCGTCGCGCAGGTTGGCCCGGACCTTGGCGTCGAGCGCGGAGAGCGGCTCGTCGAGGAGCAGGACGCGCGGGCGCAGCGCCAGGGCGCGGGCGAGGGCCACGCGCTGCTGCTGTCCGCCCGACATCTGGTGCGGGTAGCGGTCGCCGTGGTCCGGCAGGCCGACCAGGTCGAGGAGTTCGGCGGCCCGCTCGCGGCGCTGGGCCGCGCCCACCTTGCGTACGCGAAGGCCGAAGGCCACGTTGTCGCGGGCGCTGAGGTTCGGGAAGAGGCTGTACGACTGGAAGACCATCCCGGCGTCGCGCCGGTTGGCCGGCACGCGGGTGATGTCCTCGCCGTCGACCAGGACGTCACCGGAGTCGGGCTGCTCGAAGCCCGCGACCACGCGCAGGGCGGTGGTTTTTCCGCAGCCCGACGGGCCCAGCAGGGCGACGAGTTCGCCCGGCTCGATGGTCAGGTCGAGCCCGTCGAGGGCGACGGTGGAGCCGAACGCCCGCCGCAGGCCGCGGAATTCGACGCGCGCGCCCGGCGCGGAGCCCGCGGACGGCTCGGGCTTCCTGGCCGCGGGAAGGGTGGTGGACATGGAGGTCAGGACTCCTTGCGGGAGGTGGCGGACGTACTCGGGGCGGAGGACACCGTGGCGGGGTTGGTCCCGGCCCGCGAGAGGACGAGCAGCAGCAGCCAGGTGATGAGCAGGCTGAGGATGGAGACGGCGACCGACATCCGGGCGTGGGCTCCGGAGATCGTGACGATCCACACGGCGAAGGGCCTGAAGCCCAGCAGCGAGGCGATGGTGAACTCGCCGAGGACCAGGGCCAGCGTGAGGAAGGCGGCTCCGGCGAGCGAGGACCGCAGGTTGGGCAGCAGCACGCGCAGGACCACGTACGGCCAGCCCGCGCCGCAGCTGCGGGCGGCCTCGACCAGGGTCGGCACGTCGATGGCGCGCAGTCCCGCGTCGAGCGAGCGGTAGACGAAGGGCAGCGCCAGCACGGTGTACGCGAGGACCAGGACGACCGGGAACTGCTCGTTCTGCACGGCGAGGAAGGTCTGGTAGAAGGGCGTCCGCGACAGGTGCTCGGGGCCCCAGCGCAGCACGGTGGTGATACCGGTGACCAGCGCGATCGGCGGGACCACCAGCGGCAGCATGCACATCACCTCCACGACCGGGCGCAGCCGTGGCGAGCCGAGCCGTACGGCGACCAGCGCGGGCACGGCGAGCAGCAGCGACAGGGCGATGGTGGCGGCGGCCAGGCCGAGGGAGAGCAGCATGCTCTCGGTGAACCCGTCGGCGGAGAGCAGCTGGGTGTACGCCTCGAAGCTGACGCCCTGGCCGGGCACGTGCACGGTGAAGACGAAGGAGGCGATGAGCGGTACGAGGAAGTACGCGCCCGCCAGCAGGAGTACGGCTCCGCGCCAGACCCGGGGACGGGGGCGGCGCCGCCGGGAGGCCGGGGCCTGGGTGGCGGAGCCGGCGGGCGCCGCGCCGGTGTGCGGGGCGGTCGGTGCGGGCGTCGGGGTCATCGCAGCCATCGGGCGCTCCGTCGCTGGAGGGGCAGGTAGACCGCCATGACGAGGCCGGCGATCAGGATCATGTCGAGGCCGAGGGCGAGCGCCACGTTCTCCTGTCCGGTCAGTACGTTGCCGGACAGTGCGTCGGCGATCTTCAGCGTGACCAGCGGTACGGAGCCGCCGACGAGGGCCGCGGCCGTGGCGTGCGCGGCGAACGCGGTGCCGAAGAGCAGCACGAACCCGCCGAGCAGCGAGGGCGCCAGGACCGGCAGTCCGACGTGGCGCCAGAACTGCCATGCGGTGGCCCCGTTGTTCTGGGCCGCTTCGCGCCACTGCGGGCGCAGTCCGTCCAGCGCCGGGGCGATCACGAGCACCATCAGCGGGATCAGGAAGTACAGGTAGACCACGGTCAGGCCGGTGAAGGAGTACAGGCTCCAGCCGAGGCTCGTGAGGTCGGCGAGCTGGGTGACCACTCCGGAGATGCCGACGGTGGCGATGAACGCGAACGCGAGCGGGACGCCGCCGAAGTTGGCGAGGACGCCGGAGGCGGTCAGCGTGGCACTGCGCAGGGCCTGGGACCGGGAGGTGACCACGGCCTGGGCGATCAGGATCCCGAGCACGCCGCCGATCAGGGCGGTGAGGGCGGAGAGCTGCACGCTGCCGATGAGCGAGCCGAGGTAGGGGCCCTGCAGCGAGCGCGCGAGGTGCTCGCCGGTCAGCCGGGTGGCGCCGCTCGGCGCGTCGGTCCGGGTGACCGCGCCGAAGGCGATGGCGCCGAGCGGGACGCCGAAGCAGAGCCCGGTGAAGACGAGGAGTGGGAGGGCGGCGAGCCAGGTGCGCGGGCCGCGCCGCCGGCGGCGGCTGGTGCTGCCGCCGGCGGTGCCCTCCGGGTGGGAGGCGGGGGTGGAGGGGGACATCAGGAGAGGGCCTTGTCCCACTTCTCGGCGAGGGTGGCCTTGGCCTTGTCCAGCTCCGCGGAGGCGGGGAAGGCCGGGGTGCCCTGGATCTGCGGGAGCTTGGCGGCGGCGTCCTTGTCGACGGTGCCGTCCTGGGTCATGACCGGGAGCAGGACCGGGCGGGCGTGGCCCTTCAGCCACAGGTTCTGGCCCTCGGCGCTGTACAGGAACTCCATCCACAGGCGGGCGGCCGCCGGGTTGGGGGCCTCCTTGTTGATGGCCTGCGAGTAGTACTGGGCGTAGACGCCGTCGGTGGGGACGGCGACCTTCCAGTCGACGCCCTTGCCCTTGAACTGCTCGGCGTAGCCGGCGTTCAGGTAGTCCCAGTCGATGGAGATGGGCGTCTCGCCCTTCTCGACGGTGGCCGGGGTGGACTCGACCGGGATGAAGTTCCCGCTCTTGCGCAGCTGGCCGAAGAAGTCGATGCCGGGCTGGATGTCGGCGAAGGAGCCCTTGTTGGCGAGGGCGGCCGCGTAGACGCCGCCGAAGGCCGAACCGGACTTGGTCGGGTTGCCGTTGAGGGCGACCTTGCCCTTGTACTCGGGCTTCAGCAGGTCCGCGAAGGTCGTCGGGCAGTTCGGGATCTTGGCCGCGTCGCAGCCGATGGAGACGTAGCCGCCGTAGTCGTTGTACCAGCGGCCGTCGGCGTCCTTCTGGCCGGCCGGGATCTTGTCCCAGGCGGTGACCTTGTAGGGGGCGAACAGGTTCTCGCCGGCTCCGCTGCGCGCGAAGGCGATGCCGAGGTCCATGACGTCGGGGGCGCGCTTCTGGCCCTTGCGGGACTTCACGGCGGCGATCTCGTCGGAGCTGGAGGCGTCCGGGTTCTCGCTGTTGACCTTGATCTTGTACTTGGCCTCGAACGCCTTGATGATCTCGCCGTAGTTCGCCCAGTCCGGCGGCAGCGCGATGACGTTGAGCTGGCCTTCCTTCTGGGCGGCCGCGACGAGGGCGTCCATGCCGCCGAGGTCGGCGAGCGAGGCGGCGGCGCCCGGGTGGACCTTGGACTTGCCGTCGGCAGCACCGGCGGCCTGGTCCGGAGCGGCGCCACACGCACTGAGCGTGGTGAGGACGGCGGCGCTGAGCAGTACGGCTGCACCACGGCGGGCGGAGGAACTGAGCACGGTCTCTCCCGGAGACGGGTTCCTGACGGGGGTCTACTTGTCTGAACAAGTTGGCTCCAGTTCGCCCGGCCTCGCTGTACGGGCGGTGAACGGAGGCTGGACCGCGGGGCACGGCTCGACGAAGAGACGAGAATGACCGAAAGAAGCCGTGACAGGAGGGGTGTAATGATCTTCGAGGCCTAGTCCGGCGGGCACTTCGGGATACCGTCGTCGGCAGATTCGACAGCAAGGGGGCGGCACGCAATGGGCACGGTCCGGTATCTGGAGATCGCCGAGGCACTGCGCACGGCGATCCTGTCCGGCGAGTACGCGGTGGGCGCCCAGCTGCCCTCGGAGAGCGATCTGGCCGCACGCTGGTCCGCCTCGCGCGGAACCGTCCGGCAGGCGGTGGCCACGCTCGCCGCGGAAGGGCTGATCGGTTCCCGCCAGGGCGCCCGCAGGATCGTCCTGCGCCACGAGCGCCGGCACAGCTTCGGCGAACTGAACAGCTTCGCCCAGTGGGCCGAAGGTCTCGGCCAGGAGGTCACCAGCCGCTTCCTCTCCCGGACCCGCCGGCCGGCCACCGCCGAGGAGGCGGAGCGGCTCGCGCTCGCGCCGCGCACCGAGATCCTGTACGTGGTGCGGCTGCGGCTCCTCGACGGCGAGCCCACCATGGTCGAGCGGACCGCGTACGCCGACTGGGTCGCGGCCGCGGTCGAGGCGATGGCGCAGGACGTCCGCTCGGTGATGGACGGCCTCGCGAACGACTCCGGGATCGTCGCCCATTACGGCGAGCACCTCATCGACGCGCTTCCGGCCGGCAGCGAGGACGCCCGGCTGCTGGAGATCCGGCGCGGGAGCCCGCTGTTGCGCCAGCGACACGTTTCCGCCACCGCCACCGGTCGCCCGATCGAGTGGACGGACGACCGCTACCGCGCGGGAAGCGTCACGTTCAGTGTGAGCAACTCGGCGGTAGCCACCCCGCTGGAGCGCCGTACGGGCGACGGGTGAGGGATCAACGGGCCGCCCGGGCGGGCTCCTCGGCGAGCTCCTCGGCGATCGCCCCGGGCAGCCAGTCCGCGACCCGGCCGAAGCCGAAACCCAGGCCGGCGGCCCGGCCGTTGTCCAGGGCGTAGGCGCGGTCGAAGGAGAACGGCGAGGCGGGGGCGCCCTGTTCGACGATCCGGTGGCGCGCGGGCCGGCCGACCCGGTCCGCGACCAGCTCGCACAGCCCTAGGACGTCGAGCGCCCCGTGGGAGGCGGCGTCGACCGCACCGGTGAAGGACTGCCCAGCAGCCCACTGGAGGAAGCGCGCGATCTCCCGGTGATGGATGAACGAGGTGGGGTACGGGGCTGCGTGGACGTCCACCGGGGTTCCGGCGGCGATCCGCCCGACATAGTGCGCGAGGCGCCCGGTGAACTCCTCCCGGCCACCGCCGAGGACGTGCGCGGTCCGTACGGCGGCGAAGCCGAAGGGGCTGCCGTCTTCCCCCGCACCGCGGAAGACGGCCTCGGCCTGCCGCTTGCCCTCGGCGTAGGCGCGGGCTCCGGGGGTGGGCGGCGCGGGGTCGTACACCTCCATCGTGGAGGTCATCACGTACCGCGCGGTCCGGCCGGCGAAGACCCGGCGGGCGACGGCGGCCTGCAGCGGCGTGTAGCAGACCTGGTCGACGACGGTGTCGAAGGTGCGCCCGCCCAGGGCGGCGATCAGCTGCGCCGCGTCGTCACGGTCGGCGACGAGACGGCCCACACCGGGCGGCGGGGCGGCGGAGCCGCGGTTGAGGACGGTGACCTCGTCGCCCGCCTCGCGCAGGAGGGTGACCAGGTGCTTTCCGAAGTACCGGCTTCCGCCGATCACGAGAATCTTCTGCATGGCTTCGACTGTGCCGCTGTATCGTCCCCAGCAGAACCGATCACCTGCTGAACGGGTATGAAGGAAAACTGATGATCGATGTGCAGCGGCTGCGGATCCTGCGCGCCGTCGCCGAGCACGGCAGCTTCAACAAGGCGGCCGGGGCGTTGCGGCTGACCCCGTCGGCCGTCTCGCAGCACATCGCCTCGCTGGAGCGGAGCCTGGGCCACCCGGTGGCGGTGCGCAGCACCCGCGGGGTCACCCTGACCGAGCCCGGGCGGCTGCTGGTGGAGGCGGCGGAGACCATCGCCGCGGAGCTCGACCAGGTCCGCCACGAGATCGACCGGCTCACGGCGCAGCGGCCCCGGCTGACGGTCGCCACGTTCACCAGCGGCGGCCGGCACCTGCTGCCGGCGGCGCTGGCCCGGTTCGTGGCCGCGCACCCCGAGGTCGAGCTGACCGTACGGGAGGCCGAACCGGAGACCGCGGTGCCGATGGTGCGCAGCGGCGGCGCCGACCTGGCCCTCACCTATCACTTCGACGGTCCGCTGCCCCTGCGGGAAGGGCTCGACTGGACGCCGCTGATGGACGATCCGCTGTGGCTGGTGCTGCCGCGCGAACACCGGCACGCCGGCCGCGCCTCGCTCGGCCTCGCCGAACTGGCCGCCGACCGGTGGGTGCTCGGCTGCCTCAAGACGGAGGCCTTCCTGCACCGGTACGCGGGGCTCGCCGGCTTCGACCTCCGGGTGGCGGCCTCCACCACCGACTACTTCTTCGCGCAGACCCTGGTCGCCGCAGGCGTCGGCGTCGCGCTGATCCCGCACGTGTCGCTGGCCCCCGCGGCCCCGCTCGCGGTCGTACGGGTCGAACCGCCGCGCCCCGCCCGCCACATCGGGGTGGTCACCCCGCGCCGGCGGCGCCCGCACCCGTACGCGGAGGCGCTGACGGCGGCGCTGGCCGAAACGGCGGTGGAGCGGTGAGCGGGCACCTCCTGTCCGGTCTCGCGGCCGATCCGGCGCTGCCGGCCGAGCTGCTCGACCGGCTGACCGGGCTCAGGCGCCCGGGCCCTCGACGATCCGGCCGTCGCGCAACTCCACCACGCGGTCGGCGAGTTCGATCAGGTTCTGGTCGTGGGTGGCGACCAGGACGGTGACGCCCTCGCTGCGCACCACCGCGCGCAGCAGTTGCATGATCGAGCGGCCGGTCTCGGAGTCGAGCTGTCCGGTCGGCTCGTCCGCGATGATCAGCGCGGGCTCGTTGGCCAGGGCGCGGGCGACGGCGACCCGCTGCTGCTGGCCGCCGGAGAGCTCGCCGGGGCGCTGGTCCATGTGGTCGGCCAGGCCCACCAGGGCCAGCAGGGTACGGGCGCGCTCCTCGCGCTGCTGCGCCGGCACCTTGCGCATCCGCATCGGGATGCCGACGTTCTCGAGGGCGGTCAGTACGGGGATCAGCCCGAAGGACTGGAAGACGAAGCCGATCCGGTCGCGGCGCAGGGCGAGCAGGGCCGCCTCGTCCAGCCCGGCGAGATCGGTGCCGTCGAGCGTGACCGTGCCGCCGGTCGGGGTGTCGAGGCCGCCGACCAGATTGAGCACCGTGGTCTTGCCGGAACCGGACCGGCCCTTGAGCGCGGTGAGTTCGCCGTGGCGAATCTCGAACGACACCCCGCGCAGCGCGTGGACGGCCCGGGGTCCGCTGCCGAAGCTCCGGTGGAGGTCCTGCACCACCACCATGGGGGCTGCCGTGCCGGTCTGATGCTGCGTCATGGTGTGGATCCCCCTGGAATCGGCCCGGCGGACACCGTCTGACATCCCGCCCTTTCGAATTTGCTCATCCGTCACATCGTTCGCGCAAGTGCCTTCCGGTCCCTTCCGCTCAGCATTCGAATCTGACAGCATCGTCCGCTATCCGGTACCAACGGTCCGGATGGGGGAGGAAAACGGCACATGCTCGGCTTCGTCGTGCGCCGGCTACGGGGGCGACTGCCGCTCGCCGCCGCCGTACTGCTGACCGTACTGATCACCACCACCGTGCTGACCGCACTGCTCGCGTTCAACCGCAGCGTGGGCGAGGCCGGACTGCGCCGGGCGCTCCAGGCACCGGGCCAGACCCGGACCACCGTCCTGGTCACCGGCGAACATCCGGCGGCCGCGCGCAGCAAGGACGACGAGGCCGTACGTGCCTTCTCCGACGAGGTGTTCGGCCGGCTGCCGGTCACCGTCGAGAGCGTGGCGCGCAGCCGCTCGTACGGGCTGCCCGGCCCCCGCGCCCCCGGCAGGGACGCCGATCTGACGCTGCTCGCGGCCCTCGCCCGGGACCGCGTACGCCTGGTCTCCGGGCAGTGGCCCGAGCCGGCCGCCGCGCCGGGCGGGCGGGTGCAGGCGGCCGTCCCGCAGGCGGCCCTGGCCCGGCTCGGGCTGGCACCGGGCGCGCTCCCCGCCGAGGTACGCCTCGACGACCGGTACGGCGGCGCCCCGCTCACCGTGGTGATCACGGGCGTGTACCGCGCGGTCGACCCCGACGCCGCGTACTGGCGGCTCGACCCGCTCGGCGGCCGGGAGTTCCAGGTCGGCAGCTTCACCACGTACGGACCGCTGCTCGTCGACGACACCGTCTTCGGTGCCGGCGGACTGGTCCAGAACAGCCGTGGCTCCCTCCTCACCCCCGACTTCTCCACCGTCCGCGTCGCCGAGAGCAGAGCCCTCCGGGCCCGGGCCGCCGGTGCGACGGAGGCCCTCACCGGCGCCTCGGGGCTCCACGTCAGGACCGAACTGCCGGAACTGCTCGGCGAACTGGAGTCCGGGCTGCTCGTCGCCCGGTCCACGCTGCTGGTCGGCGCACTGCAGCTCACCGTCCTGGCCGCGGCCGCGCTGCTGCTCGTCTCCCACCTCCTGACGGGCCGGCAGGAGACCGAGCGCCTGCTGCTCGCCGCACGCGGGGCCTCCCGGCGCCGCCTCGGAGCCCTCACCGCGGCGGAAGGCCTGCTCCTCGCGCTGCCGGCCGCCGTCCTCGCACCCCTGCTCACCCCTCCGCTGCTGCGGCTGCTCGCCGGTTTCGGCCCGCTGTCCCGGGTGCCGCTGGACAGCTCCGGGACCTGGCTGCTGTGGCCGGTCGCGGCGGGCTGCGCCCTCGCCTGTGTCCTGCTGACCGCGCTGCCCGCCGTACTGCGCGGCGCGGCGGCCGCGGCCCTGCGCCGCACGCGCGGCCGGCAGCTGCTCACCGCGCGCGCCACCCGTTCCGGGGCGGACCTGGCGCTGGTGGCGCTGGCCGTCCTCGCGTACCGGCAGCTGTCCCGGTACAACGACGCCGGGCACGGGACGGGCGGCGCCGGGGGCTCCGGCGCGTCCGGTGCGCTGGGCATCGACCCGGTGCTGGTCGCCGCACCGAGCCTCGCGCTGTGCGCCGGCACCCTGCTCGTGCTGCGGCTGCTGCCGTTCGCCGCGGCCCGGCTGGGCGGGCGGCTCGCGGCGCGCGGGCGCGGCCTCGGTCCGGCGCTGGTCGGCTGGCAGCTCGCCCGGCGTCCCGGTCGCGCCACCGGGCCGGTGCTGCTCCTCGTCCTCGCCGTCTCCAGCGGGGTGCTGGCCCTCGGCCAGCACAGCGCGTGGTCCGCCTCCCAGCGCGACCAGGCCGAGTTCGCCACCGCGGGCGGGCTGCGGATCTCCGGCGCCGATCTGTCCGCGATGGGCCAGGGCGGCCGGTACTCGGCGCTGCCCGGCGGCGACCGGGTGATCCCGGTGATCCGCGAGCGGCAGGAGCTGGCGGGCGGAAGCCCCGGGGAGTTGCTCGCGCTGGACGCCGAAGCCGTGGCGGAACGGGTACCGCTGCGGGCCGATCTGCGGGACGGGCGCCCGATGGCCGAACTGTTCACCCCGCTCGCCGCCGACGCGGGCGCCCCCGCTCCCGGCGGGATCGCGCTGCCCGGCGCACCCGTGCGGATCGACGTCGACGTGAGCCTGCGCGGGCAGCAGGGCGGCAACCCCGGCATCTCGCTGCTGCTGCGCGACCGGTTCGGCCTCACCTTCCGGACGGCGGTGATGACGGTCCCCTCCGACGGCGAGGCGACGCTCTCCGCGCATCTGGGCGCCCTGACCGATGCCCCCCTCGGGTCGGCCGCCGCACCGCTGAGCCTCGTCGGCATGACGGTCGGATACTCCGACCCGATGCCGCAACCCGGGGGGTTCCGGCCGTCCGCCGGAGAGCTGGCCGTCCGCCGGATCGGCGTCTCCGATACGGCGGGCGGCGCAGCCGTGCCCCTCCCCCCGTCCGCGCCGGCCGGCTGGACACTGTCGGCGCCGGGCGTCAAGGACGGAGCCGCCGTGCAGGTTCCGGCCGCCGCCGACGGCTCGGAGCTGCTGCGGATGAGCTACCGCGGGGGGACCGGCGCCCTGGGCGGCGCCAGCGTCCTGCTGACCCCCGCCGGCACGCCCCCGGCCGCCGGCGAGCTCCCGGGCATCGCCACGCCCGGCTACCTCGCCGCCGTGGGAGCGAAGGTGGGCGATACGATCCCCGTCCGGTTCGGCGACTCGGCCCTGCAGGTCCGGGTGACCGCGGCCGTGAGCTCGCTGCCCGTGGCAGGAGACACCGCGCTGGCCGTCGACCTGGCGGCCCTGGGGCGCAAGTTCGCGGCCGACAACGGGCGCGCGCTCCCACCGCCCACCGAATGGTGGCTCCCCGCGGCCTCCGCCGACGATCCTCGCCCCGCACGGGCGGCCGCCGAACTGCGCTCGGGCGCCGGCCTGCAGAAGGTGCAGCTGCGCGAGGAGGTGGCCGCCGGACTGCTGGACGATCCGCTGAGCGCGGGCCCGCAGAGTGCGCTGGCCGCCCTCGCCCTCGTGTCTGCGGTCCTGGCCGCGATCGGCTTCGCGGCCTCGTCCGCGGCGGCCGCGCGGGAGCGGACCCGGGAGTTCACCGTGCTGTCGGCGCTCGGTGCGCCCCGGCGGAGCCTGGCCCGCACGGCTGCCGCCGAGGGTCTGGTCCTGGTCGGCCTCGGCAGTGCCGTGGGGGTGGGGCTGGGCGCCGCGATCGTGCACCTGGTCGTGCCGCTGATGGTGCTGACACCGGCCGGCCGCCGCCCGCTGCCGCCCGTGGTGGTGGACCTGCCCGACGGCCGGACGCTGCTGCTGGCCGTCGCGATCGCCGTGCTGCCGTTGCTGTCGGCCCTGGCCGGCGGCCGACGTGAGCGAAATGTGGCCGCAGGGCTGCGGTACGTGGAGGAGATATGACCAGCCCGGCCACGCCGGACGCCGGCACCGCGCCCGAGTCCCCGCCCGAGTCCGCGCCCGGCGCCGCGTCCGGCGCCCGGGCCGGTACGCCGCCTCCGTCCGGGATCCGCCCGGCGCCCTGGGTGCGTACCCGGCTGAGTGCGGCGCCGCTGACCTCCGTGCTCGCCGCCGCGCTGGCCTTCGTCGCCGTGCTGCTGTCGGCCGCGCTGCCGCGCGCCATGGACCGCGGCGCCGATCAGGGGCTGCGCTCCTTCCTGCACGACCGCGGCGCGAGCGCTACCAGCGTGCTGGTCACCTCCCCCGCGCAGGACGGGCCGCAGAGCCCCGAGGGCTTGGACACGGCACTGGCCGCCCTGCTCGCCCGGACCGGCCCCGGATACCGCATTGCGCCGAGCGGGCCGGTGTACGGCGCCCGGGGGGTCAAGCCGCGCTCCCTCGACAACCCCGAACTGGCCCGCCCCGAGAAGGTCTCGCCGACCCTCCACCTGATGCACGTGCACGGGGCCGAGGAGCACGTACGCCTGGTGGAGGGGCGCTGGCCGGGCGGCGGGACGCCCGGCGGTCCGGTCCCCGTCGCGCTGCCGCAACAGGCCGCACAGACCCTCGGTGCCAAGGTCGGCACGGTGCTGCAGGGCTCCTCGGGCACATCCGGCGCCATGAGCGCCGAGGTCGTCGGCCTCTTCGCCGCGCACGACGAGGCGGACGTCTTCTGGACCGACCTGCCCTGCCCCACCCATGCCTGTCAGCGGTACACCCGCAAGCCGCTGCCGGAGATGTACTGGGAGGCCGCCGCCCTCGTCGGGCCGGACTCACTCGCCCGGCTCGGCGCGTGGGGCGGGCAGGCCGAGGAGTTCTGGCGGCTCCCGGTGGACACGGACGTGCTCCGCGCCGACCAACTGCCCGCCACCGGACGCCGGATCACGGCGTACATGGCCGGGCAGACCGCCACCGACCTGGCACGGGCCACGGAACGGCCCAGGCTGCGGATCGCTTCCAGGCTGCCGGCGCTGTTCGCCCAGGCCCGGGCCCGCGAGGCGGCCGCCGCACCGCTCGCCGCGATCGGCCCGGCGGGGGTGGCCGGGGTGGCCCTCGTGGTGTTCTGCCTGGCCGGCGCGCTCACCGGCGACCGGCGCGCGGCCGAACTGCGGCTGCTGCACGCCCGCGGCGGGTCCCGCCGCGGCATCCTGCTCCGCCTGCTCGGCGAGGGCGCGGTCACCGTCCTGCCGGCCGCCGCGCTGGCGACCTCGTTGGCCGTACTGCTGCTGCCGACCCCGCGGTGGACGGCCTCCCTGCTCGCCGCGTCGGCCGCCGCGCTGTTCGCGCTGCTCGCCTTCCCCGTACGGGCCGCCGTGGTGCTGTCCGCACGGCGCGGTCCGCGCCCCCGGCGCCGGCTGGCCGGCGAGCTGCTCGTCCTCGTCGCGACCGGCGCCGCCGTGTTCGAGGTCCGGCTGCGCGGGATCGCCCCGGCCGGCGAGGGCGTGGACCCGCTGCTCGTCACCGCCCCGCTGTTGCTGGCCCTGTGCGGCGGCCTGGTCCTGGCACGGCTCGTACCCGCCCTCGTCGGAGCGCTGGCCTGGCTCGCCGGGCGGCGGTCCGGGCTGATCGGCTTCCTCGGGCTGGCCCGGGCCGCACGCGGCACCGGCGGCCGGCGCCGCCCCTCCGTACTGCCGGTGGTCGCCCTGCTGCTCGCGATCACCACGGGAGGCTTCGGGGCCGCCGCCCTCGCCACCGTGGACAGTGCCAGGAACGAGGTGGCGCGGGTGAACGTGGGCGGCGACGCGCAGGTCACCGCGCCCTACGGGGAGATCCTTCCGCAGTCCTTCCTCGAGGCCGCCGCCGCCCTGCCCGGGGTACGGCTGTCCGTACCCGTGTGGACGGACGACGACGCGTTCGTCTTCGGCACCGAGCAGGGTTCCACCAAGGTGCGGGTGGTCGTCGCCGACCCGGTGACGTACGCGCAGCTGGCCAGGGCCGTGGGGTGGGGCGAGTTCGACCCGGCCCGGCTGGCGGGCGGCGGCGCCGGAGCGCCCGTACCCGCCCTGTTCAGCCGCGACTTCGCCCGGCTGGCCGGCCCCGGCCCGCACGAGCTGCGCCTCGACAACACCGGGGCGTTGCCGGTGAAGGGGGCGGGAGTGGTGGAGGGCACGCCCGCCCTGCCGGGCGTCGCAGGCTCCTTCCTCGTCCTCCCGGCCGGCCCGGCCACGGCGGCGGTCGCCCAGACGACGCATCCGACCCGGTGGTTCGCCCTCGGCTCCCCGGACAAGGCCGCGCTGGACGAGCTGGTCCGCGCGGTGCCCCGGAGCCCGACCTTCGAGGGCTGGGCCGTGCACACCAGCGCCGACGAGTACGCCCGGCTGGCGCGCGACCCGCTGGGGCGCTCGGCGGCCCGGCTGTTCTGGGCGTCGGTGGCCGGTGCGGGAGGCCTCGCGCTGCTCGCCGTCCTGCTCACCATGGTCCGGGCCGCGCCCGAACGGGCGGCGCTGCTCGCGCGGCTGCGAACCATGGGCCTGCGTCCCCGGCAGGGCGTGGCGCTGATCCTGACGGAGGCGCTGCCGCAGGCCCTGGCCGCCGCACTGGGCGGCGCGTTGGTCGCCGCGGCCGCCGTGGCCCTGCTGGGGCCGGCGGTGGACTTGTCCGCGCTGGTCGGCACGCGTGCGCACACCGGCGTACGGCCGGCCTTGTGGCCCGTGCTGACGCAGGCCCTGATCCTGGCGGGCCTGGTCGCGGCGGCCGTGCTCGCCGAGGCGGCCGTGACCGGGCGTCGCCAGATCACCACCGAGTTGAGAGCGGGAGACCAGCGTTGAACAGCGACCAGCCGACCTACGAAGAGCTGCGCCGGCAGGCCCTGGCCGCCGCCGAGCCCCGGAGCATCGGGGCGGACACGGCGATCGCCTGCGACCGGCTGGTCCGGATCTTCAGCAGCGACGGCATCGAGGTGCAGGCCCTGCAGGGGCTGGAACTGACCGTCGCCCAGGGGGATCTGGTGGCGCTCGTCGGCGCCTCCGGCAGCGGCAAGTCCACCCTGCTCAACATCCTGGCGGGGCTGGACGTGCCCACCGCGGGCACCGCGACCGTCGGCGGCTACAACCTGCTGGAGATGTCCGCGAAGGACACCCTGCGCTACCGGCGTGAGGCCGTCGGCTTCGTCTGGCAGCAGACGGCCCGCAACCTCCTGCCCTTTCTGACGGCAGCTCAGAACATTGCCGTGCCGCTCCAGTTGACGGGCGGTACGGGTCGTGGTGCGGCGAAACGCCATGCCGCCCGGGTCGCGGACCTCCTCGAAGCCCTCGGGATCGGCCACCTCGCCGACCGCCGCCCCGCGCAGCTGTCCGGCGGCGAGCAGCAGCGCGTGGCCGTCGCCGTGGCCATGGCCAACAACCCGCCGGTCCTCCTCGCGGACGAGCCCACCGGCGAGCTCGACTCCGAGACCGGCGCCGCGATCTTCGACGCGTTCCGCACGGTGAACCGGGAGCTCGGCGCCACGGTCGTCATCGTGACGCACGACCCGCTCGTCGCGGGCGAGGTCCGCCGTACGGTGGCCATCCGCGACGGCCGCACCAGCAGCGAGGTGCTGCGCCGCACGGTCACCGACGAGCACGGCACGGAGTCGGTGAGCGAGCGCGAGTACGTGATGCTGGACCGGACCGGCCGCGTGCAGCTCCCGCACAAGTTCCTGGAGGCCCTGGGCATGGAACACCGCGTGGCGGTCGACCTGGCCCCGGACCACATAGAGATCCGCCCCGACTCCGCGCAGGACCCGGCATGAGGCGGGGTCGGTCGCCTTGACGAGGACCCGGCCCGGCCGACTGGCCCGTACGGCATGCGCGGGCCCATGGGGAACGGCCTGGTGGGCGTCACTTCCGTGGGGCGGGTGTCGTTAGGGCCTCGGGGTTGACTCTGGGGGCGAAGGGATGACGGAATGCGGCAGTTTCCTCTGGAGATGCACCACATGGAACCCGGACGGGTCGTCGAGTGGCGGTTGCGGTCCACGGCCGGGGCGGCGGCGGACGGCGGCGCGGGCGATGCAGCGGGCGATGCGCCGGGCGATGCGGCCGGCAGGAGGGCTTCGTTCAACCAGGACAAGCACTTCACCGTCGCCGAGGAGAGCCGCGGAGCCGACGACCCCGTCGCGTCCTGGGTCGCCGTCACCTTCGAGGTCGCGGGGGCCCTCGACGAGCACGCGTTGACCCGGGCCCTGCTGGCCTTCGTACGCCGGCACGAAGTGCTGCGCTGCGAGTTCCGGCGCCTCGCGGGCGAGTTGGCGTGCGAGCCGATCGACGCCGGCGAACTCGCCCTCGACGCCGCCCCCGTGGCCGCCTTCGACTCTGCCGACGAGCTGCGCGGCTTCCTCTTCGAGCGGTTCACGCGCAGCATCGACACCCTCTCCTGGCCGCTTTTCACGATGGGCGCCGTCCTGCGCGAGGACTCCGCGACCGTCTACCTGGCCTTCGACCACATCGTCTGCGACGGCCTGTCGATGCCGATCGTCGTCCACGAGGTGCAGAACGCGTACGAGGCGCTGCTGCGCGGCGAGGACATCGATCTGCCGCCCGCACCGAGCTACCTCGACTTCGCCGAGGAGCAGCGCCGCCGCTACCTCTCCATCGACGCCGACGACGAACGCCTCGGCTACTGGAAGTCGTTCATGGCCCGCAGCGGCGGCGAGTTCTTCCCCCGGTTCCCGCTCGAGCTCGGGGTGGAGCCGGACCGGATGTACCCGATCGTCAACGAGGCCTCGACGCTGCTGGACGCCGCCGAGGCCGAGGTGTTCGAGAAGGCCTGCCGGGCGGTCGACGGCAAGCCGTTCATGGGGGTCCTGGCCGCGGTCGCGGTCTGTCTGCGCGAGGCCGGCGGCCCGGGCGTGTACCGGGGCTTCATGCCGCTCAGCGAGCGCGGCCGGGGCGGCTGGTCGAACTCCGTGGGCTGGTTCGTCAACACCCTGCCCATCGAGTTCGACGCGTCGCCCGGCCGGGACTTCGCCCAGGTCATCGCGGCGGTCCGGGCCGGGTTCGGCGCGATGATGGAGCACATCGACGTGCCGTTCGTCCGGGCCTGGCAGCTGCTGGCGCCCACCGAGTTCGCGGCCCGCTCCTGGCCGTACCCGGTGAACTTCTTCTCCTACATCGACGTCCGCAAGTGTCCCGGCGCCGACCGGCACGAGGACTGGCGGCCGACCTCGCACGTGTGGTCGGCGCGCGCCAACGGCGCCTGCTCCTGGTTCCAGCGGGACGCGGACGGGCTGCACATGAACTCGCTCTACGTGGACACCGCCGCGGCGCGCCGCACCATGGACGACTTCCAGGAGTCGCTGCGCGGGACGGTCCGGGAGATCGCCCGGCACGGCGCGTTCCGCCGCCCGGTCGCGCTGACCTCGCCGCGCCGCACCGTCGGCACCCCGGTCGAGGCCGCCCCGTACGCCCGCCACCCCTGAGGAAGCCGGCCGCCCGTGTTCACACGCGGGCGGCACGCCCCAGCAGCAGCGCCTGTTCCCGTGCGTTGCGCGTGAGCGAGGCGGCGCGTTCGAACTCCGCCCGGGCCTCCTCCCGGCGGCCCAGCCGCTCCAGCAGGTCGCCCCGTACGCTCGGCAGCAGGTGGTAGGTGCGCAGGGCCGGTTCCCCGGCCAGGGCGTCGACCAGCGGGAGCGCGGCTTCCGGGCCCTCGGCCATCGAGACGGCGACCGCCCGGTTGAGTTCCACGACCGGCGACGGGACCAGCTCGACGAGCCGCCCGTAGAGGGTGGCGATCGTCGCCCAGTCCGTGTCCTCGTAGCGGACGGCCTCCGCGTGGCAGCCGGCGATCGCGGCCTGGAGGGAGTACGGGCCGCTCCCCGCGTGCTGCATCGCCAGGGCGCCGCGGCGGATCAGCATCCGGTTCCACTTGGCCCGGTTCTGGTCGGCGAGCAGCACGGGCTCGCCGTCGGGGCCGGTGCGGGCGGAGATCCGGGAGGCCTGGAACTCCAGCAGGGCCGCCAGCCCGTGCACCTCGGGCTCCTCGGGCATCAGGCCGGCCAGTACCCGGGCCAGCCGGAGGGCGTCCTCGCACAGGGCGGGGCGGACGAGGTCGTCGCCGGCGGTCGCCGAGTAGCCCTCGTTGAAGATCAGGTAGATGACCTCCAGGACCGGGGCGAGCCGCTCCTCGCGGTCGGCTCCGTACGGGACCTCGAAGGGCACGTCCGCCTTGGCGAGCGCCCGCTTCGCCCGGACGATGCGCTGGGCCACGGCCGGCTCCGAGGCGAGGAAGGCTCGGGCGATCTCCTGGGTCGTCAGTCCGCCCATCAGGCGCAGGGTGAGCGCGATCCGGGCCTCGGTGGCCAGGACGGGATGGCAGGCGGTGAAGATCAGCCGCAGCAGGTCGTCGTCGATCTCGTCCGGGGCCGCCGGCTCGGCGGGCGGCGGCACGTCCTCCAGGGTCCGGCCGACCTCGGCGAGCTTGCGCGCGTAGGTCTCCTTGCGGCGGACGAGGTCGATCGCGCGGTGTTTGGCGGTGGCCATGAGCCAGGCGCCCGGCCTGTCCGGGACACCCGACTCCGGCCACTGTTCCAGGGCGGCGACCAGCGCGTCCTGGGCGATCTCCTCGGCGATGCCGAGGTCGCGCACGATGCGCGCGACGCCGGCGATGATCCGCGCCGACTCGATCCGGAACACCGCTTCGACCGCCTGGGTCGCACTCACTGCCGTCACGGCCACCCATCAGAGCAGCCGTGACGGGGCAGGGCAAACGCGGCGCGGCGCGCGGCGCGGCCGGGCGCGGTCAGCCCTCGTCGATCTGGCGCAGCTCGGCGCCGACCGTCCACTCCTCGGGGTGGATCTCGAGGAACCGCTTGGTCCACTCCAGCGCCTCGGCCTTGTCCTTGGCCTGGAGGATGGCGTAGCCGCCGACGACCTCCTTGGTCTCGGTGAAGGGGCCGTCGGTGTAGCTCAGCTTGCCGCCGGACCAGGTCACCCGGGTCCCCTCGGAGGTCGGGAGCAGCCCCGCGGTGTCCAGCATCACCCCGGCCTTGGTGATCTCCTCCATCAGTGCGCCCATCCGCTGCCCGAACTCCGGCGGGAACTCGGTGTCGGCGGGAAGGGCCTGCTCGTCGATACGGATCATGGAAAGGAAGCGCGGCACGGTGACTCCTCGGTCGGGCGGGCGGGGCCTTCCCCCGCCTCTCACTGCTTCGTCGAACGGGAGACGCCCGGATCGACAGCTCCACGGAGAATTCTTCAAAGAGAATCTTCCGGCCCGAAAAGCGCTACCCGCGAGTAGGATCGCGGGCTCCGGCCCCTGCGAGAGGACCTTCCGATGCCGCGCACCCCTTCTTCCCCCGTCCTGCTCGCCGGCCTGCTGGCGACCGCGGGCGTCGCGCACGCGATCGTGCCGAAGCAGTTCGACGCGATCGTCCCGAGCGCCCTGCCCGGCACGGCCCGGCAGTGGACGTACGCGAGCGGCGCGGCCGAGCTGGCGCTCGCCGCCGGTGTCGCCCATCCGCGCACCCGCCGGGTCGCGGCGCTGGCCGCGGCGGCGTTCTTCGTCGGGGTGTTCCCCGCGAACGTGAAGATGGCCGTCGACGCCCGCCGCCGCTCCCCCGCCGTGCAGGCCGTGACGATCGCCCGGCTGCCGCTGCAGCTCCCGCTGGTCCTGTGGGCCCGGAACGTCAGCCGGGGCGCGGCCGGCTGACGCCCCGCCACCGGGATCGCGGGCCGGGGTCACCGGCTGTCGCCCGACCAGTCCCAGTGGTCCGGGTCGGCCGCGCGGCGGCGGTAGTGGGCGCGGCCGCCGGCTCCGTAGCGACCTATCTCGGTGGGGAGCCGGGCCTCCTCGGCGAGTTGGAGCGGGCTCCAGCCGGTGATGTCCAGGAGGAGCCCGTCCAGGGGGCCGCCCACGAGTTCGCCGTAGACATGGCCCGGGCGCGGGCCGGGGTCGGGGTCGTCGTGGTCGGCGCCGTAGACCCGGCGCCGGAGCATCCTGTCGTCCATACCGCCCAGCTTCACAGGCACCACTGACAACGGGCCCGGGGCGGCGGAAGCGACATCCCCTGGCCCCTTGGCCGGAACAACCATCCCGGCTGGAATTCGGCCACGCGGGCCCGGCAGCGATGATGGGGGCCCGCCCATACAGCACTCGGCACACGAAGCAGGAGCACCACCCATGGCACGTCGGGTACACCAGCCGCTGGAGAACCAGGAGTTCGACTTCATCCTCGGCATGACCGGGGGGCCCGTTCTCGCCTACTTCATCGGGACCTGGCCCAAGGCCCTGGAGGCCTGCCGGGCGATGGACGCGCTCGTGACCGAGGCGGCCGAGGAGTACGGCACGCGGCTGACGGCGGTCCGCACCGACATGACCCGCTGCCCCGAGCCGACCAGGCGGTTCGGCGTGACCGGCGCGCCCACCGTCGTCCTCGTCAAGGACGGCGAGGCCGTGGCGAGCCGGGCCGGGGCGATGAGCCGCGCGGAGCTCCGGGAGTTCCTGGACGCCCACCTCTGAGCGGCTCGGCGGTCACCCGGCCGGGCGGGCCGAAGAGGGCTGTCTGGCCGAAACTGGCATAGGTCAGATAGGTGCCTAGGGCATGTAATGGGTTCCGGTGAGACGGACACACGGAACCATGCTTACGAGGTGCTGCATGTCAGAGACCGTTGCCTTCCCTCAGGACCGAACCTGCCCCTACCACCCGCCGGCCGCCTACCAGCCCCTCCGCGAGGGCCGGCCGCTCTCCCGGGTCACCCTCTTCGACGGCCGCTCGGTGTGGGTGGTCACCGGGCACGCCGAGGCGCGCGCCCTGCTCTCCGACGGCAGGCTCTCGGCCGACCGGCAGAACGAGGCCTTCCCCACCCCCACGAAGCGGTTCAAGGGGCTGCAGAACCGCCGCACGGCCCTGCTCGGCGTCGACGACCCCGTGCACAACACCCAGCGCCGGATGCTCATCCCGAGCTTCACCCTGAAGCGGACGGCGGCCCTGCGGCCCGCGATCCGGCAGACCGTGGACCGGCTCATCGACGACATGGTCGCCAGGGGGCCGGAGGCCGAGCTGGTCAGCGCCTTCGCCCTGCCCGTGCCGTCGATGGTCATCTGCGCCCTGCTCGGAGTCCCGTACGAGGACCACGAGTTCTTCGAAGCGCAGTCCCGGCGGCTGCTGCGCGGGCCGGAACTCGCCGACGTGGAGGACGCGCGGTCCCGGATCAACGGGTACCTGGCCGATCTGATCGAGCGCAAGCGGACGCACCGGGGCGACGGCCTGCTGGACGAGCTCGTCGAGCGGCGGCTGGAGACCGGTGAGACCGACATCGACGAGCTGGTCTCACTGGCCGCGATCCTGCTGATCGCGGGGCACGAGACCACGGCGAACATGATCTCGCTCGGTACGTTCACCCTGCTGCGGCATCCCGAGCAGCTGGCCGAGCTGCGCGCCGACCCCTCACTGATCTCGGTGGCCGTGGAGGAGCTGATGCGCTTCCTGTCCATCGCGGACGGGATGCTGCGGGTGGCGACGGAGGACATCGAGATCGGCGGGGTGACGGTCCGCGCGGACGACGGGGTGATCTTCTCCACCTCCGTCATCAACCGGGACGCGGCGGTGTTCGACGAGCCCGACACCCTGGACTGGCACCGGCCCGCCCGGCACCACGTCGGATTCGGCTTCGGCGTCCACCAGTGCCTCGGGCAGAACCTGGCCCGGGCCGAGATGGAGATCGCCCTGGGAACGCTGTTCGCACGGCTGCCGGGGCTCCGGCTGGCGGCCGAGCCGGACCGGATCCCGTTCCGGCCCGGCGACACCATCCAGGGCATGGTCGAACTCCCCGTGGCATGGTGAGGGCATGTCGCCACAGCGCATCGACATCGACACGGCCGTCTGCATCGGCGCCGGGCAGTGCGCCCTGACCGCGCCGGACGTGTTCACCCAGGACGACGACGGCTTCAGCCAGGTGCTCCCGGGCCGGGAGGACGGCAACGGCAGCCCGCTGCTCCGCGAGGCAGCGCGCGCCTGCCCGGTGGCCGCCATCCGGATCCGGGAGGAGTAACCGGCGCGAGCGGAGCAGAGCGACCCCTTCGCGGGGCCCGTACGGCTCAGAGCAGGGCGACGGCCCGGCGCTCCAGGTCCAGCGAGCGGTCCACGCGTTCGGCGCACGCGTCGAACAGGGCCCGCCGCGCGGCGGCATCGGAGTCCGGGTCGGCCGTACGGGCCACGGCCGCCAGCTCCGACCAGTGCCGGGCGGACTCCCGCAGGAGCGAGGCCGCCTCCGGCCGACCGGCGAGGTCGAGGAAGTCGGCGTACAGCGGCCGGGTGGCGCCGGGGGCGGTCCACTCCTCCTCGAGGCAGGCGTACAGCCGCCCGGTGCCCACCCGGAAGGCCTCCGGGGTGCCGAACCGCCGCTCCCAGCCCGTCTTGGTGGTCGTATCCCGCAGCTGCGCCGCGAACTTCGCCATGCCGGAGAAGCCGAAGTTGACGTCGAACTGGTTGCCGAGCACCGGCCCGGTGAGTCGGGCGGCGGTGGTGGCGACGGCCTCGTCGAGATCCGGCTCGCCGGTGGCGGGACCGGTGGGCACCACCATCTGGTGGTGGCCCTTGCGGTGCCCCGTCCAGGCGGCGCCGAACTCCTCGCGGGCGATCCGGTACGGGACATCGGCCCCGTCCTCGACGTACAGCGTCTCGCCCTCCGGGCCCTCGTAGCCCGCGACGAGCACGGTGTACGGATCCGCACCGGCCATCTCCGAAGCCCCCTCGTGCCAGGGCAGCCGGGACCGGTCGACCGTACAGAACACCGGACGCCCGTCGTCGAGGGCGGCGCACATCCGCCCCCAGCGGGGTTTGGCGCTGCGCGTGGCCTCGTACGGGACGTGCAGCCGCCCCAGAGCGGTCTGCACCCAGGGCTGGGGGTGGGCCTGGGCGACGATCGTCGGCATCGGGGGGTGGCCCGCGTACTCGAAGACGAAGTACATGAAGCCGATCCCGCCCGCGAGGCCGGCGACCAGCACCTCGTCGTGCACGCTCCCGAGGGCGTGGCGGATGAGCGAGGCCTCGCGGTGGCGGCCGGTGCCGAAGTCCGAATGGACGAGGGGGGTCATGCGGTCAGCGTAGCCGCGCCCGTTCGGGTGATGGCGCACCCGACTTCCTGTACAGTTGTCCAGGAAGTCGGCCACCCTGCCCGACCCAACCGCCCGCGAAACGGAGGTGGCCGTGCACACGGTCGCTCAGGTCCTCATCGGTGTCGTCGCCGCGCTGCACGTGTACTTCCTGGTCCTGGAGATGTTCCTGTGGCAGCGGCCGCCCGGCCGGGCCCTGTCCGGGTTCGACGAGGACCTGGCCCGCCGCACCGCGCCGCTCGCGGCCAACCAGGGCCTCTACAACGGCTTCCTGGCCGCCGGCCTGGTCTGGTCGCTGGTCATCGACTCGCTCGCCACGCAGGTCTTCTTCCTCGTCTGCGTGATCGTCGCCGGGGTGTACGGGGCCGCGACCGCCAATCGCCGCATCCTGATCGCCCAGGCCCTGCCCGGCGCCCTCGCCCTGGGCGCGGCACTGCTGGCCGCGTGAGCCCCGAGCACCGCGCGAGCCCCGAGCACACCGTGAGCCCCGAGGACCCGCGGACCGCCCGCACCAAGGCCCGGCTGCGCGAGAGCCTGCTCGCCGAGTGCGCGGACCGGCCGCTCGGGGAGGTCAGCGTCTCGGCGGTGGTCCGCCGGGCCGGGGTCGGCCGCGCCACGTTCTACCTGCACTACGAGGACCTCCCGGCGCTGGCCGTCGACGCGTGCGCCGATGTGGTGCACGCGGCCGTCGACGCCCTGCACGCCTGGCAGACGGAGCCCGGGGCGCGGGCCCCGGTCCGGCCCCCGGCCGCGCTGGCAGGTTTCCTCGCCGATGCCGCCGCACACGGGGCCCTGTACCGCACCCTGCTCCTGCCGGGCGGCGGCGGCCCGCTCGGCGAGCGGCTCCACCGGGAGCTGCGTGCCCGCGCCCGCGCCGAGCGCGCGGCGGTCGGCGCCCCGCACGCCGACCTGGTGGCCTCGGCGGTCGCCGCGACCTTCACCGGGGTCCTCGCCGACTGGCTGCACGGCAGCGTGCCGGGCTCCCCGGCGGAGCTGGCGGACCACGTCTGGCCGCTATTGCTGGCCCTGCACCGCGCGACCTCCCGGCCGGCCGGCCCGTGACCGCCTCCGCGCCCGCCCCATGACAGCCATGAGCCCCGCCGGACCGACCGGCGGGGCTCATGTCACGGGCTGGGCTCGTGAAGTGGCGTCACCGAAGCGGGACCACATTTTCCGCCTGCGGGCCCTTGGGGCCCTGAGTGACGTCGTACTCGACCTTCTCGTTCTCCTGCAGCTCCTTGAAGCCGGTGCCCTGAATGGCGGAGAAGTGCACGAACACGTCGGGGCCGCCGTCGTCCTGCTGGATGAAGCCGAACCCCTTCTCCGAGTTGAACCACTTCACGATGCCTGTTGCCATCAGTACGGATCCTTCTCAACGTTCCACGCGGACCACACGTGAGGTGCAGCCGACTCCATCCTGCCCAACCGTCCCGCACGCCACACCCCAGGCGCGGCCAACCGGGGGCAGTTAGAACTTTCGTTCACCCCCCGCCGTCCACTGCGGGTGACAGCTCGGCGGGCCGCAGCCGCGGGCTTGCCGCGGCGGCGCGCCGGGGTCCACCGACCCTGCAGCCCAGGCACTGCGCATGCCCGGTCCGGGCGACGGTGTCCCGGGTGCGCCAGTGCCACTCGGCCCGGGGGCGCGGGCCGCTGGGCTTGCCCCAGCCGGCAAGGTGCAGGGCCCAGGTGACGACACCGGCCGCGGCGACGAGGCCGAGGCCGATCCAGATGCCGGGGGCCCAGGCCGCACACACGGCGACCCCGGCTCCGGTGCAGCCCATCAAGGCCAGGGCGGTGCCGGTCCAGCCGGCGACCGTGTGGCCCATGTCGACGTCTCCGTGCGCGCTCATGATTCTCCCCAGACGGACGGGCGGCAGTAGGCTCGAACGGCGAGATGCCTTAGTGAACAAGATAAGCATCTCACGAGCTAAGTTACTTAGACACTAAGGAGTATCTGCGTGCAGGGCAAGTCCCGCCCCGCGGCCACGCCCGCGGAGGCGCTGTCGCGCATGGACCGGTACGTCGCGCTCGGCCTCATCGGCCAGCAGGAAGTGGCGCAGCTGCTCGGGCTGAACGTCACCGACCTGACCTGTCTGGGCCACGTCCTGGGAGCCGGGGACACCCCGCTGGGCGCCGGCGACCTCGCCGAGCTGACGAACCTCACCACCGGGGCCGTCACCGGGGTGCTCAACCGTCTGGAGCGGGCCGGGTACGCCCGCCGGCAGCCGGATCCCGCGGACCGGCGCCGGGTGCGCGTGGTCGCCGACCCGGCGGCCGCGGCCCGGGTCTTCGCCGTGTACGAGCCGTTCTACGCCCGGCTCGGCGCGGTGTTCGCCGAGTACTCCCCCGACGAGATCGCCGTCATCGCCGACTGGTTCGCGCGGGCGACGGTCGAGATGACCGCCCACCTCGCCGAGGTGCGGTCCGGGCAGCTCGGTCCCGTTGCTCCGTAGTCCTGTGCCGCCGCTGCCCTGCCGCCGCCGTCCGGGGGCCCCGCAGTCCAGGGGCGCAGCGGCCCCGATGGTAAAATTTCTCTTTTCACGTCTCACGGAAGGTTCTGCATGAGGAACCCGTCAGCTCACGGGCGTTTCGGCATCAAGGCCGGAGCCAAGGCAGGCCCCAAGGGCGGTGCGAAGTCCGGCGGCAAGACCCCCCGGACCGCCCCCCTGAAGGGCGAGTTCGCGATGCCGAAGACGGTCGAGCCGGCGCTGCCGCCGGTGGAGGCGTTCTCCGAGCTCGACCTGCCCCGTGAGCTGGTGAAGACGATGACCGACCTGGGGGTGACGGAGCCCTTCCCCATCCAGGCGGCCACGCTCCCCAACTCCCTGGCCGGCCGGGACATCCTCGGCCGCGGGCGGACCGGCTCCGGCAAGACCCTGGCCTTCGGTCTCGCCCTGCTGGCCCGTACCGCGGGCCGCAAGGCCGACCCGAAGCGTCCGCTGGCGCTGGTCCTCGTACCGACGCGCGAGCTGGCGCAGCAGGTGACCGAGGCGCTGACGCCGTACGCGCAGGCCCTGGAGCTGCGGATGGCCACGGTGGTCGGCGGGCTGTCGATCGGCAAGCAGGTGAGCGCGCTGCGCACCGGCGCCGAGGTCGTGGTGGCCACCCCCGGGCGCCTCAGCGACCTGGTCGGGCGCCGTGACGTCCACCTGGAGCGGGTGAGGATCACGGTCCTCGACGAGGCCGACCAGATGTGCGACATGGGCTTCATGCCGCAGGTCACCGAGATCCTGGACCAGGTGCACCACGCCGGGCAGCGGATGCTGTTCTCCGCGACCCTGGACCGCAATGTGGACCAGCTCGTGCGGAGCTACCTGAAGGACCCGGTCTCCCACTCCGTCGACCCGTCGGCGGCCTCGGTGAGCACCATGGACCACCACGTGCTGCACATCCACTCCGCCGACAAGTACTCGACGGCCACCGAGATCGCGGCGCGCGAGGGCCGGGTGCTGATGTTCCTGGACACCAAGCACGGCGTGGACCAGTTCGTGAAGCACCTGCGGGCCATGGGCGTACGGGCGGAAGGGCTGCACAGCGGCAAGTCGCAGCCGCAGCGCACGCGGACGCTCGCCCAGTTCAAGACCGGGGCCGTCACGGTCCTCGTCGCGACGAACGTCGCCGCGCGCGGCATCCACATCGACGACCTCGACCTCGTCGTGAACGTGGACCCGCCGGCCGACCACAAGGACTACCTGCACCGGGGCGGCCGTACCGCCCGCGCGGGCGAATCCGGCAAGGTCGTCACCCTGGTCACCCCGAACCAGCGCCGGGACATGGTCCAGCTGATGGCCGACGCCAAGATCCGGCCGGCCACCACCCAGGTCCGCTCCGGCGAGGCCGCGCTGAGCCGGATCACCGGGGCCAGGCCCCCGTCCGGGGTGCCGCTGGCGGGCGCCGAGCCGACCGACGCGAAGGGCCGGCCCTCGGGCTCGGACCTCGGCTTCCGCGGCATCGGCACGCGTCCGGGCCGGCCGGGGGCGGGCAAGGAGTCCCGCAAGACCTCGGAGGCCCGCAAGCTGGCCGAGGCGCGCCGCGCTGCCCGCGTCCGCAGGGGCGGCTGAGACCCGACGCCGACGGTGCCGGCCCCCGGACACGGGGACCGGCACCGTACGTGCGTACGAACGGGGTGGTGCGACCGGGGTCAGCCGCGGCGGCGGCGCCGCCAGGACACGATCGCGCGGGTGATCACCGGCGGGAGCAGGTCCTTGGCCAGCCTGCGCCACGCGGTGCCCGCACGCGGGCGGGGTCCGGGCTGGTGCACGGGCGGCGGCACGGGCGCCGCGACGGGCTCGGGCGCCGGATGCAGCGGCGCGGGGGGCGCCGGCGGGACGGCCCCTTCGTCACCGATGCGGACCAGGGACTGGCCGGCGACGACGTCCACGCCGTGCCACAGGTCCGTACGGCCCTCCAGCCAGCCGAGCAGCGCCGACCGGTAGGGCGCCGGGTCGTCCCAGGTCGCGTACAGCTTCGAAGCGGACACGGCGATCAGGTGCAGCTCGCCGGTGGCCACCGCGGCCCATACGGCGGCGGCGACGCCGGGGCAGTGCTCGGAGCGGTAGTCGTCGAAGACGACCACGGCGCCCGGAGCCGCCACCACGCGCGAGGACGCGATGTCCTGGACGACGTGCTCGTAGAGGTGCGAGGCGTCGATGTGGATGAAGCGGCAGCTCGCCGCGCGCACCCGGTCGGCGACCACGAAGGTCGGTGCCTGGATGACCGTGGGCAGGGCCTCGTGGAAGGCCAGGTAGTTCGTCTCGAACCCCCGGCGGGTGAGCGTGGGGTACGAGTCCTGCATCTCCGCGAGATTGGAGTCGTCCGGCGCGGGCGAGTCGAAGAGGTCACAGACGGTGAACTCCTCTCCCTCCCGCAGATACCCCCCGAGGAAGATCGCGCTCTTCCCCATGAACGCGCCGAGCTCGAGAAGATCGCCCCGCCGACCTGTCTGACCAGCAGCCTCTTCGCCGTTCTGGCGCGTCAGGAACCAGTCGAAAAGCACCTGGTCATAGTCCGAGAACCAGCCCTTGACCTGGCTGTACTCGGTCGGAGCGGGCGGAGCCGGCTCGCCGTCGGGGGTGGTGACGGGAGCTTGGGAAACGTGCGACACGGAGAGCAGCCTCCAGTGGAACGGCATCGGATCAACGCTGATACCCGGCCAGGTAGGCCGACCATAAACCCCCGAACAGCCGTGTGACGAGCGTTCGGTGCAGAGCGGGTAGAACCGCCGGCGCCGTTTTCCCATCTTGCTCCTGGTTGCCCCTTTCTTCCCAGCGGCCCCGGAGGCGCGGCCTCAGCCCGCGATGTTGCGGCGGTGCAGGCGCTGGGCGGCGGTGTTGCGCACGCGGCGGGTGCGGGCCGTGGCGGCGAGCAGGTCGAGGGCCTCGTACGAGGGCAGCGACTGGGCGGCGGTGCGCTGGCACCAGTCGGAGGCCGCGGTGAGCTCGGCGGGCGACCACGGCTCACCGTCGGTGATCGCCTTGAGCAGGGTCCACTCGCGCAGTCGGCGGGCCGGGAAGGCGCGGGGGCCGATCGCGGTGTCCATGGCCCGGGCCCAGCCGGGGAAACCTGCGTCGGTCAGCAGGTGGGCGGCGCGGCGGTCGAGGTGGGTGACCACCGCGCTCTCGGCCATCACCGGGTCGCGATCGCGCAGCACGGCGGCCACGGCGTCCGCCTCGGACCCGACCGTCGTACGGGCCGCGGCGGCCAGGGCGTCGAGGTGGCGGGCGTAGCGCCAGTGGTCGGGCGCGGTGGTGGTCGTGCTCTCGGCGCGGTGCGCCGGGCCGCCCCCCTCGCGTATCTGGTTCTCGCTTCTCCCCATGCCGCCCATTCCACACGACCGCCGTGGACGACCGGTGCGCAGGGGTGCCTCAGCCGGCGCCGGGGGCCTGCTCCTCCCGCGGCTCGCGTGAAGCCGGGCGGCGCGGCCGGCTCCCGGCCGAGGCGGGGTGCGGCCCGTGCCCGTCAGACCTGCTCGAAGTGGAAGGACTTGATGAAGCAGTCGCGGGGCTGGCCGATGGCGAAGAGGATGCAGTCGACCAGCGACTGGGCGGTGAGCGGGTCCCTCGCCGTGCGCGGGGCGCTCTCCCACGCCGGGGACAGCGGGTCGTGGTTGTCGAAGTCCGGCGGGTAGAGGGAGATGACGCGGACGCCCTGGTCGCGCAGCCGGCGCGAGAGGATCTCGGTGAAACCGGCCTGGGCGGACTTGGCGGCGTAGAACGCGTCGTGCGCGTCGGAGCGGTGGTGTCCGGTTTCCCCGCAGCCGGAGATCATCGTCACGATGTCGGGCTTGTCCGAGTTCAGCAGCAGCGGGAGGAAGGCCCTGGTGGCGAGGACGGTGCCGGTGGCGCCCGAGGCGAGGGTGTCGACCACGTCCGCGTCGGATGCGGACAGCAGGTCCGCGCCGTGCTGGTAGCGGGAGCCGTTGTTCACGAGTACGTCGACGCGGTCGGTACGGGCGGCCACCGCGGCGGCGAACTCCCGTACGGAGGCCGGGTCCGTGAGGTCGCACGCGAAGGCGTGGACGCGGTCGGCGGCGTGGCCCTGGGCGAGGACCTCCTCGCGGACGCGCTCGGCGGCCTCGAGGGTGCGCGCGGAGAGGTGGACCTCGGCGCCGCGGGCGGCGAACCGGAGGGCCAGGGTGCGCCCGAAGTCTCGTCCGGCGGCGGTGATGACGACGCGGTGGTGTTCGAGGGTCATGCCGGCGCTCCTGGTTCCGTGGTCGATACACATGATCTCAGGCGCGGTGTACGGCTGTTCGGGCGGGGCGGGCGGGCTCGGCGGGGCGGGCGGCCCGCGGACACGTCGGGGCAGGGGCGGGGCGGGCGGGCCGGCTCCGGACCCCGCCCCGCCGGTTCGTCCGGGCTCAGCCCTCGTGGGTCTCGTACCCGCCCCGCCCCTGGTCCGTGAGGTGCCCGGGCTCGGGCAGCGGAGCCCCGGTCTCCAGCAGGGTCTTGAGGCTCGAGGCGAGCATCGGCCAGGCGCGGCTGCACATGCCGATCAGGGTGCCGCCGGGTTCGAAGCCCTCGTGGAGGATGGTCAGCCGCGCGAGCGTGTCCCCGACGGGTTCGATCTCGTACGTCACCTTCGTACGCCGCTCCTGCGCCAGCTCGGCCCGCAGCTCCTCGGTGATCCCGGCCGACGCCGCCCACTGCGGGGTGAAGGTGTGCCAGGTGTAGGCGAGCCGGCGGTTCGGGACGCAGTCGAGGACCACCTGCTCGGGATCACTGGTCCGGGCCCCGCGCTCTACCCAGTCCATCCTGGATCCCACCGCCCAGTCGGTCTCGAAGCTCAGCCCCCAGTACCGCCGGGTGAAGGCGGGCTCGGTCAGGGCCTGCCAGACCCGGTCGGGATCGGCCTGGACGTACAGGGTGTAGGTGATCGCGCTGTCGCTCATCCCCCCATGCTGCGGGACCGGAACCCGCGGACCCCGGATTTCCCAGGTCGCGGCGGGGGCGCCCGCCGTGCCGCCGCCGGACCCGGGGACGGGCCGGGCGCGGCACGGCCCGTACGCTGCGCCGTACCGGACTCCCGCGCTGGGGACGGGTTCCGGCCGCCGACCGATGAGGAGTTGACGTGGCACCGGCGAACACCCGGGGCATCGCGATGAACCGCCGCCTCGGATTCACCGGCGCCGCATGGACCTACCCCTGAGCCCGTGACGCCCCGCGGGGCCGGTCAGTGGACGTGCAGCGCGACCGCGCAGAGCCCGCGCCCCGCAGCAGCGGCGGACCGCCACACGCGGAGGGGGCCGTCGGTGACGCGCTCCTCGCGTGCGCCGTAGTCCAGCCAGTCCCGGTCGGCGACGCGGGCCCGTTCCCCGGCGACGGCGTGCTCGCCGGGGCTGGTCAGGTCCCGGAACGAGTCGATGGCCTCAACGTGTGCCCGGTCGGTGTACCAGCTGCGGTGGTCCGGCAGCGGGGCGCGCCGCCAGGCCTCCCAGCGGTGGCGCGCGGCCGGGTTCGTGCGGTCGGCCTCGAGGGCCGGCGCGAGGCGTGGCGCGAGGTCCGCGATGACGGAGTCGGGGTGGCTGCTGATCGGTCAGGCGCTGGTGAATCCCATGCCGGTCACGCTACGGGGCACCACCGGCAGGGCCCCGTGGCGTTACCCGCGGGTGCCCCGTTCGGGGAGTTCCGTGAGGGGGGTGCGGGGTGGGTGCGGCAGGGAGAGGTCGGCGCGGGCCGCGTGGACCGCGGCGAGTTCGGCATGTCCGGCCGGGCCCCAGTCGGCGAGTTCGCGGACCTGCTCGGGGGTGGCCAGCAGGCGCGCGTACGCCGGGTCCGCGGCCGGCGGCAGGGAGCCGAGGCGGCCCACGGTACGGGGATGGGCGGCCTCGTCGGCGTAGCGGTAGCCGAGCGGGGTGGAGCCCGCCGCCGGGGGCGGGAGCCGGACGGCGCCGGTGGTGCGGCAGATCAGGAGCAGGACCCGGCCGTCGGGGGCGAACAGCCAGGCCGAGGGCTCCCGTACGGGCAGCGCCGCCGGCACCGGGCCGGGGTGCCAGGTGCCGTGGTGCGGGGTGCGGCGGGTGCGCAGTACCCCGAGCCGGTCCAGCGCGGTCGGCGCGACGGGGCGGCCGTCCTCCAGCAGGGCCGTGCCGCCGCCGTTGATGCGGGCGCGCAGCGCCGACAGGGCGCGGCGGGCGTCGCCCGGGTCCATCAGCGCGGGCAGGTCGGCCGGTTCGGCGAAGTGGACGCCGGTGATCTCCTGGGCGGGGAGGCGGATCGCATCGATCCGGTCGGGGGTCCAGGTGCCGCCGTCGTACACGTACAGGACCTCTCCCGGGAAGCGCATCTCGGGCGGGAAGCCGGGGGTGTCCGCCGGAATCCAGTCCACGGCGAGGCCGTTCGGGTAGCTGCCGTCCACGCCGAGTTCCTCCCGCATCTCGCGGGCCGCGGCGGCCGACGGGGCCTCGCCCGCGTCCACCGCGCCACCGGGCAGCATGCGGTCGGCGCGGTAGTCGACGCTCTGGACGAGGACCCGGCCGTCGGTGTCGGTGACCAGGACGACGGCGCCGGTCCAGAGCGCGGCCCGCGAAGCCCCGTACTCCTGCGGGGTCATCCACGTGCCCGGCCTGCCGCCGTCCTCGTCGGTCACGGCCTCGTCGGTCAGCTGCGGCATCGGAACTCCGTTCCCCGTGGATGGACCCTCTCCCTGTGCAACAGCCCGCACGG
Source organism: Streptomyces sp. R33 (assembly GCF_041200175.1). Classification (NCBI taxonomy): domain Bacteria; kingdom Bacillati; phylum Actinomycetota; class Actinomycetes; order Kitasatosporales; family Streptomycetaceae; genus Streptomyces; species Streptomyces sp. R33. The sequence goes on along the minus strand of NZ_CP165727.1, from coordinate 7,531,849 downwards.
CCTGCGGGTTACGCCGCTCGCGCCACCCCGGCCACTGACCGTCGCTTTGCCGCCCCTATACCTCCTTATTACCTTGTTACGCCCTCGTTGGTACGTTCGCGTCGCGGACTGGCGGCCTGGAAACCGCCGGTCCGACCACGTCAACGGACCGACGCCGAGGGGGGACAGAGCCATGCGACGCCCTTCCCGTACCGACACGGGCACGGGCACCGGCACCGGCCGTCTCGCCGCCGTCGACGCCGTCCGCGGGCTCGCCGTCCTCGGGATGTTCGCCGTGCACGTCGGCCCGGGCCCGCGCCCCGAGGGCGCCGGCCACCTGCTCGTCGCGGCCGACGGGCGGGCGCCCGCGCTGTTCACCCTCCTCGCCGGGTTCTCGCTCGCCCTCGCCCAGCGCGGCCGCACCCCCGCGGAGCTGCCGGACGGCTGGGCGCGGCGCTACCGCCCGCTGCTGATCCGCTGTGCGGTCCTGGCCGGGCTGGACCTGCTGCTGGCCGCGCTGTGGCCGGGGATCCTGGTCATCCTGGCCTTCTTCGCGGTCTACTTCCTCGCCGCCGAACCCTTCACCCGGCTGTCCACCCCGGCGCTCACCGCCGTCGCCGGCGTCTGCGTGGCCGCCGGCCCGCTGCTCTCGTTCCTGCTCGGCCCGGTGTTCGGGTCCGAGGCCTCGGGGCGCGGCGCGGTCCCCGAACTCACCGCCCTCGCCGGCTGGGACGGCCTGGGCAGGATGCTGTGCGAGCTGCTGCTCACGGGCGCCTATCCGCTCGCCACGTACTTCCCGTACGTCCTGGTGGGCCTCGCCCTCGGCCGGCTGTGCGATCTGCGGGAACGCCGCGTCGCCCGGCGGATGGCGCTCTGGGGCACGGCCGCCGCAACCGCGGGCTACGGCACCGCCTGGGTGGCCGCCCATGTGCTCGGCGGCCGGGAGCGGCTGCTCGACACGGTCGCGGCCCGCCATCCGGAAGCCCTCGGCGCGGCCGATCCCGTACGCGAGGTGCTGCGCGGGCAGTTCGGAGCCGTGCCCAGCACCTCCTGGGACTGGCTGCTGGTGGCCGATCCGTACAGCCAGACGCCGCTGGAGACGATCGGCAACGCGGGGGTGGGCTGCGCCCTCATCGGGCTCTTCGTGCTCGCCGCGCGCAGCCGGGCGGGCGCGCGGGGGCTGAGGCCGCTCACCGCGCTCGGGACGATGGCCCTCAGCGCGTACGTCCTGCATGCGCTGGTACTGGCCGGACCGGCCCACGGCGCCGCGTCCTGGGGTGCGCTGGCCGGTTTCGCGGGTGTGGCACTGGCGACAGCCTGGGGCCGGCAGCGGTTCTGGGCGGACGGTCCGCTGCACCGGGGGCCGCTGGAACACCTGCTCCGGCTGGCCGCGCAGGGCCGCCCGGCGGCGTCGGTCGTCCGCAGCGCCCCCACTCGTGTGGGTGACGGCGCGTAAGTTCCACCGTCTGTCGTACGGCAGGGTGGGCGGATGCAGTTACGCCGGGGGGCTCTGCCCCTGCCTTTGATCCTCGCCGCGCTGGCGCTGACCGCCGGGTGCGTGACCGTACGGCCGACCGGGCCTGCGGAACCGGCCCCGCCGGCTCCGGCTGTGGACCGGACCGCGGCCCGGGAAACGGCGGTCGGAGCCCTGCCGTTGGGCCGTCTCCCGGCGCCGGAGCCCCCGCCGGCCCCGCCGGCGGCCGAGGCCGAGGCCGAGCCGGAACCGCCCGCCGCGCAGCCGGAGGAGAACCGGCTGCCGCAGCGCCGGACCGGCGGTCGCGCGCCTGCCCGGCCGGCGCACCCCGTGCACCCCGCCCCGGCGCCCAAGCCCCGCAAGCGGCCGCCCGTACGGCCGAAGCCCCGGCCCGCGCAGCCTCGCGCGTACGACATGGCGCCCCTGTGCGAGGCGGCCAAGGGCACGGTCTCCCCGTCGATCGTCGCCCTGTGCCGCTAGTCTTCTGAGTCGGGAATTCTGTTCAGATAGCTGGCGACGCGTTCGAGGATCTCGTCTGCGGTCTTGGTCCAGACGTAGGGCTTGGGGTCGGTGTTCCAAGCGGCGATCCAGTCACGGATGTCCTTCTCGAGGGCCTGGACGGACTTGTGGACGCCTCGCCGTATCTGCTTGTTGGTGAGTTCGGCGAACCATCGCTCCACCAGGTTCAGCCAGGACGACCCGGTCGGCGTGAAGTGCAGGTGGAACCGGGGGTGGCCGAGCAGCCACTTCTTGATGTCCGGCGTCTTGTGGGTGGCGTAGTTGTCGCAGATCAGGTGGACGTCCAGACCGGCAGGCACTTCCTTGTCGAGCTTGACCAGGAACTTCTTGAACTCCTCGGCGCGATGCCGGCGGTGCAGGGAGCCGATCACCTTGCCGGTGGCCACGTTGAGTGCGGCGAACAGGGTGGTCGTGCCGGCGCGGACGTAGTCGTGCGTTGACCGCTCCGGGACTCCTGGCATCATCGGCAGCACTGGCTGGGACCGGTCCAGGGCCTGGATCTGCGATTTCTCATCCACGCAGAACACCAGCGCCCGCTCGGGAGGGTCCAGGTAGAGGCCGACGACATCGTGGACCTTGTCGACGAAGTAGGGATCGGTCGACAGCTTGAACGTCTCCGACCGGTGCGGCTGCAGGCCGAACGCCCGCCAGATCCGTGAGACCGAGGACTGGGACAGGCCCATTTCCTTCGCCATCGACCGCGTCGACCAGTGCGTTGCGTTCTTCGGCGTGGACTCCAACGTCCTGGTGACCACTGCGGCCACCTGCTCATCCGTCACCGACCTGGGGCCGCCGGAACGCGGCATGTCTCCCAGGCCCGCGATCCGGTACTGCACGAAACGGGCCCGCCAACGGCCGACCGCATGAGGCGTCGATCCGAGACGGACGGCCACATCCTTGTTCGAGACGCCCTCGGCGCAGGCCAGGATGATCCGGCACCTCAAAGCCCACGCCTGCGGCGTGGAACGACGCCGCACCCACCCCTCCAGTGCGGCCCGTTCCTCGTCCGACAGCGTCAACTCGGCCTTCGGCCGCCCCATCCGCGCCATAGGCCAAGCCTACACATCTGAACAGAACTCAAGACTCAGAAGACTAGGGGGTGTCGTCAAAGTCCCGTCTGGCCGGCGGGGTCTGGCACGCGCGCTCGCCGCGTTGTCGTCGGTCGACGACGCGAGCGTCGCCTCCCTCCTCCGCCTTGCGATCACACGCACCAGACCCCGCCGGCCCCGCCCTCACGGGCGGACGACGCTACTTTGACGACACCCCCTAGTGTCCTGAGTCGGAGATTCGTCGTTGGTCTGGTGTGAGTCGTCCTGGACCGAAGATCCCGCCGGTGGTGCTGTCCGATCCCGAGCGGGCGATATTGCAGTCGTGGGTACGTCGTCGTTCGAGTGCCCAGTCGTTGGCGTTGCGGTCACGGATCGTCCTGGAGAGTGCGGACGGTCACGCGATCGCGGAAGTCGCCCGACGGCTGGGCATCACCACGGACACGGTCCGGGCCTGGCGCCGGCGCTTTCTGGAACGCCGTCTGGATGGCCTGTGCGACGAGCCGCGGCCAGGCGTCCCACGGAAGATCACCGACGCGGACGTCGAACGGGTCATCGTGAAGACGTTGGAAGAAACACCGAAGGACGCGACCCACTGGTCAACGCGGTCGATGGCGGCGGCGACCGGGATGTCCCAATCGGCGATCTCACGGATCTGGCGGGCATTCTCCCTCCAGCCGCACCGGGCCGAGACGTTCAAGCTGTCCAAGGACCCGCTGTTCATCGACAAGGTCCGTGACGTGGTCGGCCTGTATCTCGACCCGCCGGAGCGGGCCCTGGTGCTGTGCGTGGACGAGAAGTCGCAGATCCAGGCCCTGGACCGGTCCCAGCCGGTCTTGCCGATGATGCCCGGGGTGCCCGAACGCCGCAGCCACGACTACGTCCGCGCGGGCACCACCACCCTCTTCGCCGCCCTGGACACCGCCACCGGCAAGGTCATCGGCTCACTTCACCGACGCCACCGTGCCGTGGAGTTCAAGAAGTTCCTTGCCAAGCTCGACAAGGAAGTGCCCGTCGGCCTTGAGGTCCACCTGATCCTGGACAACTACGTCACACACAAGGTTCCGGCCGTCAAGAAGTGGCTTGCTGCACATCCGCGCTTCCACCTGCACTTCACCCCGACCGGATCCTCCTGGCTGAATCTGGTCGAGCGGTGGTTCGCCGAACTCACCACGAAGAAGCTCCGCCGCGGCGTCCACCGCTCCGTCCAGGCCCTCGAACGCGACATCCGGACCTGGCTCGCCGACTGGAACGAGCACCCCCGACCCTTCGTCTGGACGAAGACAGCCGACGAGATCCTCGACAAACTCGCCGCTTACTGCCGACGAATCTCCGACTCAGGACACTAGGGGGGCCGCTCCGGATCATCCGAGTAGCCCCGGCCCCGCTGCCGGGTGTCGGCGGGGCCCGTTCGCTTGGATGGGCGGCGCGGGTCCGACCCGGGGCCCGTACCGCCTCCACCCCCAGGGAGTCGTCATGGCGAAGATCGCCCTGTTCGGCGCGACCGGCACCATCGGAGCCCTCGTGCTGCGCGAAGCGCTCCGGCGCGGCCACGAGGTCACGGCGGTCGTACGCGACCCCGCGAAGCTCGCGGATCTTGGCGCCGAGGTGCTGCGCGGCGACGTCCTCGACCCGCACTCCGTCGCCGAGGCGGCTGCCGGCCGGGACGTGGTCGTCAGCGCGATCGGCCCCGGGTCCGGGGATCCGGGCGTGCTCGTCACCGCCGCCAAGTCCCTGATCGGCGGCCTCTGCACGCTCGACCCGCAGACCCCGCGGCCCCGTGTGATCGTCGTGGGCGGGGCGGGCTCGCTGCGCACCCCCGAGGGCCCGCTGGTCTGGCAGGCGCCGGGCGTCCCGGAGCCGGTCCGGGCGCTCATGCACGCCCACGGGGAGGCGCTGGACTTCCTGCGGACCGTGCCCGTGGAGGAGGTGCGCTGGACCTGCCTGAGCCCCGCCGCGCAGATCGGTCCGGGAGAGCGCACGGGCACGTACCGGCTGGCCCTCGACGATCTGATCGTGGACGAGGACGGTCGCAGCCACATCTCGGCCGAGGACTACGCCGTGGCGCTGGTCGACGAGATCGAGCGCGACGCGCATCCGGGCCTGCGGTTCACCATCGGCTACTGAACGGGTGGCAGGCCCTGCACGTCCCCCGCGTACATCGCCGTGAGTTCGGCGCCGATCCGGGCCAGCCACTGCCTCACCTCCGGTGGCTCCAGCACCTCGACTCCCGCCCCCAGCCCGGCCAGGTGGCCGGCCAGCGCCTTGGGGGCCGGGCCGTCGACCCAGACCTCGGTCCAGCCGTCGGGCAGCGGGCCGCCGACGCGTACCCGGCCGCCGAGGAACCGCTGCAGCAGGGCCAGCGTGTCGGGGTGGACGCGGGCCGCGCGGTCACCGCGTACATGCCGTCCTGGAAGGCCCCGGACAGTTCCCGCCAGGCCGTGGCGAGGTCGAAGCCGGGCGGCCGGACGACGGGTTCGCCGGTCGGCTCGACGGAGCGGACCCGGCTGAGCCGGAAGGTGCGCAGGCCGTTCTCCGTACCGGCGACGAGGTAGTCGACCCCCGCCTTGGCGACGAGCCCGAGGGGGTCGACCGTACGCTCGCCGGCCGGCTTGCCGACGCCCGCGTACCCGAGGCGGACGCGGATGCCGTCGACGACGGCGCCCTGGAGCGCGGAGCGGTGGGCGGCATCGGCGGTGACGGCGTTGCGGGACCAGTCCGTGGCGTCGACGACTCCGGCGCGGGTGGCGGCCTCGGCCTCCGCCCGCAGGGTGGACGGCAGGGCCCGGACCAGCTTGCGCAGGGTGGTCCGCAGTTCGGGGGTGGCCGCCATCGGCCCGGTGACGAGGAAGAGCGCCCGGATCTCGTCGGCGGTCAGCCCGGTGAGGTTGGTACGGGCGCCGCCGACGAGGGACCAGCCGCCGCCGCGGCCGCGCTGCGAGTAGACGGGGATGCCGGACGCGGCCAGGGCCTCGAGATCGCGGCGGGCGGTGCGCTGGGACACCTCCAGTTCGGCGGCCACCTCGGGGACGGTGACGCGGCCGCGCTCCTGGAGGAACAGCAGGGTCGCCACCAGCCGGTCGGCTCTCATGTCCCGTACCCCTTCCCTGCCCGCGCCCCGGGCGTTTTCGTCGTTGCCGTTCATTCTCCTCGGGAAACTGGCCAGAAGATGGCCAGTTCAGCTTCCAGGATGAACACATGACCGAGATCACGCAGCTCACCGAGACCCCGTCCGCCACCACCACCTTCGACCCGCGACTCGACCTCGCCGCGGCCGTCGAGCTGGCGGGCCGCACCCTTGCCGCCGTCCGGCCCGACCAGTACGACGCCCCCACCCCGTGCGACGAGTTCGACGTCCGGCGGCTCTCGAGCCACCTCGTCGCCGTCGTCCGCCGGATCGCGGTGATCGGGCGCGGCGAGGACCCGTTCAGCGTCCCGTCCTTCGCCGACGAGCTCGCCGACGGCGCCTGGGCGGCGGCCTGGGAGCCGGGTGCCCGCGCGGTCGCCGAGGTGTGGGCGGACCCGGCCGTCCTCGGCCGGCAGCTGCGCCTGCCGATGGGTGTACTGCCGGGCGCGGCCGCCGCGGCCGTCTACACCCACGAACTCACCGTGCACACCTGGGACCTGGCCAGGGCGACCGGACAGCACCCGGAATGGGACGCGGCCCTGATCGAGCGGGTGATCGCCGTCGTACGCCGCGCACTGCCGGCCGAAACCCGCGGGGGGCGGATCCCGTTCGCCGAGGCCGTGCCGGTGGACGCGGGTGCCCCCGCCATCGACCGGCTGGTGGCCTGGGCGGGGCGGCGGCCCTGACAGCCCGGGCGGCCCCGCGCGGGGGTTATTGATTGGATGCCCCGGCCCCGGATACCTAGAGTGACGACGCACCCCGTCGTCGAGCAGGAGCCGGCCATGCGCACCCACTACCCCCGTACGCCGCATCTGCCCTGGTCCCCCGGGCAGGCGGCGGACGACGTGCGCGCCGCCGGGCTCGCGGGGCTGACCGGGCGCGAGGTCGTCGTCACCGAGAAGCTCGACGGGGAGAACACGACCCTGTACGCGGACGGCCTGCACGCGCGCTCGCTCGACTCGGGCCACCACCCCTCGCGGGCCTGGGTCAAGGGCCTCCAGAGCCGGATCGGCGCGGGCATACCGGGCGGGTGGCGGGTGTGCGGGGAGAACCTGTACGCCCGCCACTCGATCCCCTACGAGGACCTCGACAGCTGGTTCTACGGCTTCTCGGTGTGGGACGGCGAGCACTGCCTGGACTGGGACCGGACCGTGAGCTTCCTGCACGGCCTCGGGGTGCCGACCCCGAAGGTGCTCTGGCGGGGCGTCTTCGACGAGCGCGCACTGCGCAGGCTGCGGCTCGACACCGCACGGCAGGAGGGCTACGTCGTACGGACGGTGGCCGGCTTCACGCGCGACGACTTCGGGCGGTACGTCGCCAAATGGGTGCGCGGTGGCCACGTGCAGACCGACACCCACTGGATGTACGCGCAGGTGGTCCCGAACGGGCTCGGTCCGCAGGCCCCGCTGTGGTCGGTGCGCTCGGGCTCCGAGCCCGATACGGCGGAGCTGAAGGCCGCCCTCGGCCTGGATCCCGCAGCCGGTCCCGTGCCCGATGCCGCACCCGGTGCCGCACCCGATCGGGTGCCCGAAGCCGCAGTCGCGCCGGTCGTCGCCGAAGTGGCGGGCCGGCTCGACGCGTCGGGCCGCACGGGTGAGGACCGGCTGGCCGGCGTACTGGCCGCCGTACTGCACCGCGCTCCGCGGGCCCGGATCGGGGCGCGGCTGGCTGCGGGGCCGCTCGGGATGCCGCTCGCCCGGCGGGTCGCGGACCTGGTCGGGCTGTACCCGTCGCTGCAGCGGCCGTTCCCGGACGAGGGGCGGCGGGCCGGCCTGGTCCGGATGGCCGTCGCCGCCGATCTCGGGGTGCTGCACGCGCTCGCCGGGGCGGCGGCCGCGGGGGACGCCGGGGCGCGGGAGTGCGTGGAGTGGTCCGCGCTGTACGCCGAGGAGGCGGGGCTGCTCGGCCCCGACCCGCTGGGTCCGCTGCGCGCCGGGCTGCGGGAGGCCCTCGGCGGACTCGGCGCGGACGCGGCGGACCGGTGCTGGGCGGAGGCCCGGGAGGCGTTCGCGCGGGGCAGGATCTCCACCGCCGAGGAGGCGGTGGCCGCGACCTGGCAGTGGCGTGACGGCGCCTTCCCCCGGCTGGTGCAGCTGTGCGGGCCGTCGGGCAGCGGGAAGAGCACGTACGCCCGGAACCTGCCGGGCGTGGCCGCGTACATCGGTCTCGACGACCTGCGCACCGCCCGGGGTTCCCGCGCCGACCAGCGGGCCAATGCGGACGTGCTGCGCGAGGGCCTGGACCGGCTGAACGCCGCGCTGGCCGCCGCGGCGCGCACCGGCGGCACGGTGGTGTGGGACGCCACCTCCCTCACCGAGCAGCAGCGGGGCCTGGTGGGCGCGGTCGCGCAGCGCCGCGACGCGCTGGTGACCCAGGCCGTGGTGCTGGTCGAGGAGGCGGAGCTGGTCCGGCGCAACGCCGTGCGGCCCCATCCCGTACCGCCGCAGGTGCTGGCCACCCAGCTGCACCGGTTCAGCCCGCCGTACCCGGGTCACGGGCCCGGGCACCGCACCTGGTACGTCGGGGCGGGCGGGACCGTGCAGGACACGGCCGGAACCATCGGGACGACCGCAGTGACACCGGCGGCTGCTGCGGCAGGGGGCGAGCACGGCTGATGCGTACCAGTGAGGAGCTCTACCACCAGGTCCGCTGGGACCCCCGCTTCGACCCGGCGCGCTTCGTGTTCGGGCTGCACCAGCGCGGCGCGCCGCCGAAGCGGATCCCGCTGCACTCCTTCGTGCCCGGCGGCGACATCCCCTGGCACCGGGTGCTGTTCGTCGAGGCGGACGGCGAGCTCGTCTGGGACCGGGCGAGCGGCGTGGACCGGATCGACTCCACCGAGGCGGGCCGGATCCGCGAACCGCGGCTGCTGCGGGCCCCGTTCTTCACCGCCCGGACCCCGCACGCCTGGGATCCGGCGGGCGGCGGCGCCTGGCGGCCGACCGGCGGGTCTGCGTCGCTCGGCCCCGGGCCGACCCGGTTGCGGCTGCTGACCTGGAACACCCTGTGGGACCGGTACGACGCCCCGCGCATCGACACCGCCCGGCGCAGGCCGATGCTGCTGGCCGACCTGGCGGCCGCCGACGCCGACGTGATCGCCCTGCAGGAGGTCGAACCCGCCCTGCTCGGCATGCTGCTGGCGGAGTCGTGGGTGCGGGCCGGATACACGCTGGGCGCCGATCCGCGCGGCAAGGACGTCGCCGCCACCGGGTTGCTGGTGCTGAGCCGGCTGCCCGTACGGGAGGCGGGGCTGCACCTGCTGGGGCCGCACAAGGCGGTCGCAGCGGTGACGGTGGACACCGCGAGCGGTCCCCTCGTCGTGGCCTGCCTGCATCTGACGAGCGACCACACGGAGAACGGCGCCGGGCGGCGGAGCGTCGAACTGGCCCGGATCGCCGAGGGCTTGAGCGGCATCGAGGCGGATGCCGTGCTGCTCGGCGACTTCAACGACGGCCGCTCCGGGCCGGAGGGACCGGCGGCCGCACTCGGCGTGCAGGACACGTGGAGCGAGGTGCACGGGGCGCTCGACGCCACGCCGACCTTCGACCCGGCGGCCAATCCGCTGGCCGCGGTGGGCTCGCTGTCGGGGCGGGCCGCGCGGCTGGACCGGGTCCTGCTGCGCTCGGCGCGGGCGCGGGTGCGGGAGGCCGTCCTGCGGGGCGACACCCCCGGTCCGGAGGGGCTGTTCATCTCCGACCACTTCGGGGTGGAGGCGGTGGTGGACTTCGCCGGGCGGGAGGCCGGGCGCGCGGTGCTCGACGTACGGGCGACAGCGCGGACGGCGGTGGCGTGGCTGCCGCCGCACGATCCGGCGGTCGAGGCGCTGCGCCGGGAGCACGACCCGGCGGTCCACCGCTGGCCGGCGCACGTGAACCTGCTGTTCGGCTTCGTACCGGAGTCCTCGTTCGAGGAGGCGCTGCCGCTGCTGGCCGAGGTGGCCGCGCAGACAGCGCCGTTCACGGCCCGGCCGGCCGGGGTGCACAGTTTCGGGCACCGCGAGGACGCCACGCTGTGGCTGGACCCGGCGGCGGGCGGCGACGCGCCGTGGCAGCGGCTGCGGCAGGAGCTCGCCGAGCGGTTCCCGGGGTGCCGCGGGCGCGACGGCTTCACCCCGCACCTGACGCTGGGGCGCAGCCGGGATCCGCAGCGGGCCCTGGCCGAGTTCGCCGCGCGGCTCGGCGGATCCGGCCCGGGGGCGTCGGTCCGGGTCGGTGAGCTCGCGGTGCTGTCACGGCGCGGGGACGGGCCGATGCAGGTACGGGCGACGGTGGACCTCGGCACCGGCAGCTGGCGGTGGGCGCAGGAGCCGGAACCGGAACCGGGACCGGCGGCCCTGCACGAAGCGGCATCCGCACGCGATGCGGAAGCCGGGTTCCTCACCGCACGGATCGCGGAGGCGCTCGGTGACGGCGTGGTGCACCTCGCCGGATCCCGCCGGATGGGCTGCGCCCTGCCCGGGGCCGACCTCGACCTGGTCGCGGCCCTGCCGGGCACGGTCGGGATCGCGGAGGTACGGGAGCGCATCGCGGCAGCGGTCCCGGAGGCCGAGGGGCTGCGGGAGGTGAAGGGCGCGCGGGTACCCGGGCTGCGGCTGCGTGCGGCCGGACTGGACGTGGACCTGGTGGTCGTCGCCACGGGCGCGGTGGACCCGGCGCAGGCGGTGGAACGGCGGGCGGAGCTCGGCGAGGCGGCCGCGATCGCGCTCAGCGCGGTGAGCGACGCCGATGCGGTACGGGACTTCGCGGGCCGCGACCGGCAGACGGCGTTCGCCGGGCTGGCCCGGCAGGTGAAGGCGTGGGCCCGGTCCCGGGGGCTGGACTCGGCGCCGTTCGGCGGACTGCCGGGGGTGGCCTGGGCCGTACTGGCGGCGCGTACGGTCCGCGAAGCCGCCGACCTGTCCCCCGCGGCCCTGCTCCGGGAGTTCTTCGGCACCTGGGCGGCCTGGGACTGGCGCGACCCGGTCACCCTGACGCCCCCGGCCTCGTCGGCGACCCCGCCTGCGCACCCGGACCTGGACCCCGTCACCGTCCTCACGCCCTCCGCACCGGCCCGCAGCTGCACGACCCAGGTCGGCCCGGGGCTGCGCGACCTGCTCGGCCGGGAGCTGTACCGGACGTGGGAACTCCTGGAAGCGGAGTCCCGGGCCCTGTCCCTGGGGACCCCGCCGCTGCACCGCCGGCACGCGGCGTGGGCCGTGGTGACCGTACGGGCCGACGCGCCCCGGGAGTTCGAGGAGCAGCTGGGCCGGGCGCGGGGCCGGATGCGTGCGCTGCTCGGTGCGCTTGCGGAGGCCGGTGTCCGGGACGTGCACGCCTGGCCGCGGCCCTTCGCGGCCTCCCCGGTCTCGGCGCGGTACGCGATCGGGCTGGGCGCGAGCCCGCCGGATGCGGCCGGTCTCGCCAGGCTCGCGGACCGCTGGTCCGCCGGCCTCGCGGGCGTCGAGGTCGCCTGGGCGGAGTGCGGAGCGGTCCCTCCCCTCGGGTGACGCTTCCCGCCCGCGCCCTGACGACAACTAACGAACACAAGGCAGCATCCACCCTCCGGACCGGGCCACTCTCCGAAGACGGCCGGGCTCTGTCCCGCCCGGCGGGCGGGGCGGGACAGAGCGGCCTGAAATCTCAGTAGAGTCCTGCCGTCTTTTTTCGTCAACACTTTTCACAAGGATTGAAGAAACTGCGAGTTCACAGGCCCCACGGGCAATTGACACTCCCTCAGACCTTCACTTCATGAACGCGGAAACCCTTGACGGCCCTCGTGGCGGGCAGTTCACTCACGCTTCGGTCCCCCCGGATACACGACGTCAGGAGAGCCCCCCATGCCCCGCCTCTCGGACCATCCACCGCGACTGACGGTCGCGGCTCTCGCCGCCGCGCTGGTCGCGGCCCTCCTCGTACTGCTGCCGGGTACCGCCGCCCAGGCCGCACCCGTCCTCCTCTCCCAGGGCAGACCCGCCACCGCCTCCAGCCAGGAGAACGGCGCCACCCCCGCCTCCGCCGCCGTCGACGGCGACAACGCCACGCGATGGTCGAGTCAGTTCGCCGACCCGCAGTGGATACAGGTCGACCTCGGCACCCCCGCCCGGGTCAGTCAGGTGGTGCTGCGCTGGGAGACCGCGTACGCGACGGCGTACCGGATCGAGCTGTCCGACGACGGCACGCACTGGAGCACCGCCTACTCCACGACCGCCGCCACCGGCGGGGTCCGGACCCACGACATCACGGGCACCGCCCGCCACGTCCGCGTGTACGGCACCCAGCGCGCCACCCAGTGGGGCTATTCCCTCTACGAGTTCCAGGTCTTCGGCACCACCGACACGGGCCCCACCCTCCCCGGCGGCGGCGACCTCGGCCCCAACGTGATCGTCTTCGACCCGTCCACGCCGGACATCCAGGCCAGGCTCGACGAGGTCTTCCGGCAGCAGGAGTCGGCCCAGTTCGGCGCCGGCCGCTACCAGTTCCTGTTCAAGCCGGGCACGTACAACGGCCTCAACGCCCAGATCGGCTTCTACACCTCCGTCTCGGGGCTGGGCCTCAGCCCCGACGACACCACCATCAACGGTGACGTGACCGTCGACGCCGGCTGGTTCGGCGGCAACGCCACCCAGAACTTCTGGCGTTCGGCCGAGAACCTCGCGCTCAACCCGGTGAACGGCACCGACCGCTGGGCCGTCTCCCAGGCCGCACCCTTCCGCCGCATGCACGTCAAGGGCGGCCTCAACCTGGCCCCCGACGGCTTCGGCTGGGCCTCCGGCGGCTACATCGCCGACTCCAAGATCGACGGCCAGGTCGGCAACTACTCGCAGCAGCAGTGGTACACCCGTGACAGCGCGATCGGCAGCTGGGGCAACGGCGTCTGGAACCAGGTCTTCTCCGGTGTCCAGGGCGCGCCCGCCCAGTCCTTCCCGAACCCGCCGTACACCACGCTCGACTCCACCCCCGTATCCCGGGAGAAGCCCTTCCTGTACCTCGACGGGACCGAGTACAAGGTCTTCGTCCCGGCAAAGCGGGTGAACGCCCGCGGGACCTCCTGGGGCAACGGCGCGCCGCAGGGCACCTCGATCCCGCTGAGCCGGTTCTACGTGGTCAGGCCGGGCACGACCGCCGCGACGATGAACCAGGCACTGGCCCAGGGTCTGCACCTGCTGTTCACGCCCGGCGTCTACCACGTCGACCAGACCGTCCGGGTGAACCGCGCGGACACGGTCGTCCTGGGCCTCGGCCTCGCCACGATCGTCCCGGACAACGGGGTCACGGCGATGAAGGTCGCCGACGTCGACGGCGTGAAGCTCGCCGGGTTCCTGATCGACGCCGGGCCGGTCAACTCGCCGAGCCTGCTGGAGGTCGGCCCGGCCGGCACGACCACGGACCACGGCGGCAACCCAACGACCGTGCAGGACGTGTTCATCCGGGTCGGCGGCGCCGGCCCCGGCAAGGCCACCGTCGGCATGGTGATCAACAACCACGACACGATCGTCGACCACACCTGGATCTGGCGCGCCGACCACGGCGACGGGGTGGGCTGGGAGACCAACCGCGCCGACTACGGGTTCCGCGTGCACGGTGACGACGTCCTGGCCACCGGATTGTTCGTGGAGCACTTCAACAAGTACGACGTGGAGTGGAACGGCGAGCGCGGCCGCACGGTCTTCTTCCAGAACGAGAAGGCGTACGACGCCCCGAACCAGGCGGCGATCCAGAACGGTGCGACCAAGGGCTACGCGGCGTACAAGGTGGCCGACTCGGTGACCACCCACGAGGGCTGGGGGCTGGGCAGCTACTGCTTCTACAACGTGGACCCGACGATCCGTCAGGACCACGGCTTCCAGGCGCCGGTGAAGCCGGGCGTGCGGTTCCACGACCTGCTCGTCGTCTCGCTCGGCGGCAAGGGCCAGTACGAGCACGTCATCAACACCACGGGCGCGCCGACCTCGGGCACCTCGACGACCCCGTCCACGGTCGTCTCCTTCCCCTGACCCGCCACCGGCCTCCGAAAACGCGGGGCGGCGCCCAGCCGCCCCGCGTTCCCCGATCACGGGCCCAACCTCGCCCAATCAGTGTGCGCAGCAACGGAGTTCTGTCAGAATTCGCTTCCGGCAAAGCGTGCGCGTGCGAGGACGGAAGCACTTGTCAGCAGATCTTCCCGGAACCAGCTGGTCAGAAGTGATCCCGTGGGTGGCGGCGGCCCTGCTCCTGATCGGCCTGGTGTTCGTTGCGATCAGGACGGTCCAGGTGATCCCGCAGGCCAGCGCCGCCATCGTCGAACGCTCCGGCCGCTACACGCGCACCCTCAACGCGGGCCGCCACGTCGTCGTCCCCTTCATCGACACGATCCGCAACCGCATCGACCTGCGCGAGCAGGTCGTGCCGTTCCCGCCGCAGCAAGCAGATGCGCGCCGACCGCGACAAGCGCGCCGCGATCCTCCAGGCCGAAGGTGTCCGCCAGTCCGAGATCCTGCGCGCCGAGGGCGAGAAGCAGTCCTCCATCCTGCGCGCCGAGGGTGAGGCCAAGGCCGCGGCCCTGCGCGCCGAAGGCGAGGTGGCGGTCGCGGAGCTCCTCCGGCGCGGCGCGCGGGCGGTACCTGCCAGGGTTTCCGTACGGGCCGTGCAGCACGATCCGCTGCTGCCGGACGACCCGCGCCGGGTCGGCCGCTACCGGCTCACCGCCCGGCTCGGCGAGGGCGGGATGGGGACGGTCTACCTGGGGCTGTCGCCCGGTGAGCGGCGCGTTGCGGTGAAGGTCGTACGGGCGGAGCTGGCGGCGGATCCGGGGTTCCGGCGGCGGTTCGCGCGGGAGATCGACTCCGTGCGCCGGGTGGGCGGCTTCCACACGGCACAGGTGGTGGACGCGTCTGCCGAGGAAGAACAGCCCTGGCTGGTGACGGAGTACATTCCCGGCCCGTCCCTGTTCACCGTCCTGCGGGAGCACGGGGCGCTGCCGGACCGGACGCTGCGCACCCTGGCACTGGGGGTGGCCGAGGCGCTGGAGGGGATCCACGCCTGCGGGATCGTCCACCGCGATCTGAAACCCGGCAACATCATCATCTCGGAGTCGGGCGCACGGGTGATCGACTTCGGGATCGCGCGGGCGGTGGACGCCACCGCCCTGACCCGGACGGACTTCCTGGTCGGCACCCGGGGCTTCCTCGCCCCGGAGCAGCTGTCGGGGGCTCCGCTCACACCGGCGGTCGACGCGTACGCCTTCGGGATGGTGCTGGGCCACGCGTGCGGCGCCGCGCCCTTCCCGCCGGGAACGGAACTGGCGACGGCTCTGCGGCCGCTGCCCGCGGACCTGTCGGCGATCGTGACGGCCTGCCTCTCCACCGACCCTGCCGCCCGGCCGACCCCGGCGCAGATCCTGGAGCGCCTGAACGGCGGGGGCGAGAAGCCGGCCGGGGACTGGCTGCCCCCGGCCGTACGGACGATGGTGGACCTGTACAACATGCCGACCGCTGACGCGAACTGAGAAGGCCTCAGACCTCCAGGATGATCTTTCCGGCGGCGCGTCCGGTCTGGCTGAACTCGAAGGCCGCCGCCAGCTCCGAGAGCGGGAACGTCTTGGCGATGGTGACCGTGAGCTGCCCGCTCTCGGTGAGCCGGGCCAGCTCCGCCAAGCCCTCGGCGTCGGGCCGGACCCACATCCACTGGCCGCCCGCACCGAGCACGGTGTGGTCGGCGATGGAGGCGTGCCGGCCGCCGTTCGCCAGGACCGCCTGGGTGACGTCGAGGACGCCGCCGACGAAGTCCGCGGCGACGGTGATGCCGTCGGGGGCGAGGGCGCGCACCCGGTCGACCAGGCCGTCCCCGTACTCGACGGGCTCGCAGCCGAGGTCGCGCAGCCGGTCGTGGTTGCGCGGCGAGGCGGTGCCGATGACCCGGGCGCCGAGTGCGCGGGCGATCTGCACGCCGAAGGACCCGACGCCGCCGGCAGCGCCGTGGATGAGGACGGTGTCGTCCTTGCCGGTGGCGAGCCGGGTGAGCAGCTGGTACGCGGTGAGCCCGGCCAGCGGCAGGCCGGCCGCCTCGTGCCAGCTGAGCGAGGCGGGCTTGGCCGCGGCGGCGCGGACGGGCACGCTGACGTACTCGGCGAACGTCCCTCCGTGCACGTAGTCCTTGCGGGCGTAGGCCATGACCTCGTCGCCGACCGAGAACTCGGGTGTGTCGATGCCGACCCGCTCGACCGTGCCGGCGACGTCCCAGCCGGGGACGACGGGGTACACGACGTCCATCAGGGCGTCGAGCCCGCCCGACATGATCTTCCAGTCGACGGGGTTGACCGAGGCGCACTTGACCCGGACGAGGAGCTCGCCCGGGGCGAGCTTGGGCATCGGCAGCCGGGTCTCGGTGAGCACCTCCGTCCCTCCGTACGTCTCGTACGCCATCGCCCGCATGGTGTCCTCGGACATCTACCCGACCTCTCCGTGAACCGTCAGCCATGAGCCGTCGCTTCCCATCCCATCACGAATGACCGGGCCCGCCCCGAGAAGCGGGGCGGGCCCGGCGCGGCGCGGGGACCTGCGGGCTCACAGGGCCCGGAACGCGGCGATCACCTCGGCGTAGCGGCGGCCGCTGGTCTTGATCGTGCGGCGCTGGGTGGCGTAGTCGACGCGGACGAGGCCGAAGCGCTTGTCGTAGCCGTACGCCCACTCGAAGTTGTCCAGCAGGGACCAGGCGTAGTACCCGGCCACCGGTGCGCCGCGGCGGGCGGCGCGGGCGCAGGCCGCCAGGTGCCCGGTCAGGTACGCGGCCCGTTCGGGGTCGTGGACGCTGCCGTCGGCGGCAACGGTGTCGTGGTACGAGGAGCCGTTCTCGGTGACGTGGATGCGCCGGGCCCCGTACTCCTCGGTCAGCCGCATGAGCAGGGTCTCGAGGCCGTTCGCGTCGACCTCCCAGTCCATGCCGGTGCGCGGGACGCCGGGCCGGTCGGTCTGTCGGGCGTACGGGGCGGGGCCGGCCGGGTCGGCGGTGACGGTCTGCGGGAAGTAGTAGTTCAGGCCGGTCCAGTCGAGCGGGGCGGCGATGGCCGCTGCGTCACCGGGGCGTTCTGGGAGGTCGACGGCGTAGACCTCGCGCATGTCGGCGGGGAAGCCGCGGCCGTGGACGGGGTCGAGCCACCAGCGGTTGACGTGGCCGTCCATGCGCAGGGCCGCCGCCCGGTCGGCTTCGCCGTCGCCGGCGGGTTCGACGGTGGAGAGGTTGTTGACGATGCCGATCTGCGCGCCGGGGGCGGCCGCGCGGACGGCCTGGGCGGCGAGGCCGTGGCCGAGCAGCAGGTGGTAGGAGGCGCGGACGGCGGCGGTGAGGTCGCGCCGGCCGGGGGCCATCCTGCCTTCCAGGTGGCCGATCCACGCCGAGCACAGCGGCTCGTTGAGCGTGGCCCACTGGGTGACCCGGTCGCCGAGGCGGGCGGCGACGAGGCCGGCGTACGCGGCGAAGTGCTCGGCGGTCGCCCGCTCGGGCCAGCCCCCGCGGTCCTGGAGGGCCTGGGGCAGGTCCCAGTGGTAGAGGGTGACGCAGGGGGTGATCCCGGCCGCGAGCAGCCCGTCGACGAGCCGGTCGTAGAAGGCGAGGCCCTTGGGGTTGGCGGGGCCGTCGCCGCCGGGGACCACGCGCGGCCAGGCGACGGACATCCGGTAGGCGTTGGTGCCGAGCTCCCGCATCAGGGCGATGTCCTCGCGCCAGCGGTGGTAGTGGTCGCAGGCGGTGTCGCCGGTGTGGCCGCCGGCGACGGCGCCGGGGGTGTGGGAGAACGTGTCCCAGATGGAGGGGGCGCGGCCGTCCTCGTCGACCGCCCCTTCGATCTGGTAGGCGGAGGTCGCGGTGCCCCAGGCGAAGTCGCGGGGCAGCGCGGCGAGGTCGATGCGGCCGGTCTCTTCGCCGGTGTCGCAGCGGGCTTCGGAAAGGGTCACTTGACGGCTCCTGCCGAACGGGTCATTTGACGGCTCCCGCCGTGAGGCCGGCCACCAGGTACCGCTGCAGCAGCAGGAATCCGGCGACGACGGGGATGCTGACGACGAGCGAGGCGGCCATGATCTGGTTCCAGTAGACGTCGTTCTGCGTGGAGTAGCCCTGCAGGCCGACGGCGAGGGTGCGGGTGGTGTCGTTCGTCATGACGGAGGCGAAGAGCACCTCGCCCCAGGCGGTCATGAAGGCGTACACGGCGACGGCGACGATGCCGGGGACGGCGGCCGGGACCACGACCCGCAAGAGCGCGCCGAGGGGGCCGCAGCCGTCGACGGTGGCCGCCTCGTCGAGGTCTCGGGGCACCGAGTCGAAGTAGCCGATGAGCATCCAGATGGAGAAGGGGAGGGAGAAGGTCAGGTACGTGAGGATCAGGGCGCCACGTGAGCCGTAGAGGGCGATTCCCGTGGCGTTGCCGACGTTCACGAAGATCAGGAACAGCGGGAGGAGGAAGAGGATCCCGGGGAACATCTGGGTGGAGAGCACGGTGACGGTGAACAGGCGCTTGCCGCGGAAGCGGTGGCGGCTGACCGCGTAGGCCGCGAAGACGGCGATGACGACGGAAGCGGCGGTGGCCGCGCCCGCCACGATCAGGGAGTTCACGAAGTACCGGGCGAGCGGGACGGTGTGCCAGATGTCGGTGTAGGGGCGGACGGTGAGCCGGCTGGGGATCCACCGGAAGCGGCCCGCGACGTCCTGGAGCGGTTTGAGCGAGCTGGTGACCATCACGTAGACGGGCAGCAGGACGAAGCCGGTGAGCAGGGTCAGGAAGGCGGCGCGGATCACGCGGAAGGAGGCGGGCGGGGCCAGCGGCGATGGTCGGCGGCGGTCAGGCACGCTCGCTCCTGCGTCCGCGTGTCGTGGCGAGCAGGTAGCCGGCGGTCACCAGCAGCAGGAAGATCAGCAGGAGGACGGACATTGCCGATCCGGTGCCGAAGTTCCAGGTGACGAAGCTGGATTGGTAGATGTGGAGGGAGATCAGGTCGGCGGCTTCGGGGGCCGATCTGCCGAACAGTACGAACGGTGTGTTGAAGTCGTTGAAGGTCCAGAGGAACAGCACCAGGACCAGCACCTGGTTGACCGCGCCGACCGAGGGCAGGGTGATCCGGCGGATCTGCTGCCAGACTCCGGCGCCGTCCAGCGCGGCGGCCTCGTACAGCTCCGCGGGGATGTTCTGCAGGGCGGCCATCACGATGAGGAATGCGAAGGGCCAGCCCTTCCAGACGGAGACGGTCAGCAGGGCCCAGAAGCTGTTGTCGCCCAGCAGCCAGAAGGTGTGCTCGGCGCCGCCGAGCCCGAGCTGGTCGTGGAGGACGTGGTTCACCAGGCCGTTGTCCCGCTGGAACATGAACGCCCAGGTGATGACGGCCGCGTACACGGGCAGGGCGTACGGGACGAGGAACAGGGCGCGCAGGATGCCGCGGCCGCGGAAGTTGTCCTGCATGAACACCGCTGCCGCGGTGCCCAGCAGCCAGCACAGGCCGACGGAGAGCAGGGTGAACAGGCAGGTGGTGAGGAAGGAGCGCAGGAGGGCCTCGCCGACGGGCCGGTTGACGTCGACGGCGAGTTCGTAGTTGGCCAGTCCCGTCCAGGGGGCGCGGGACCAGTCTCGGATGAAGAACTGGGTCAGCTGCCGGAAGCTCATCAGGATGCCCATCACCATGGGGACGAGGTGGACGAGCAGTTCGAGGAGCAGGGCGGGCAGGAGCAGGAGGTAGGGCAGCGCGCTGCGGCGCAGACGGGCGGTCTTGGGGCTCATGCGGCTGTCGCGGCGTACGCGGCTCGTGTGGCTCATAGTGCTCATCGGGCCGGGCTCAGCTCGCCATCTGCTGCTGGGCCTTGGTGAGTTTGGCCTTGACCGACTCGGTGGTGACGGGCCGGCCCGCTGCCGCGTCGGCGAAGAGCTCCTTGACGGCGGTGCCGACGGCGGTCTCGAACTGGGACTCCTGCGGGACCTGCGGGAGCGGGGCGGCGCTGGTGCCGAGGGTGGTGCGGAGCACGGTGAGGTCTTCGGTGGCGAAGGCGGGGTCGCTCTGGGCGGCCTTGACCGGCGGGATGGAGCCGTAGGTCTTGTTGAGGATCTTCTGCTCCTCGTCGCCGGTCATGAACTTCACGAACTTGAGGGAGCCGTCCATGTTGTCGGTGTTCTTGAAGACGGCCAGGTTGATGCCGGCGACCATGGAGTTGGTGCCCCGGCCGGTGCCGGGTGCACCGCCGGCGGGCACCGGGGCCGGGGCCACACCCCAGTCGCCCTCCTTCATGCCGTGGCTCTTGAAGGAGGAGGCGGCGCTCTGCCACAGGACCATGGCGGTCTTGCCGTTGGCGAAGTCCTGGAGGGACTGGTTCTGCGCGTACTCGGCGTTGCCCGGCGCGATGATCCTGTCCTTGGCCATCAGGTCCACGTACTGCTTGACGGCGTCGACGGCGCCCGGGGAGTCGAAGGTGGGCTTCCCGGCCGCGTCGAAGAAGTCCGCGCCGTGCTGCTTGGCGAGGACGAAGACCTGGTGGATGTTGTTGGCGAGGTTGCCCCCTTCGGCGCCGAGCGCCCACTTGCCGTCCTTGGACAGGCTCCGGCCGACCGTGACCATCTCGTCCCAGGTGGCGGGGGGCTTCGCTATGCCCGCCTCCTGGAACATCTTCTTGTTGTAGTAGAGCGCGTACGACATCGAGTAGAGCGGGACGGCGGCCGGGTCCTGGCCGGCGGCGCCCGCCGAGCCGATGGCCGACTCCACGAAGCGGTCCTTGCCGCCGATCGCGTCGAAGTTCTCCGCGTCCCACGGGAGCAGCGCTCCGGTGGCCTGGAGGGAGGCGGACCAGGTGTTGCCGATGTTGAGGACGTCGGGGCCCTGGCCCGAGGCGGTGGCGGTGGCGGCGAGGATCCGGTTGAGCAGGTCGGACCAGGGGACGACTTCGAGCTTGACCTTGATGCCGGTCTGCTCCTCGAACTTCTTCAGCTCCGGGCCGAGGGCCGCCTGGTCCGCTGCGAGGTCGGGGCCCTGGTTGGAGGCCCAGTACGTGAGCTCCCTGGGGGCGGCGTTGGAGCCGCCGCCGTTGTCCGCGGTGCCGCCGCCGCAGGCGGTGGCACCGGCGGCGAGCAGACAGGCGGTGACGGCGGCAGCGGCGGCTCGGGTTCTGCGCATGGCGGATCGGCCCCTTTCGGCAGGGTCGGGGGAAGGCCGGCGGGTGGTCTCGGCTCGGGCGCTTCGAAGGCGCCCACCGCGTCAAGTCCTTAATTCAGGACGTGAGTTAAGCCTCGTGAAAGGGTCGCGTCAAGGGGTCCCGCACGGGTATGTTGCGAGCGACGACAGGGCGGACGGCAGGACGGAAGGAGCCAGATGACCACAGGGCGTGGCGGCCGTACGGTGCGGGACCTGCGGCGCGGCAACCGCAGCGCCGTGCTCCAGCGGCTGTACTTCGGCGGGCCGATGAGCCGGCAGGAACTCGGGCCCGCCACCGGCCTGAGCTCCGGTTCCGTCAGCAACGTGGTCGGCGAACTCGTCGCGGACGGACTCCTGGAGGAGGCGGGCATCGTCGACTCGGACGGCGGCCGGCCCCGCACCCTGCTGCGCGTGGCCCCCGGCAGCGCCCACATGATCGGGGTCGACGTCGGCGAAACCCGGGTACGCGTCGAGCTGTTCGACCTGGCGCTCACCGAACTGGCCCGCGCCGAACTGCCGTTGCAGCCGCGCGGCTGCTACGACGTCGGCCCGGTCGTGGACCACGTCCGGGCCGGGATCGCCGCCGTCCTGGCCGAGACCGCGGTCGGGACCGAGCGGCTGCTGGGCGTCGGCGTCGGCGTCCCCGGCATCGTGGACCGCGAGGCACCGGGCGGAGCGGTCGTGCACGGACAGACCATCGGCTGGGACGCGGTGCCGCTGGAGGCGCTGCTGCGCGCGACCGGGGCCCTGCCGGACGAGGTCCCGTACATCATCGACAACGGCGCCCGCACGCTCGGCCAGGCCGAGATGTGGTTCGGGGCGGGGCGCGGGGCCAGGGAGGCCGTCGTCGTCCTGTTCGGCTCGGGCGTCGGCGCCAGCCTGATCACGGACGGCTCGCCCGACGGGGGCACGACGCAGGGCACCGCGCTGGAGTGGGGGCACCTCACGGTGTCGGTACGGGGACGACGCTGCCGGTGCGGGGCGCTGGGCTGCCTCGAGGCGTACACGGGAGCCGAGTCACTGCTGGCGCGCTGGGCGGAGCGGGGCGGGGGCGCGGGCGCGGGCGAGGCGGTGGACGAGGAGGAGGCCCTGTCGGCCCTGCTGGCGGCGGCGGTCGCGGCGGATCCGGTGGCCCTGGAGGTCCTGGAGGAGACCGCGGAGTACCTGGGCGCGGGCCTGTCGGACGTCATCAACCTGTTCCGGCCGGAGCGCATCCTGATCGGCGGATGGGCGGGCCTGCTGCTGGGCCCGCACATCCTGCCCGCCGTACGGGAGCACGCGACCCGGTACTCCCTGCGCCATCCCGCCGACCGCGTCAGCATCGACCTGGGCTCCCTGGGCCCGGACGCGGTCACGGTCGGGGCGGCGACCCTCCCGCTGTCGGCCTTCTTCGCCACGGGCGGCCGCCGCACGCCCCCGCAGCCGCAGACCGAACCGCCGGGCTGGCGCACGGCCCTGGAGGTCCGCGGCGGGTCGGCGGCCCGCCGGGGCTGAGCCGGACGGCGCGGCCCCGGCGTGAGCGGCAGACAGGTCAGACCGGAAAGCCGCCACGCCGGGCGGCAACGCGCACAGCGGCGGGTCCGCGGGGGTGTCGAGGGCACGGGAGAGCGCATCCGGTGCGGGCATCGGGCCAGGCTGACCGGGCCCTGCTGCACGCGCCGGGGTCACTCGTACTCCGTGCCTCCCTTGCGGGTGAGGTACGCCGGGCTGACCGCCTTGGCGATCGCGCGGCCGCCGACCACCGGGCTGTAGCGTTCGGCCGCCGGGCGGATCACGACGCCCTCGCGCAGGTGCACGGCCCGGCCGGACACCGTCTCCCGGCCGCTGGCCAGGGCCAGTACCGCGTCGAGCTCGTACGGACCCTCGAACAGCCGCGGTACGAGCGGCAGTTCGCCGTCCTGGAGCAGCTCGTGCGGGTCCAGCCAGCGCACCTGGCCGTCGATCTCCGCGGACACGTCGAAGACGGCGTACCCCGGCCCCGTGGCGGCCGTACGCGCATCGGTCCCGTACCCGAGGTCCTGGACGCCCGCCCCGTACACCTCGCCGAAGACGCCGATCCGGGTCGCGCCCAGCCGGGCGGCCAGCTTCGCGGCGACCTCCGGGACGCCGTGGCCGCGTACGGCCCGCCAGTAGAGGTTGCGGTCCTCCTCCTTGAGCGCCAGCCCCTTGGAGCCGAAGCCCTTGGAGGAGACCAGCACGCGCCCGCCGTCCGCGACGTACGTCAGCAGGCAGGCCGTGCCGTGAAGTTTCTCGGTGAGGACGACCGGCTCGCCGGGCTCGAAGAGGTGCGGATAGCGCTGGAGGTTCTCGATGTCCACCCAGGGCAGCAGGTCGGGCGCGGCCCCCACCTCGCCGTTCATGGTCGTCGGGACGGGCGGCGCCCATTTGGTGATCCCGAGCAGCTCGGCGAAGTCCGTACCCTGCTCGGCCGCCTGCACCAGGTCCACGTCGGCCAGCGCGCGCGGCCGGCACACCAGCCCCTGCGAGAGCTCACCGCGCAGCCGGACGGCCTTGACCCGGTCGGCGGAACCGCCCGCCAGGCGGCCGGTCAGGCCGAGCTCCTCGATCAGCTCGGCGGGCAGCACGGCCTGTTCGGGTATGTACACGGCGAACTCGCCGGTGCGGTAGGCGCCCTTGGCGACGACGGCGCGGTAGAGACCCACCTGGGCCAGCTCCAGCGCGTCGGCGTTCGGATGCTCGTGGACGGTCAGCTCTTCGGCGGTGACTCGCAAGGTCGACATGTGCGCAACTCCTCGGATGTGACGGCGTCGTGTGCGACGGCGTCCACTCTGCGGCCCGGCATTTTTGCTGGTCCAGCCGATATCGCGGTGCTAGCCTGACCCGCCCGCCACCCGGCGGGTCAGCCTCCGAAAGCTGCCCGGGTGGCCGGGCCGTAGACGCCCGGCTGGTCGCCCTTGATGTCCCGGTCGCGCTGGAGCTGGGCGACCCCGCGCTTGGTCTGGCCGTCGTAGACCCCGGTGACGTCCACGTACGTGAACCCCTGGCCGCGGAGCCGCTCCTGCAGGGCGCTCACCTCGGGCCCGCGGTCGCCCATCCGCAGCGTCCCGGAGGTCCCCGCCGGCCGCTGCCCGGAGGCGCTCGGCGGGGGCGCCGACTTCGGCGTCCCGCTCGCGGACGGGCCGGCCGACGCCGATGCGGCCGCCGGCGCGGATGCCCGTGCGGACCCCTTGTGCGAGGGTTCGTCGCCTGCGGCAGGACTGCGCGCCGGGAGCATCGGAACGGACAACTCGGGCGGCTTCACGGCCCGCTCGGGCCTCGGATCGGGGCTGCTCAGCAGGAACACCAGCCCGCCGGCCGCACCGAGGGCGAGCAGGGCCAAGGCCGCCAGCGGGAGCGGGCTGCCGCGGTCCCGCCGGGCGGTGCGGGCATCGGCGGCGCCGGTGGCCGCGGCCGCCCGCTCGGGGTCGTCCCCGCGCCGCCCCTCGGGCACGTGGAAGGAGACGGGGACGGGTCCGGTGTGGGGCCAGGCGGGCGTGGTCGCCCGGTACGGCCGCCCGGAGGGTGCGCCGTACGGGCCTACGAGCGGGTGGTCCCCGGGGACGCTTCCGCTCTCATCGGGATGCTGGGACACGGTTGTCTCCCCGGCATGGGTGGGGGCCGGCGCGGCGGTGCGGTGTCGGCCCCCACCCGGCCGGTCAGGCCCTGCGCCGCCGCGCGACCAGGACCACGCCTGCAGCGGTACTCGGCGCGAGGGCGCCTCCGGTCGTCATGGGGTCAAGCGAAGAGCGGACCGATATGAACATGTGAGACATCTCCGAAGTGCAGCTCATGCGGTGGTTCTTGAGTGCTTGATCGGCGCACTCTTGCCTCCCGGGATGGCCCGGGTCAAGCCGGCTGTCCGAACTGCCCCATCCGTCCGGTCTACCCATCGGCAGCGGTAGCCCTCGGCATCCGGACCATCACGGTGAGGCTGACCGTGACCGCGGCCACGAGCATCAGCGCGGCGCCGGTGAGCGGGGCCGCCGCGGCTCCGATCCCGTCGACCGCGAACCCGCCCGCCAGGGCGCCCGCCGCGATGGCCAGGTTGAACATGGCCACCATCAGCGAGGTGGCGGCCTCGGCCGCGCCCGGCGCCGCCTTGATCATCCAGCTCTGCAGGCTCACCGAGACGCCCCCGTACGCGAGCCCCCAGGCGAGCAGCAGCGCGGTCCCGGCGGCCGCTCCCGGCAGGGTGGCGATCAGCCCGAGGACCACGGTCAGCGCGGAGCTGATCACGAGGACCGCACGGTACGCATCGCGCGCCCCGGCCAGGAAGTTGCCGCCGACTCCGGCCGCTCCGTAGCCGAGGAGCAGGGTGCTCACGTACGCGGCGTCGATGCCGGACACGTCCTGCAGGACGGGCCGCACGAAGGTGTAGGCGGCGAACTGTCCGGTCACCACCAGGAAGGTGACGATCACCCCGGCCCGGACCCCGCGGTTCCCGCGCAGCAGGGCGGGCAGTTCGCGGAAGGTGACGTCCCGGGTCG
Source organism: Streptomyces sp. R33 (assembly GCF_041200175.1). Classification (NCBI taxonomy): domain Bacteria; kingdom Bacillati; phylum Actinomycetota; class Actinomycetes; order Kitasatosporales; family Streptomycetaceae; genus Streptomyces; species Streptomyces sp. R33. The sequence goes on along the minus strand of NZ_CP165727.1, from coordinate 7,506,102 downwards.
GCGGCAGCGGGGGCAGCAGCAGGAGCAGTGCGGCCAGTGCGAGGAGACCGAGGACGCCGACCGCGCCGAAGGCGGCCCGCCAGCCGCCGAGTTCGCCGAGCAGCGTGCCGGCGGGCACGCCGAGCACCGAGGCGGTGGGGACGCCGCCGAAGACGAGCGCGGTGGCCCGGCCGACGTGGCGCTGCGGTACGAGCCTTACCGCGAGCCCGCCCGCCAGCGCCCAGAAGCCGCCGACGCCGACCCCGACGAGCAGGCGCGCGGCCAGCAGCACGGCGAAACCCGGGGCGACGGCGGCGGCGAGGTTGGCGGCCGCCGTCAGGGCGATCAGCACGCACAGCACGAGCCGCCGGTCGAGCCGCCCGGCGCCGACGGTGACGAGCGGGGCGCAGAGTCCGGCGACGAGCCCGGGCACGGTCACCATCAGCCCGGCGGTGCCGTCGGACACCCCGAGGGCGTCACCGACGGGGGTGAGCAGGCCGACGGGCAGCAGTTCGGAGGTGATCAGGCAGAAGATCGCGAGAGCGACGGCGAGGACGGCCGCCCAGCCCTTCCAGGGCGCGGGGTACGCGGCGGGCGGGGGGTACGCGGCGGGCGGGGGCGGGTCAGGAGTCGGTGCGGTGTCGCCGGGCGCGTCGGCTGCGGTCATGGATCGGTACTCCGTACGGTCCGTCGGGATGCGAGGTCAGGGCAGCGCGGCGTACCGGGGGTCGCGCCTCCCCGGCACTCGCACTGTCGTTCCCGTCGTCCGGCAGCCTACGGAAATTCCCCGTCCGAGCAATCGTTTCGGCAGCCGGGGCCGGCTGCGGGCCGGCTTCCGGGCCGCGTCACCCGGACGCGTGAGCGCGGGGACCGGCCGCCCGTGCGGTACGGCATGGTGGTCGGATGCAGTTACGCCGGGCCCTGCCCCTGTCCCTCGTCGCGCTGCTCGCGAGCAGCGGCTGCGTCTCCGTAGGCGCGGACGCGGACCCGGCCCCGGCGCCCGGCACCTCGGCGCCGCTGGAGGCGCGGGATCCGGCCGGTGCGTCGCCCCCGACCGCCGTCCCCGACCTGCCGCCGCCCCTCCCGGAGTCCCGGCCCCTGCCGCTGGGACAGCTCCCGGGGGCGGACCAGGAGCCGGACCCGGAGCGTCCGCCCGCCAGGGCCGCCCGGCCGCCCGCCGCGCGCAGCGCGAAGCCGCCGGCCGCGCCGCGCCGGGCCCACCCGCCCCAGCCCGCACCGCCGCGCAGCCCGCGGCAGGGGGCCGCGCTGCCCCGGCCGGACGAGCTGTGCGCGGCTGCCGAGGGCGCCGTACCGCCGTCCATCGTGGACCTGTGCATCCGGCAGTATGGCCGCTGACCAGCAGATACCGCTCAGGACTTGACCCTCCCCCCGTGTCAGGGCCTGCACTGGAAGGCGTCATGTTCACCATCGGAGACTTCGCCAAACACGGCCGGGTATCGGTCCGCATGCTGCGCCACTACGACGCCATCGGGCTGCTGCGCCCGGCGCGTGTCGACCCCTCCAGCGGCTACCGCTACTACGAGGCCGAGCAGCTCGCCCGCCTCAACCGTGTCATCGCGCTCAAGGAGCTCGGCTTCAGCCTGGACCAGGTGGGGTCGATCCTCGACGAGCGGGTGGGCGCGGAGGAGCTGCGCGGCATGCTGCGGCTGCGCCGGGCGGAACTCGAGTCGGCCATGGCCGCGGCGGCGGCCCGGCTGACCCAGGTCGAGGCGAGGCTCCGGACCATCGAGAGCGAGGGATCCATGTCCACCGTCGACATCGTCGTGAAGAGCCTTCCGCCCGTCCGGCTCGTCGAAATGACCGGGATCGCGGGGAGCTACCAGCCGCAGGACATCGGGCCGGTCATCGGCCCACTGTACGAGGAGCTCTGCCGCCGGATGGAGGCCGCCGGGGTGGTCCCGACCGGGCCGGGGACCGCGTACTACGAGGACGCGCCGGGCCCGGAGGCCGGAGCCGTCCTCGTCCACGCCGGGCTGCCGGTGGGGGCCTCGGTCCGCGCCGAGGACCTCGGTGGTGCGGTCCGGGTCGTCGAGCTGCCGGGGGTCGAGCGGGCCGCGACCGTGGTGCACCGCGGCCCGATGGACCGCGTCCTGCCCACCGCCCAGGCCCTCGCCCGGTGGATCGACACCAACGGCCACCGCTCGGCGGGCTACGCGCGTGAGCTGACCCTCGCCTGCCCGGAGGACCGGGACCAATGGGTCACGGAACTCCAGGAACCGCTCGCGCCGGCCCTCTAGTCTTCTGAGTCTTGAGTTCTGTTCAGATGTGTAGGCTTGGCCTATGGCGCGGATGAGGCGGCCGAAGGCCGAGTTGACGCTGTCGGACGAGGAACGGGCCGCACTGGAGGGGTGGGTGCGGCGTCGTTCCACGCCGCAGGCGTGGGCTTTGAGGTGCCGGATCATCCTGGCCTGCGCCGAGGGCGTCTCGAACAAGGATGTGGCCGTCCGTCTCGGATCGACGCCTCATGCGGTCGGCCGTTGGCGGGCCCGTTTCGTGCAGTACCGGATCGCGGGCCTGGGAGACATGCCGCGTTCCGGCGGCCCCAGGTCGGTGACGGATGAGCAGGTGGCCGCAGTGGTCACCAGGACGTTGGAGTCCACGCCGAAGAACGCAACGCACTGGTCGACGCGGTCGATGGCGAAGGAAATGGGCCTGTCCCAGTCCTCGGTCTCACGGATCTGGCGGGCGTTCGGCCTGCAGCCGCACCGGTCGGAGACGTTCAAGCTGTCGACCGATCCCTACTTCGTCGACAAGGTCCACGATGTCGTCGGCCTCTACCTGGACCCTCCCGAGCGGGCGCTGGTGTTCTGCGTGGATGAGAAATCGCAGATCCAGGCCCTGGACCGGTCCCAGCCAGTGCTGCCGATGATGCCAGGAGTCCCGGAGCGGTCAACGCACGACTACGTCCGCGCCGGCACGACCACCCTGTTCGCCGCACTCAACGTGGCCACCGGCAAGGTGATCGGCTCCCTGCACCGCCGGCATCGCGCCGAGGAGTTCAAGAAGTTCCTGGTCAAGCTCGACAAGGAAGTGCCTGCCGGTCTGGACGTCCACCTGATCTGCGACAACTACGCCACCCACAAGACGCCGGACATCAAGAAGTGGCTGCTCGGCCACCCCCGGTTCCACCTGCACTTCACGCCGACCGGGTCGTCCTGGCTGAACCTGGTGGAGCGATGGTTCGCCGAACTCACCAACAAGCAGATACGGCGAGGCGTCCACAAGTCCGTCCAGGCCCTCGAGAAGGACATCCGTGACTGGATCGCCGCTTGGAACACCGACCCCAAGCCCTACGTCTGGACCAAGACCGCAGACGAGATCCTCGAACGCCTCGCCAGCTATCTGAACAGAATTCCCGACTCAGAAGACTAGGGGGTGTCGTCAAAGTCCCTCCCCCAGCTACCGCTGGGAGGTGCCCCCAGGCCGGCGGACGATCACGCGGCGCGGTCCCGGGGGACGCCGGCGGGGCGGCGGCGGTTGCGGACCGCGGCGCAGCGGCGGGCCGTGTCCCGGCGGGCGGTGCGCAGTCGGCGCATCGTGGCGTGGCCGCGCCGCCGCCACTCGGCCCGGGGCAGGCCCGCCCGCTGGCCGCCGTTCGTGATGAGGGCGTTGACGGGGGTGTGCGGGTCGGCGGCCATGCCCTTGGCCACCAGGACGCCGACCACGAGCGGGACCAGGGCGACGGCCAGGGCCGAGCCGGCGGTGGTCACGTGCTGCATGCGGCGCGGGCGGGGCGCGGTGCGGGCGGCGGTGGCGTCGAAGGTCATGCCCCTATTCGATCAGCGGTGGGGGCGCGGGGAATCGGGGCGGATACTCAGGTCGTTGGGTGTGGGGTACTCAGACCGAGGGAGGGTGGTGGGTGGTGACGGCACCCGGGCAGGGCTTCGAGCCCGCGACCGGCGACGGACCGGAACGGCCCGCCACGGCGGCGCGGGAGGCCGGGGTCCGCACGGCGTACGAGGGCCTGCTGCAGATCCGCCGTCTGGTGAACGGCCCGGCGGGGACGGCGGTTCCCGCCCCGTGGGAGCTGCGGCAGATGCCGCGCGCGGTGGCCCTCGTACTGGAGGCGGCGGGCATCACGCCGTCGGCGGTGGACGCGGAGGGGCGTCGTACGCGGACGGGATACCGGGTGGAGCCCGGCCCGTCCGGGTCCGGAACCGTGCACGTGACCTGGCTCGGTCCGCCGGGCGGCGGCGCGGCCGAGGCAGAGCAGGAGCGCCTGACGGCCTGCGCGGCCGCGCTGGAGCCCCTGGGCTGGGTCTGCCTGCTCTACCGGGGTCCCCGCCGCCGCCGCTTCCTGGAGGTCGAACCCCCGCGCTGACCGGCCGGCTGCACCGGGGCCGTGCCGGCGGCCGACGGGCCACGACCCGCCCGGGACACCAGCGGATTCAGCCGTAGCGCTCGGCCAGCGCGGCGACCGTGTCGGCGAGGGCCTGCCGGAGCTCGGGCGGGCCGAGTACCTCGGCCTCGGTGCCGAGCCGGAGCAGGTCGCCGACGGCGACGGCCTGGGATTCGACCTCGAGGTCGACGCGGATCCAGCCGTCCGGGTCCGCGGGGTCGGCCGGGACGGCGTCGGCGAGCGCCCGTGCACCGGCGGCGCCGAACTGCATCGGCAGCAGCCTGCGGCCGCGCGGGGACAGCAGCAGCCGGGCGGTCCCCTGCCGGGTCGCCTCCTCCATCCGGCGGGCGGATTCCGCCCAGTACGCGGCGAGTTCGAAGCCGGCCGGGCGCTCGAACTCCCCCTCCGCGGTGTCCACGGCCAGGAACCGCGAGACCCGGTAGCTGCGGACGCGCCCGTCAGCGGCCTGCGCCACCAGGTACCAGATGCCGCCCTTGAGGACGAGGCCGAGGGGGTGCAGCGGGCTCCCGGCCCGCTCCGCGCCGCTCCAGCGGCGGTAGTGGGTGAGCAGGACGCGCTGGTCCCAGACCGCCTGGGCGATCTGCGCGAGGTGCGGGACGGGGTCGGCGTCGCGGAACCAGGCCGGGGCGTCCAGGTGGAAGCGGTCCTGGAGCCGGCGGGCCCGGTCGGCGAGTGCGGCGGGCAGTGCCGCCTGGAGCTTGAGCTGGGCGGCGGCCAGATCGGCGCCGAGGCCCAGCTCCTGCGCGGGACCGGGCGCACCGGCCAGGAAGAGGGACCCTGCCTGGGCGTCGGTGAGGCCGGTGAGCCGGGTGCGGTAGCCGTCCATCAGCCGGTAGCCGCCGGCGGGACCGCGGTCGGCGTGGACCGGGACCCCGGAGGCGCCGAGCGCCTCGACGTCCCGGTAGACGGTCCGGACCGACACCTCGAGCTCGGCGGCCAGTTCGGGTGCGGTCATCCGGCCGCGGTTCTGCAGCAGGAGGAGCAGGGAGAGAAGCCGGTCGGCGCGCATGGGGCCATTGTGTCCGGGATTCCCGGATACCTGACAGAGGGTGTCAGGTATACCGGACAGGCTGTTCTCACGCCGGAGGGACCGAGCCCGCCCGGCCGTGAACCAGGAGGTCCGCCCATGCCCGCCCGTACCCCCGCCCGTACCCCCGCTCGCACCACCGGCCGTTTCACGTTCGCCGACTGGGAGGAGCAGCCGATCGGTTCGGCCGAGTCCACCCCGCGGCTCGCCCGCTCCACGGTCGTCAACTCCTTCGCGGGCGGGATCGAGGCCGGGGCGACCAGCGCCGGCTACACCTTCACGTACATCGAGGAGGGCGCCGGCTCCTACACCGGCATGGAGCTGCTGTCGGGCACCGTCGACGGCCGCAAGGGCACGTTCGTCATGGAGCAGCGCGGCACGTTCGACGCCGCCGGCACCCGGTGCACGTTCGAGGTGGTCCCCGGCTCCGCGACGGGCGAGCTGGCCGGGCTGTCGGGCTCCGGCTCGTTCACGTACCGCAAGGGCGACATGTCCGTGCCGTACGAGTTCGCCTGCACGGTGGCCTAGGCAGGGCACGGCGCCGCCCGGGCCGGGCCGGCCCGGGCGGCGCCGTATGACAGAGGGGGCGCGGACCGCAACGGTCCGCGCCCCCTCTCCAGCGGTCGCCGCTAGTCTTCTGAGTCGGGAATTCTGTTCAGATAGCTGGCGAGGCGTTCGAGGATCTCGTCTGCGGTCTTGGTCCAGACGTAGGGCTTGGGGTCGGTGTTCCAAGCGGCGATCCAGTCACGGATGTCCTTCTCGAGGGCCTGGACGGACTTGTGGACGCCTCGCCGTATCTGCTTGTTGGTGAGTTCGGCGAACCATCGCTCCACCAGGTTCAGCCAGGACGACCCGGTCGGCGTGAAGTGCAGGTGGAACCGGGGGTGGCCGAGCAGCCACTTCTTGATGTCCGGCGTCTTGTGGGTGGCGTAGTTGTCGCAGATCAGGTGGACGTCCAGACCGGCAGGCACTTCCTTGTCGAGCTTGACCAGGAACTTCTTGAACTCCTCGGCGCGATGCCGGCGGTGCAGGGAGCCGATCACCTTGCCGGTGGCCACGTTGAGTGCGGCGAACAGGGTGGTCGTGCCGGCGCGGACGTAGTCGTGCGTTGACCGCTCCGGGACTCCTGGCATCATCGGCAGCACTGGCTGGGACCGGTCCAGGGCCTGGATCTGCGATTTCTCATCCACGCAGAACACCAGCGCCCGCTCGGGAGGGTCCAGGTAGAGGCCGACGACATCGTGGACCTTGTCGACGAAGTAGGGATCGGTCGACAGCTTGAACGTCTCCGACCGGTGCGGCTGCAGGCCGAACGCCCGCCAGATCCGTGAGACCGAGGACTGGGACAGGCCCATTTCCTTCGCCATCGACCGCGTCGACCAGTGCGTTGCGTTCTTCGGCGTGGACTCCAACGTCCTGGTGACCACTGCGGCCACCTGCTCATCCGTCACCGACCTGGGGCCGCCGGAACGCGGCATGTCTCCCAGGCCCGCGATCCGGTACTGCACGAAACGGGCCCGCCAACGGCCGACCGCATGAGGCGTCGATCCGAGACGGACGGCCACATCCTTGTTCGAGACGCCCTCGGCGCAGGCCAGGATGATCCGGCACCTCAAAGCCCACGCCTGCGGCGTGGAACGACGCCGCACCCACCCCTCCAGTGCGGCCCGTTCCTCGTCCGACAGCGTCAACTCGGCCTTCGGCCGCCCCATCCGCGCCATAGGCCAAGCCTACACATCTGAACAGAACTCAAGACTCAGAAGACTAGGGCGCGCCGAAGGTCAGCGTCAGCTGCGGCGTGCCTTCGTTCGCCGTCGCCTCGGAGGACCACAGCCACAGCGCGTCCGTACCGGGGCTGGTCAGCCCCAGGCTGTAGCTCATGCCGAGCGCGCCCGAGAGGGCGGCCGTGGACAGCCCGGTGGTGTGCACCGCCGAGCCGTCCGGGACGCCGGCGAAGCTGCCGAGTGCGGGAGTGCCCGTGGCGGGGCGGTTGCCGTAGGTGGTCCCGCCCTCGGTCCAGCTGCCGGTGACCGGGACGACCGAGACGGTGTCCGCCGTACCGGCACCGCTCATCGTGCTCGTCTTCACGCTCAACGAGGCCGACTTGAGCACCGTGCCCGCGGGTGCGGCGGGCAGGTTGAAGCGCAGGTAGCTCGTGTACAGCGAGGACCCCCGCACGGCGAGCGAGGACGAGGTCCCGTAATTTCCGTCCGGGGCGCCCGCGTTGACGTACGTGTCCTCGGCGGCCGTCACCTGGACGACCGAGTCGGCCGGGGCGGTGGCCAGCGCGTAGTGGTTCTGGACCTGCGCCGCGCTGAGGACGCTCGGGTAGACGGCGGTCTCGTCGAGCTGGCCGGACCAGAACTCGCTGGTCGGACGGTTGGGCCAGCCGCCGAGGCTGTCGCCGCCGGCGTGCCAGTAGCCGGCGTAGTTCTCGTGCGTGGTGACCGCGAGGGTGCCCTTCTGGGCGCCGTCCACATAGAGGACCATGCCGCCCGGCCCCTGGGTGGCGACCACATGGTGCCACTTGTCGTCGTTGTACGCGGCGCCGGTCGTGACGGTGCGGGTGGCACCGGTGTAGACGCCGAAGACGATGCGCCCGTCATTGGTCATGTAGAGGTGCTTGTCGTACTGGTTGCTGCCGCGCACCTGGTTGTTGCCGAAGCCGAGGAGTTTGCCGCCCCGGGTGGTGTTCGTCCTGAACCAGGTCTCGATGGTGTAGCTGCTGCCGATGTTCTGGCGCAGGTCCCCGTACACCCGGGTGTCCGTGCCGTTGAAGCCGATCGCCGTGCTCGCGCCCGAGACCGCGCCGGGCGTCTGGCGCAGGGCGGGGGCGTTCAGGTGCACGCCGTTCTGGTTGCCGCTGCCCGAGGAGTCGGCGACGTTCGGCAGGGCCGACTCGTCGTAGCGCCAGAACAGCTGGGCGCCGTCCGTACGGACCTGGTTCGGGTACGCGTCGACCGAGGTCGGGACGGTCACGCTCGCGGTCGCCGACAGGGCGCTGGTGTTTCCGGCCGCGTCGGTTGCCGTCACCCGGTACGTGTACGACTGGCCCGCGGTGACGGTGGTGTCGCTCCAGGAGGCCTGTGGGCGTTTGAAGAACAGCGAGTCGGCCGTGACGGTGGCGATCGGCGTGGCCGCGCCGTTGCGGTAGACCCGGTACGTCAGTGCGCTGTCGTCCAGGTCGAGGCTGGTGCGCCAGCGCACCTGCACCTCGCCGGGTTTGAAGCTCGCCGCGGTCGCGACGGGGACGGTGGGCGCACCCGTGTCCCCGGTGGACGCGAACCGGGTCAGGCTCTGCTGCGCGGCCCCGTTGACGGTGGTGAACTCGCCGCCGACCCACAGGTACTGGACGCCGCCCTTGGAGCCGACCGCCATCACCCGCGGGCCGATGCCCTCGCCGATGCCGTCGTTGGTGTCGGGGGCCCAGCCCAGCTTGCCGACGCTGGTGGTCGGCTGCGCGAGCAGGTGGTGGCGCTGGCCGTCCGGGTACTCGCCGACGCTGGAGCAGTCGTGCGCGTGCGAGGCGCTGTAGAGCACGTTCTGGTACGGGAGCACGGCCTGGGTCGCGCCGAGGCAGGTGTCGCGCCAGCGCTGGTTGAAATCACTGAGGTCGAGCGCGATCCGGCCGTCGAAGACGCCGCCGCCGGTACCTTCGTTGGCGGTGTAGAAGCCGGTCGCGTCGGTCGCGATGTCCTTCACGACGGAGTTGGTCTCGATGAAGCCGGGGTACGTCTTGGTGAGCGCGCCGCTGGTGGAGTCGACGACGGCCAGCGCGTGCGTGTTCGTACCGTTGACGGTGAAGAAGTCCCCGCCGAGGACGACGTTGTTGCCGTCGGGGGTGACCTCGACCGCGCGGCCCGGCTCGTCGGCGTCGGCCGTGAAGGGCCGCAGCGCACCGTCGGCCGCGTCGACGGCGGCGAAGCGCTCGCGCGGCTGGCCGGCGACGGTGAGGAAGTCGCCGCCCGCGTAGACGGTGTCGTTCGTGACGGCCAGGGCGCGCACGGTGGCCGCGAAGGCCGGCCGGAAGGAGGCCTTGACGGTGCAGGTCGCCACGTCGATGGCGGCGAGGCTGGAGACCGGGGTGCCGTTGACGGCCCCGAAGTAGCCGCCCGCGTACAGGGTCTTCTTGTCCGGCGAGAGGGTGAGGGTGCGGACGGTGGCGGTTCCGCCGCCGACCGTGAAGGAGAGGTTGCAGGAGGTCGGGGCGCCGGTCGCGGCGTCGAGTGCGGCGAAGTTCACCGCCGGCTGCTCGCTGCCGCCGGCGCCGTCGGGAGGTCGTACGGCGGAGAACGTGCCGCCGACGAACACCGTGCCGCCCGCCTCGGCGAGGGCCCAGACGACGCCGTTGGGCTGCCAGGTGGACAGCGCGTCGGCGGTGAAGGCCACGGGCGGGGTGATGGCCGCCGCCTGCGGGACGAGGCCGAGGCCGATCCCTGCGCCGGTGCCGGCCAGGGACAGGGCGAGAGCGGCCGCCAGCCCTCTGGATCTACGCATGAGCCCCCCAGTTCGGTTCACTGTGCAGTGGTGGCCGAAAACAGCCGTACAGCCGTTCGCGACCGTGCGTACGGGCGCACCCTAGGCCCCTTTGCGCACCCGTTCAGCACACTTGACGCATCGGATGCCGAATTTCCGGATCCGCGTCCTGCCCGCCCGCCTATCCTGCCTTCATGATCACTTCCACCGAACCGTTCGAGCTCGTCATATTCGACTGCGACGGGGTCCTCGTCGACACCGAGCGGATCGCGACCCGCGTGAACGTCGCCCTCGGCGCGGAATTCGGCTGGCCGCTCACCGAGGACGAGGCGATCAGCCTGTTCATCGGCCGCTCCAGCGCCTCGAACCGGGAGCTGGTCGCCGAGCGCCTCGGCGCGGAGGCCGCCCGGGAGTGGGAGGAGCGCTTCGCGCAGATGCACACGGAAGCGGTGGACGCCGGGCTCACCCCCGTCGACGGCCTGCCCGAGGCGCTCGCCGCGATCACCCTGCCGACCTGCGTCGCCTCCAGCGGAAGCCACGAGAAGATGCAGCACACCCTCGGCCGCACCGGCCTCTACGAGCGCTTCGCGGGCCGCATCCACAGTGCCACCGAGGTCGCCCGCGGCAAGCCCGCCCCGGACGTCTTCCTGTACGCCGCGCAGCGCATGGGCGTCCACCCCTCGGCCTGCGCGGTGGTCGAGGACAGCCGCCCGGGCGTCGAGGCGGCCCGCGCGGCGGGCATGCGCTCGTTCGGGTACGCGGGCGGTCTGACGCCGGCGTCCCACCTCGCAGGCCCGGGCACGGTCGTCTTCACCGACATGCGCGACCTCCCGGGCTTGCTGGCGGGCGCCGTTGCCGTTGCCGAAAACGGCGGTCGCTGACGGCGCCGGCCTCGCGGACGGACGGGTCAGGCGGACGGGTCAGGCGGACGGCAGAGGGCGGCACAGGAGCGCCGCCGGGCCCGGGCGGGAGGCCGCGCGGGTGGTGAACGCGATGCCCGCCGCATACTCGGTCGGCAGGCACTGGCCCTTGTAGTCGCCGTACGCGAACTCGCCGCCGGGGGCGCCCGGCGGCCGGTTGTCTCCGCGGTCGAACCAGAGCGTGCGGCCGCCGGCGGGCAGGGCCGTCCGGGACGGCGCGCACAGGGCCGCCGACACCCGCTCGCCGCGCAGGCTGTACCCGATCAGGAACTGGCCGGACGGGCACTGGAACTTCGTGTATCCGGTCGCCCAGTCGCCGCCCGCCGGGACGTACGCCTCGTCGCGGACCACGGTGTGCCCGCCGCTCGCGGCCTGCAGATCGGAGGTGGTGCACAGGCCGCGGCCGCCCGTGTGCCCGAGTCCGGCGAGGCGGGCGCCGTCGGGGCAGACCGCCTTGCGGGCCCCGCTGTCCCAGTCGCCGGTGGCCCGCGTGCGCAGCGAGGCGTTGTGGTCGCGGTGGTCGGTGGTCAGCTGGTACCAGGCCGGGGTGGCGGGGACCTGTCCGGTGCGCCCGGCGGTGGTGGAGAGGGCGGTCCACGGCTGCGTACGCCAGTCGCCCGCGTCCGGTACGCCGGACCGGCGGCCGGAGGAGTCGTAGCGGAGCATCGCCCAGGTGTCGCCGCCGGGGGCGCCCTGGGCGTTGGTGCTCCAGCCGACGAGCGGCCAGTACGCGAAGTCGGCGTCGGTGGCGGTCAGATGGCCGGTGAGGTTCTGGAACCAGGCCCGCGGTGCGGCGCCGCTCTCGTCGGCGCCGATGCCGAACTCGCTGATCCAGACGGGCGCCGTGAAGTGGGTGCCGGTCTCGGCGGATACGTAGAAGGCCTGGTCGTAGAGGGTCTGCTCGAGCTGGGTCCGGCTCATGTCCTGGTAGCGGAGGTCATGGGTCTCGCCCATGCCGGTGGCGCCGCTGTGCCGGGGGCCGGTGTACCCGTAGAAGTGGGCCGAGTACACGAGTTTGTTGGAGACCACGAGCGTGTGGGACAGGGTGCGTACGGGGGTGAGGGTGGGACGGCCGTGCGGGAGGCCGTCCAGGGGGATGCCGGTCCAGTTGATGCCCTCGACCACGATGAGCAGGTTCGGATTGGCTTCGGCGAGGATCCGGTCGCCGGCCTCCTGGGCGGCCGCCTGCCAGTCGTGGTGGTCGCCGAGCCCCCAGTTGGGGTCGTCGAGGAAGTCTCGGCGGACCTCGTTGTACAGGTCGGCGCCGACCACGCGCGGGTTGTCGCGGTAGCGGCGGGCCAGGAACACCCAGTCGTCGGCCCACTGGGCGGTGGACCGGCCGCTGTTCCAGCGCTCGTTGCCGTCGAGCCCGCAGCACCAGCGGGTGGTGACGGTGTGGTTGTTGAGGATGACGGCGAAACCGGCGTCGGTGAGCGCCGTGACGACGGCGTCGTAGACCTGGAGCGGGGTGCGGCCGCGCAGCGCCGGGTTGGCGGCGACGGCCGCGTCCGGGACGGGGGCGGTGGTGCGCAGCATCTCGTTGGAGAAGGGCAGCCGGATGCTGTTGAGGCCGAGGGCCCGGAAGTCGGCCAGCAGGGCGGGCAGCGGCACCCGGTCCAGGCCGATCGGTATGCCGTTGGAGTTCTGGCCGCTGTGGTGGGTGGCGGGGTCGTTGCGGTCGCCGGAGCCGCTCCAGGAACCCTGGGCGCCGTCCCAGTTGCCGGAGCGCAGGCGGAACCGGTTGCCGTCCGCGTCGACGATGTAGCGGCCGCGGGTGGACAGCGGCGGGGTCCACGCCTCCCCGGCGGGAGCGGCCGGAGCGGCCGCGGCGGGGACCGGAGCGGCCACCGCCGGCAGGACTCCCGCCAGCAGCAGGACGGCGCCGAACAGCGCGCGGACGAGGCTCTTCATGTCGCTCCTGCCGGGGTCGGGCCGTCCGGGCCGATCGGTGGCAACGGACGGATGCCGCGGTCAAGTTACCGGCCGGTCGTCGAGCAGGGAACCCAAACGGGCGCCGACTTTCCGGCCGGCGCCCCGCCGACCCGGCGCCGGTCGCCAGGACGCGGCGCGCAGCGGTGCGGGCAGGCCCTTACGTGCGGTCACCCTGGCGAAACCGCCCCGCGCGGGGCCCTCAGCGCCTACCGTGCCCCTGAGGGGGACGGGAACGCACGGGAGGGTGGGGCAGATGGACGAAGAAGAGGACCTGCGGCTGGCGAGGATGACGCCGGAGATCTCCCGCCGCACCCTCACCATGCTGCGGGGTCTCGCCGGGCTGGAGCCACCGGAGCAGGTTCCCGAGGACGCGATGATCGTCGCCGACGCGATCCTGGCCGAGCACGGCACGGACGGGCTGCGCGTGCTGGTCATGACCCTGGCGGCCTGGGCGACGGCGCAGATCGAGAACGTGGCGGAGCTGAGCCGGCGCAGCCACGAGGCGGTCCTCGACGCGATGGAGCTGGCCTGCCTGGAGGCCGGCGCCGAGGACTGACCCCGGCGCGCGCAGGACCGCCCCTGGGGTGACGGGACAACCGGGTGATGCGCCGCGCCCGCATTCGCCCGGGTGTCGGCGACACTGGGGGTAGCGGGGGGCCCTGATCGGAGGCCGTCGTGAGCACACCTTCCCCCATCCGAATCGCCGCCGTCCTCTCCGCCGAACACCGGGGACGGCTGATGTCACAGGCCCGCGAGGTCAACTTCCCCGAAGGCGCGACGATCTTCGAGGAGGGCGGCCGCACCGAGGCCTTCTGGATCGTGCGCTCCGGCACCGTGACGCTCCAGGTCCCCCTGCCCGGCCGCCGGCCCGCCCCCGTCGAGAACCTCGGCCCCGGTGAACTGGTGGGCTGGTCCTGGCTCTTCCCGCCGTACGTGTGGCAGCTCAGCGCGGAGGCGATGACCCCGGTGCGCTCGTACGAGTTCGACGCGACCGCCGTACGGATGCTGATGGACGCCGACCCCGCCTTCGGCTCCGCCGTCGGCCACTGGGTCGGACGGGTGCTCGCGCTCCGGCTCCAGCAGACCCGCACCCGGCTCATCGACCTCTACGCCCCGCGCATTTCCACGACCCGCTAGACGCAGAATCCGCCCCGGGAGCCGGTCCGGACCCGCTCCCGGAATGTTTCAGCGCGTGTGTTCGGCCGATTCGGCGGCCTGCTCCCCCACAGGTCAGCACCTTCACACGGCTGCGGTCTGCATACATTCGCTCACGATCGGTGACGAGAAATGGGGGTACGAACGGGCGTTCACGGTCCGTGTCGGCAAGACTCCTGTCCGCTATCCGAAGCAACCACTCAAAGGGAGTTCGAAATGCGGTCCATCGCAAAGGGTCTCGGCCTCGGTTCCGCCGCCATGGCGCTCACCGCTCTCACGGCCCTGGCCTGGCCCGGAGCTGCCGACGCCGCACCGTCCGGTGCGGAGAGCCTGTACGCGCCGTCCGCCCTCGTCCTGAGCATCACGGCCGGGGAGGACACCACGTACGGCACGGTGCTGCGCGCGGTGACGCTCGTCTGTGCGCCGACCCCGGGCGGGACGCACCCGTCCCCGGCCGCCGCATGTGCCGAACTGCGGGCGAACTCGCACGAGTTGGACGCCGTCGCGGCACCGGGCGCCGGCGTCGACTGCACCAGGGAGTGGAACCCGATGACGGTCAGGGCCGACGGGGTGTGGCAGGGCCGCCGGCTGCACTACTCGTACACCTTCGGCAACCCCTGCGGGCTGCGGCACACCAGCGGCGCCCTGTTCGGCTTCTGACCCGGCACGACGCGACCGGCCGGGCGGCGTCGTGCGACCGCCGCCCGGCATCCCGCCTCACCCCCGCGCCCCGTCGGCCCGTCAGTCCGTCAGTCCGTCGCTCCGTCAGTCCATCGGCCTGTCAGCCCAGTTCGAGGCTCGTCACCCCGTACATCCCGGCCACCTCCACCTCCGGGGCGGGCCCGGTGTACATCCGGGCGGCCTCGAAGGAGGGGGCCAGCCCCAGCCCGGCCAGCAGGGCGGTGGCCGCCGGATTGGCGTCGGGCACGTCCACGGCGACCGCCCCGTCGGGGGTCTGCTCCGCGAGCCGGTGCAGCAGGGCCGCCGCGATGCCCGGGGTGGAGGCGTACAGCGGGCCGATCCGGGAGGCCCCGCTGCACGGGCGGATCACCCCGAGCCCCTCGAGCCGCCCCGCGCGGACGGCGGCGAGGGCGGTCCGGCCGGGCAGGCCGGTCCAGGCGGACAGGAAGGCGTCGCGCCGGGCGGGGAAGAACCGGCGGTCGTAGGCGGCCAGCTGCCCGAAGGGGAGCGAGCCGGCGTCGACGACCTCGACCCCGGCCTCGGCCCCGCTCGAGCCGTTCACCCGCGGGACGCCCTCGTACCGGACGTTGTTCCAGGCCGAACGGAACCCGGACTTGCGGTAGTTGTCCTGCTGGTCGACCACCCCGTCCAGGCCGACGAGCCGCCCGTCGAGCCGCTCCATCCCGGCGTGCCACAGCCGGATCCCGTAACCCTGCCCGCGGACGGCCGGGCGGGCGATGTAGAAGCCGATGAAGCCGAAGGCCGACCCGTACCGCACGGCCGAGATGCAGGCCACCGGTTCACCGTCGACCCGGCCGACGAGGAAGCCGGCCGGATCGGCGACCGCGAACGCGAACCGGTCGGAGTCGCCCGGGTTCCAGCCTTCCTCGTCGGCCCAGGTGCGGATCATTTCCATGTCGGCGGCGCTCGCGCCGGTGATCTCGAATCCCGTCATGTCCGGTGTTGTACCAGACGGCGTACGGACGGTCAGCCCGCGCAGATCACGTCGTCGAGCTTGATCGGCCGGGAGTCGAGACGCACGTACGCGGTGAACGTGTCGGTGCTGTCCGCGCTCCAGTGGGTGGTGACGGTGGCCCAGCCGACACCGGCCGACTGGGCGACGGTGACCGCCCCGATGGCGATGTCCCAGGGCTCGTTCTGGGCGCAGAGCAGCACGTCGGAGTGCGGGTGGTGCGCCTGCTTCTCCTTGAGCTGCTGCGAGACGCGGTGCTCGCGGTCGTGCGGGGAAGGGCCGTGGTGGCCGTAGAAGGAGGCGAGGAAGGCACTGATCTCGGCGGCATCGTGCCGGTGGCGGGCGACGACCGGGGCGGGGTCGGCGACGGCGGGGGTCGGGGCCGGCAGCGCGAGCAAGGGCAGCAGCAGGGCACCGAGGCTGTACGGCATGATCTTCATGCGGGATGTGTAACCACCGGGGGTCTCCGCGGGCAGGGGTGGACCACGTATCTCACTCCTGTGGGGGGAGGGAATCACCGCAGAAACGACCCTCTCGGACGAAGTTAATCCGGTCGCGGGCCCGTACCGGACGTACGTAGGGTCGGGGCATGGGGAAGCCGCTTGTCGCAGTGCTCAGTGGGGCGGGGATGTCCACCGACTCCGGGATTCCGGACTACCGGGGGCCGCAGGGGTTGTGGCGCCGGGATCCCGAGGCCGAGAAGCTCGTTACGTACGAGTACTACATGGCGGATCCGGAGATCCGGCGCCGCTCGTGGCAGATGCGCGCCGAGGTCGGCGCCCTCGGGGCGCAGCCGAATGCCGCGCATCTGGCCGTGGCCGCGCTGGAGCGCGGCGGGACGCCGGTCCGGGTGATCACGCAGAACGTGGACGGGCTGCACCAGCTCGCCGGGATGCCGCCGCGCAAGGTGTTCGAACTGCACGGGACCGCGCGGGCGGTGGTCTGCACGGCCTGCCATGCCCGGTCGGGGATGGACGAGACGCTGGCCCGGGTCGCCGCCGGGGTGCCGGATCCGGCCTGTCTGGTCTGCGGCGGGATCCTCAAGTCGGCGACCGTGATGTTCGGCGAACGGCTCGATCCCGAGGTGCTGCGGCAGGCCGTGGCCGTGGCCAAGGGCTGTCATGTCTTCATCGCCGTCGGGACCACGCTCCAGGTGCAGCCCGCCGCCTCGCTGGCCGGAATGGCCGCCGAGGCGGGGGCCCGCCTGATCATCGTGAACGCCGAGGAGACCCCGTACGATCCGCTCGCCGACGAGGTGATCCGCGAGCCGATCGGGACGGCCCTCCCGGCGCTGCTGGCCCGGATCGGCGGCCTCGGCCCGGCCGCCTAGCGGGTTGGGCCGGAGCCCTGTCACCCGGCGTCGGCCGCCCGGCGCATCTCCGCCACGTCCAGCTTCTTCATCTTCATCATGGCCGCGGTGGCGCGGGCGGCCCGGCCCGGGTCCGGGTCGGTGACCAGGTCGATGGCGCCGGCCGGGATGACCTGCCAGGACACCCCGAACTTGTCCTTGACCCAGCCGCAGGCGGACTCCTGGCCGCCGTCCTTCGTCAGCTCGTCGTAGTAGTAGTCCGACTCCGCCTCGTCGGCGCAGTGGATCTGGAACGAGATCGCCTCGGTGAAGGGGAACTGCGGGCCGCCGTTGAGGCCGACGAACTTCTGGCCGTTGATCTCGAACTCGACGACCATCACGTCACCGGCCGTGCCCGGGCCCGCCTCGTTGTAGTAGCCGGTCCGCCCGATCTTCCCGTCCTTGAAGACGGACACGTAGTAGTCGGCGGCGGCCTGCGCATTGCCGTCGAACCACAGACACGTGGTGAATCCGTTGCTGCTGCTCATGACTGCCTCCAGGCGGGTGCGGGGTCGAGTCCGTGCGGTGGGCACCGTCTCGCTCCCATACAGACCGGCCCCGGGCCCGAAATTCATCGGTGGGCCCGGGGCCGGTCTGCAAACGTGTCCTGAATGCACTCCTACGGCTCACACCGTAGGCCTGCGGCTCACACCGCGGGCTTGGCCGCCATGGAGAGCATCCGGTCGACGACGCGCTCGGCGGCGCCGCCGTCGTCCAGGTCGCAGAACTCGGCACGGAACGCGGCCCGCGCCTCCTTGTACTCCGCCCCGATCGCGTCCGCGCCCCGCACGGCCTCGATGAGGCTCGCCGAGTCCGCCAGCAGCGGGCCGGGGGCCTTCTCCGCCAGGTCGAAGTTGAAGCCGCGCAGCGTGGTCCGGTAGTGCTCCAGGTCGTACGTGAAGAGCAGGATCGGCCGGTCGGTGAGCGCGAAGTCGAACAGCGCCGAGGAGTAGTCCGAGATCAGCACGTCCGCGACGAGCAGCAGGTCGGTCGCGTCGGGCCAGCGGGACACGTCGACGACGAAGCCGTCGCGCACGTTGTCCCGGACCTGCTCGGTCACGTGGTGGTGGCCGCGGACCAGCAGGACGTGGTCCTCGCCGAGCTCGCGCCGCGCCGCGTCCAGGTCGATCTGCAGGTCGAGCTTGTAGCCGCCCGACCAGCCCTCGCGGTTCTCGCGCCAGGTCGGCATGTAGAGGACGACCTTCTTGCCCTCGGGCAGGCCGAGCCGGCGGCGGACCTCGGCGATCCGCTGCGCGTCGGGCTTGACGAGCGCGTCCGCACGCGGGCTGCCGGACTCGATGACCTCGCCCTTGTAGCCGAGGGCGCGCTTGAGCAGGGGCGTCGCGTACGAGCTCGGGGAGGCGAGCAGCGACCACTGGGCGCTGTCGTGCTCCAGCCCCTCGAGGATGTCGGGGCTCGTGTAGTAGTCGTGGATGAAGTCGTGGCCGATCTCCTTGATCGGCGTCCCGTGCCAGGTCTGGACGACGATCTGGCCGGCGCGGCGCTGGAAGCGCCGCGGCACGTTGTCGTTCACGACGTAGTAGCGGGCCCGGGCCAGGACCTCCCAGGCCTCGACGCTGTCGTACTGCACGGCGCGGGCGGTCGCGGGGACCTCGGCGCGGCCGTCGCGGACGAGCCAGACGTGGTCCAGCTTCTCGCCGCGGCGCAGCAGCTCCTCGTGGATGGCGCGGGGCGAGTCGCCCGCGCCGTTCCCCTGGAAGGTGTCGTAGACGACGATGTCCTTGACCGGCAGGGCGCGCTGCGCCGGGTAGGTCTCGTACCGGGTCACGCGCTGGGCGTACCGGGAGCGGTCGTGCGGGCTGAGCAGCGGGTCGGCGACGAGCACCATGCGGTCGTAGAAGCGGGCCTCGACCCGCATCCGGCGGCCCTGGACGGTGAGGGCGTGCGGCCCGGCGTGCAGGGCGGTGGGCGCGAACTGCACCGGGGCGCCGCGGTCGACGCCGAGCAGGCCCGCGGTGGTGCCGCCCTGGGCGAGCGGGCGCAGGGTGGGCCACCAGCGGCCCTGGGGCAGCGTGGTGCGGCCGGCGTAGGCCTCGGGGAGCACCGGCTCGAACGAGGACTCGAAGCGGTCGCCGTCGCGGGTGACGGGGTAGCTGAACTCGGTGCCGTGCGCGTCGTGCAGGACCAGCTCGTACGGCTCGTCCGCCGGGGCGACGAAGCGGCCCTTCAGCGTGACGGTGCCGTCCTGGGTGGCGACCGAGTCGACCAGCGGCGGCGAGGGCTGCACCGAGAGGGTCAGGTGTCCGGTGTTGCCGCGCTTGGCGAAGAGGGCGCGGCCGGTTTCCCCGCCGGTCAGGGGCACGACCAGGCCGGCGAAGCCGCCGCGCTCGTCGTGCACGAGACGGTGCTCGGAGCCGTCGGCGCCGACGACGGTCAGGCTCCAGGGCTCGGGGGTCCACTCGCCGGGCTCGCACGAGGCGTCCGGTACGGCGGCCAGTTCGGCCAGCGGTACGCGCACGGTGAACGGGATCCGCCCGGCGCCGCCGGCGGCGGCGGTCTCGAGCGGGAAGGTGACGACGGTGCCGGTGGAGACGTGCTCGGCGCGCAGGGTCGCGCCGGCGCCGATCTCGGCGGCGAGCTCGCCGGCCACCTCGACGGCGTCGTCGCCGGCGGGGCGGACGTCGAGGGCGCGGGCCCGGACGACCTCCACCTGGATGGTGAGGGCGCCGGTGGAGTTCGGGACGATGCGGACGTCCGGGGCCACCCAGTGGGCGGGCGGGTTCTGGCCGGTGTCGGACTCGCCGCCCTTGAGGCGGGCGCGGTGCAGGCCGCCGGCGCCGGTGACGGCGATGGACGTGGTCCATATGCCGTCGTTCCACTTGCCGCCCGACTGGAAGACGGTGGGGTCGACGACGGCGGTGAAGCCGGCCCAGTCGGCGTGCCGCAGGGCGAGGTGCGGGGCGTTCACGGTGGCCATCGGGGAGGCGACCGTACGGGTGCTGACGACGGTGCGGCGGCGCTTGCCCCCCTCGCGGAAGACCAGCACCTTGCGCGAGCCGAGGCGGCTCTCGGCGCCGAGGTGGCCGGGCACCGCGTAGCCGCGCAGCAGCAGCTTGCCGTCGCTCCAGACGGCCTGCTCGAGGCGGCTGACGACGCGGCGCTCGCGCGGGCCGAGGGTGAGGATCTTGGCGGGGACCGGCGGGCGGCCGTGCAGGAAGGGGTAGTCGGCCTGCGGGCGGGCCAGCCCCTTGACGGGGACGCTGTAGGAGTAGTCGCTCTGGTGCTGCGTGAGGGCGATGAAGTCCTCGACGCGGCCTTCGCGGGCCAGGTACGCCTTGAGGCGGTCGGCGACGGTCAGCGCGGACCAGGGGCCGGTGCCGATCTCGCGGACGAGCCCGCCGACCTCCTTGACGAAGGCGGCCCGGAAGTCGGCGCCGCCCTCTCCGACGTACTTGTAGATGAGCGGGAGCTCCTCGCTCAGCACGTTGTAGTCGTAGTCGCGCAGGTATCGGACGTACTTGGCGCCCTCCTTGGCCTTGAGGGCCTCGCGGACCAGGCGGACGGAGGTGACGCGGTCGATCAGGGAGACCGGGTCGGTGGAGCGCTGGGTGATCGAGCGCTCGCCGGTCTCGCGGACGCGCCAGTGGTAGACGCAGTCGCTGATGATGTCGACGCTGGACGCGAAGTAGTGCGCGGGGATGCTGACGGGGGCGTCCTCGTAGAGGATGCCCTCCGGGTACTGGAAGCCGTGCTCGTCCCAGAAGCTGCGCCGGTAGACCTTGTTCCACGCGGTGCGGTCGGTGACCAGCGCCGGGAACTTGGAGATGTGGGTCTTCAGCTGCGTCTTGGCGAAGGCGGCCCGGTGGCCCCAGGACTGCTGCATGCCGACGGAGCGGAAACGCTTCACGTTGCCGCCGGCGAAGTCCGAGCCGGTCTCGTCGAGGGCGGCGATCAGGCGCTCGTAGGCGTAGTCCGGCATGGTGTCGTCACTGTCGACGAACGCCAGGTACTCACTGTCCTTGGAGGCGTGGCGGGCGCCCACGTTGCGGGCGGCACCGAGTCCGGCGTTGTCCTGCATGACGACTCGGAAACGCTTGTCCCGCGCGGCGAAGGCCTTGGCGATGACTGCGCTGGTGTCGGTGGACCCGTCGTCGACGAGTATGCACTCGAAGTCGTCGAACGTCTGGGCGGCAATGGACTCCAGGCACTCGTCGAGGTAGAGCTCGACGTTGTAGACGGGGACGACGATGCTCAGGCGCGGGGGCATGGGTGGCGGGTTCTCCAGCGTTTTAAGCTATTTCGATGATCAGGTGATGACAGCATCCTACTCGGTAACGGGATGATAAAGTCCCCCCATCCTGGACATATGACCCTTGTCCCCCGGGGCGGACGGCAAAGAATTCAGCCGCCCGCCACCTCTGCGTCGGGGTCGGACCGAACGTTTGCTCAGACTTCGAGCTCCGCCTCGATCTTCTTGAGCTGGTGCCGGGCCATCGCGAGGTTGGCCCGGCCGCGGTCGAGCGCGAGGTAGAGGAAGAAGCCCTTGGACCCGCGGCCCTTCAGCAGCCGGATGAGGTGGTACTGGCTGCCGAGGGTGATCAGGATGTCCTCGATCTCCTCCTTGAGGCCGAGCATGTCCATGGTGCGGACCTTGGCGCGGACCACGTCGGTGTTGCCCGCCGCGGCCACCTGGAGGTCGAGCTCCTTGCCGCCGCCGATGGTGCCGAGGGCCATGCCGCTGTCGTAGTCGACCAGGGCGGCGCCGATCGCGCCGTCGATGGTCGCGGTGCATTCCTTGAGTGCGGTCTCCACGTTGGCCATGAGGGGCCCTCCTTCTTCTTCTACCGTTTCTACGGTGTCTGCGGTTTCTGCGGTCTGTCGGTGGTGGGTACGGGGTGTGGTGCGCCGGTGCGGCGGCTCAGGCCGACGGGATCTCGGGGCCGCGGCGCCCGAGGACGTGGTCGATGAGCTCCGCTATCCGGAGGCTGGAGCGGCGGGCCTCCAGATGGAGCCGGCCGACGTTGACGCGGGGCTCCGCGATCAGGGTGAGGACGGCCGCGTCCCCGGCCGCGTAGGTGGCCACGTATCCGTGTTCGCCGCGTATCAGCAGCTCGCGGAATCCGCCCTGGCCCGTGCAGTCGCTGAGCCGCTGGGCCACGCCGAGGGCGGCCGCGGTCAGTGCGGCGACGGACTCCACCTCGGTGGCGGCGCTGTCCTGCGCGAGGACCAGGCCGTCGGCGCTGCCGGCGAGGGCGCCGGTGAGCTGGGGGACCCGGGCACGCAGCCTGCGGAGCTCGGCGAGTATGTCGGCCTCGGCCTCGGGGGGCACCATCGCCGTGCTCATGTCGGCCTTTCTCCTTTCGGGCTGCCTCCGCTCGGAGCGGTCGGCGCGCTCGGAGCGCAGAGCCGGTCGCAGCGGGAGCCTCACAGGCTTGCCTCCAGTGCGTCGCGTAACCGGCGAAGCAGCGCCACGTCCGGGGATTGGGTCTGGGTCATCCAGTCGGGCAGGGGTGTTTCGACCGGTGTCAGGACCGGCGCGTGGGGGGTCTCGACCAGTCCGGCCGCCGCGAGGCGCCGTACGTCGAGCAGTGTGTGGAACGCCGGCCGGCCCAGCACCCACGCGAGGTCCGCGGGGGTTCGTACGCCGTCCGCCTGGGCCAGCAGGATCCGCTGGCGCGCGGTGACGGTCTGGCCGGGGGCGGCGGCCCGCGGCACCACGGGAGAGGTGTCCAGCAGCGGGTACGGCCACACGGCGTCGAGCAGCTCCCGCCGGCGCCGGGTCTCCCGCTCGACGGCGGCGGCCGGGACGGATCGGACGGAGCCGATCCAGTGGGTGGCCCCGCGGCGGAACCGGGAGGGTCCTGTGCCCGGGGACAGGGCGAAGAAGGCGGCGTCGAATATCGCGGCGAGATGGCAGATCTCCAGTTCGCCGCCGGCGAGGCCCCCGCTGTCGACGAGGAAGCGGGCGACCTGGCGGCGGGCACCGGCGCGGTCCAACGCCTCGCGCCAGCGCTCGGGCGCGAGGCCGCCGCCGGTGGTGAGGAGTACGTCGAGGCCGGGGGTGGCCGGGCTCTCGGCGTGGACGATGCAGCCGTCCTCCAGGAAGAGGGTGCCGCGGTCGCGGAGCAGGGCGCCGGTGGCGCGCTCGGCGGCGAGCCGGGTGAGCAGGGGGGAGACGGCGGCGAGGCCGCCCACCTGGGTGCCGGTCATCTCAGGACCAGCCCCTCGGCGAGGGCGCGGAGTCTGTGCCGGGCGAGGGCGAGGTTGCCGTCGGTGCGGTCCAGCCAGAGGTGGAGGAAGACGCTGCTGTCGAAGCTGGTCTCGACGAAGCGGAGGACGTGGTAGCCGGTCCGGGTGGTGACGATCAGGTCCTCCACCGGCTGGCCCGCGGGTTCGCCCCCGGCGGCGTCCGGGGCCGGCTGGGCGAAGGACTCGTACTCGGCGGCAGCCCGGGCCAGCTCGGCGGTCTCCGCGGCGGTGGTCTCGTGGTCGCCGACGGGCGAGTCCCCGGCGGTGCCGAGGGCCAGTCCGCTGCTCCAGTCGACCAGCGCGGCCCCCCGCGCACCAGGCAGGGCCATGGCTTCGAGCAGGCATTCGTCGATCCCGGGCACGCGGGCTCCCCTCCCGGCCAGACGTGCGAAGTGCACGGTCTACGGCGCGACAGGAGGGAACTTACTCACGTTCCACAGCACGGAAGGGGCTTCTGGCATTTTCCGCGGGAACATGCACAGAACCACGCGACAGCTTGGCCGGAACCCGTCGACTTCTGATCACGAATGTTGATCACCGCCAGCGATCGCGCAAGGGCGCACGGGGGCTCACGAGGCGAGCGGAAGATGCTCCGCGAGCCGGAAGGAACCGCCCTCGCGCTCCACGTATCCCTCGTGGGTGAGGGTGCGCAGGAGGTGGTACACGGTGGGCAGCGGAATGCCGGTGACCCGCGCCAGCCGTTTCGCCGTGGCTCCGCCCTCGGCGTACATCGCCTCGACGAGGCGCAGCGCGCGCTGCACGGAACCGATCAGGGTGGGTGCGCTTTCCTTCTGGCTGCCGTCGGTGACCATGAATACTCCCCCTGCTCCGGTACGAGTCCTGGCACCCCCATAAAAGTCTCTTACCGCCCGCAATCCCAGCTGACTCGCGCAGTTCCGGGCATAAGATCACCACGCTTCGGGTCCGCTCCCCCCATACCCATGCAAAACACTGCACTCCATGCCCGGTCCTTGGGAGTCGGCGGCGGCCCCGATGCGGGGCGTCCCGGCCGGCTATTGGGTACACGTCACGAAGGCCGGGAGGGGGGCGTCCTCGATCAGGTGGCGCGGCAGGGACAGGGCGAAGCGGCGTTCGAGGACGGCGAGGGTGCGCCGGTCCCGGTCCGCGCAGTGTTCGTCCTCGGGGCGGGCGTGGGTGCCGTCCGGGGCGAGGATCCCCGCCGCCACCAGTTCCGGGAGCAGGAAGTCCGGCCGGTGTCCGCCGCGCCAGCCCTCCTCGCCGAGGCCGAAGCAGCACACGATCTCGCCGTCCCGGGCGTACGCGAACTGCTTGGGCGGGTGGTCCGGCTGCGGGTCGAGGTGGACGGCCTCGACGCCGGACCGGGAGACTTCTGCCAGCCGCTCCGCCCCGGCCGGCATGCCGTGTTCGACGGCGAAGGACCAGCCGCCCCAGCTGCCGACGCGCGCCACGCCGTCGCCGTCCATCGTCTCGGTCACCATTGCTCCAGGCGTCCGTCGCGCCCAGCGGGCCGGGCCGGATGCCCGGCAGCGCGCCGAGGCGCAGCGCGAGTTCGCCGGGTGCTATGCCGCGGGCGAAGGTGAGGCCGGCATACCAGCCGTCCCAGTCCGCCAGCCACCGGATGCCGCCGCCCGAGCCCCCGGTCATCTCCACGGTCCCCTCCGCGCGTCGTGCCGGTACTCCCCCACCGGCACGATAGCCAGTGCGCGGGGCGCTCCGGGAGGAGGAACTCGGTATGCGGAGCGCGCCCGCCGGCCACTGCGCGTGCAGTGATTCAGACACGCCTGCGGACGCGGTACGGTCCCGGCCCTCCCCTGCGACCCCTCCCACGTGTCACTCTGCCCGTCATGGAGCGGATCATCGAGGAGATACGAGAGGACCTGTCGCGCCGGATAGCGGCGACGGCGGACCGGCTCGCCGACCGGACGCTGGCCGAGGACCCCGCGTACGCCGCCCTGCTCGGCCGGGCCGAGCTGCGCGAGCGGATCCACCACAACCTGCGGCAGTCCGTCGAGGGCCTGGTCCTCGGCGTCCGCGGGCTGCCCGTGGAGCTCGCGGACGCACGGGCCACCGGTACGCTCCGCGCCGAACAGGGCCTGCCGCTCGCCTCGCTGCTGCGCACCTACCGGCGCGGCGGCCGACTGGTGTGGCAGGCCCTCACCGAGGCCGTGGCCGCGCACGACCCGGAGGCGCTGCCCCGGCTGCTCCCGGCCGCGGCCGTGCTGTGGGACGTACTGGACCAGCTGACGGACGCGGTGGCCGACGCCTACCGCCGTACGGAGGCCGCACGCAGCGATCGCGACCGGGAGCGCCGGGCGGCCCTCCTGGACGCGCTGCTCGACGGCGCGGGTCCGCCCGACGGGCCCGCGGTCTCGGAGGCGGCGGCCCAGCTGGGACTGCCCGAGCGCGGCCGGTTCGCGGTCGTCGTACTCGGCTCGGGCAGCTCGGGCAGCTCCGGCAGCTCCGGCGGTTCGCGCGGCTCCGCCGATCCGGGCGGCCCCGGCCGGCCCGGCACCGAGCCCGCCCCGGGCGGCCTGCGCGTGCTGTGGCGGATCCGCGCCGACGGGGAGACCGGCCTGGTGGAGCTGGGCCACCATCCGCTGGACTCCGTACGGGAGCTGCTCGGCCCGCTCGGAGCCCGGGCCGGGGTCAGTCCGGTCGTGGAGACCCCCGGCCACCTGGCCCGGGCGCGCTGGCTGGCCGCGCTGGCGCTGCGCACCGTCCCGGCGTCCGGCGGCCCGTGCACCGCCCTGCTGGACGAGCGGCTGCCGACGGCGCTGGTCGCCTCCCAGGCCGAACTCGCGGGCCGGCTGCGGCAGGTCGTTCTGGGACCGGTGCTGGCGCTGCCCGCGGAGGACCGCCGGGTGCTGCTGAACACGCTGGGCACCTGGCTGACCTGCCAGGGCTCGACGACGTACGCCGCCCAGCGGCTGTACTGCCACCGCAACACGGTCTCGAACCGGCTGCGGCGCCTCGAGCAGCTGACCGGTCGCACGCTCTCCGACCCGGCGCACGTGGTGGAGCTGGCGCTGGCCCATGCGGCGGTGCTCCAGCGGGCCGCGGGCGAGCCGGCCGCAGCGGGCCCGAAGCCGGCCGGCCGCACCCCGCGCCGCGGCAGCTGACCTCATGCCTCAGGCCCTCGTCGACTCCGCGGGCTCGTGCGGTGCGGCCGGCCGGGCCGACTCCAGCAGGTACGGTACGTCGATCACCGCGACGCCCGGGGTGAACAGCAGCCTCGCCTTCAGCCGGAACGCGTTCTGGTTGTGCAGGGGCTGCTCCCACCAGTGCCCGACCACGTACTCGGGGATCACCACCGACAGGATGTCCGTCCCCTCGGCGGCGGCCAGCTCCTGGATGTGCGCGAGCACCGGTCCGACGACCTCGCGGTACGGGGAGTGCAGGATCTTCAGCGGGACGCCCGGGTCGTGCTCCGCCCATGCCTCGCGCAGCCGGCGCGCGTCCTCCTCGTCGGCGGCGACGGTGACGGCCGTCAGGGTGTCCGGCCGCAGCGCCTGTGCGTAGCCGAGCGCCTTCAGCGTCGGGGCGTGCACGTTGGCGACCAGCACCAGCACGTGGTGGCGGGAGGGTTTGCGCGGTTTGACCCCGGGGGCGACGGCGACCTGGGCCGAGACCCGGTCGTAGTGCCGGCGGACCCCCTTCATGCCGAGGAACAGCAGCGGCATCGCGATGACGACCAGCCAGGCGCCGTGCGTGAACTTGGTGATCAGGACGATGACCAGGACGACGGCGGTCAGGGTGGCGCCGACCGCGTTGATCGCCAGCCGGCGGTGGATGTGGATCCGTTCCGCCTTGGGCGTGGCCGGGGAGGCGAGCTCCCGGCGCCAGTGCCGGACCATGCCCGCCTGCGAGAGGGTGAAGGAGACGAAGACGCCGATGATGTAGAGCTGGATGAGTCGGGTCAGCTGGGCGTCGAAGGAGACGATGAGGGCGACGGCGGCGAGCGCGAGCACCACGATGCCGTTGGAGTAGACGAGCCGGTCGCCGCGGTTGAAGAGCTGGCGCGGTGCGTAGCGGTCCCTGGCCAGGATCGAGGCGAGCATCGGGAAGCCGTTGAAGGCGGTGTTGGCGGCGAGGATCAGCACGCCCGCGGTGACGGCCTGGAGCAGGTAGAAGAGGAAGTGCCAGCTCCCGAAGGTGGCACGGCCGATCTGGGCGAGCGCGGTGGACATCGGCGTGCCGGGCGGAAGGCCCAGTTCCGTCGGGTCGGCGGCGACGTGCACCTGGTACACCATGGCCAGGATGGTGATGCCGAGGAACATGGTCACCGACAGGACGCCCATCACGGCAAGGGTGTTGGCGGCGTTGCGGCTCTTGGGCTTCTGGAAGGCGGGTACGCCGTTGCTGATCGCCTCGACACCGGTGAGGGCCGTACAGCCGGAGGCGAAGGCCCGCATCGCGAGGAGCACCAGGCCCAGGCCGGTGAACGTGCCCTCGGCGGTGATCGGGAGGTCGGCGGACTCGGCGTGGATGGTCTCGCCCGTCGCGAGCCGGACCGCCGCCACGGCGAACATGACGTAGATGACGAGGACGAAGCCGTAGGTCGGAATGGCGAAGATGCGTCCCGACTCCCTTACGCCGCGCAGGTTCATCAGCATCAGCAGCACCACGAAGCCCACCGACAGGCCGACTTCGTGGTCGCTGAGGGAGGGAATCGCGGAGGTGATGGCGTCCACGCCGGAGACGACGGAGACGGCGACGGTCATGACGTAGTCGACGAGGAGCGCGCTGGCGGCCGTCAGGGCGGCGGTCTGGCCGAGGTTCTCGGAGCTGACGACGTACGCACCGCCGCCGCCGGGATAGGCGTAACAGGTCTGCCGGTAGGAGGCGACGACCACGATCATGAGGAAGACGATGGCGGCGGCTGCGTACCAGGCGAGGTGGAGCAGCGCGACACCGCCGAGGGCGAGGATCAGCAGGATCTCCTCGGTGGCGTAGGCCACCGAGGAGAGCGGGTCGCTGCAGAAGATCGGCAGCGCGAGCCGTTTGGGCAGCAGGGTCTCGCCCAGTCGCGCGGTGTCGAGCGGTTCACCCACGAGCACGCGCTTCAGATTGATACGCCTCATCCGGGCATGATCGTGCATATTTCATGCACTTCGTCCCTTATTGGGGCTGTGTCATGCCGTGAACCCGGCCAGTTCCTCGGCCCGGTGAGCCAGCCACAGGTCGTAGCGGGCGCTCGGCGAACGCAGCAGCGAGCGCTCCAGCAGGGCCTCGATCCGGGTCAGCCGTTTGCGCGTGCCCGGCACCGAGATGCCGAGCGCGGCCGCCGCCGGGACCAGGTGCGCGTCGTGGCGCAGCCAGGCCCGCAGGGTGTCCCGGGCCCCGGGCGGGGCGTCCCGCCCGGTCAGGGGAGCCAGATGCGCGCGGGCCCAGGCCGCCAGGTCGGGGTGGCGCAGTACGCCGTCCAGATCGGCCGGAGCGCCGGGAGCGCCACCGCGGGAATCCCCGGCGCCGCCGCCCGGGGAGACCCCCGCCCCGCCCGGGGTCAGCCGCAGCGCCAGCGAGAGCGCCGCCTGTTCGGGGAGCCGCGCGAGGTCCAGGCAGAGCACCGACTCGATCAGGCGCAGCCGGGTGGCCAGGGTGTTGCGGTGGATCTTCAGCAGCCGCGTCGCGTGCGAGCAGAAGTTCAGCCAGGCGTGCGCGGTGGCCCGCAGCTCCTGCGCGCCGGGGTCCTGGGGGCGCCGGGGCACGTACGCGTGAAGGGGCGCGAGCAGCGCCTCGGCCCAGCCGGTCCCGGCCGTGTGGGCGGCCAGCTCCAGCTCGGGCCCGGGGCCGAAGCGGGCGTGCCGTCCGTCGCGGCCGCGGGCGACGGCCAGGGCGTGGAAGGCCTGGGTGTAGGCGGCCGGAGCCTCGCGCAGCCGCAGCTCCGCGCTGACCCCGACCGTGCAGTCGCGGGCCACTGCCGCCAACGCCTCGGCCAGCGGATCGTGCTCGGCCGAGGTCGCCGCGAGATCGCCGGGGACCAGGACGATGAGGTGGCGCACGTAGACCGGGCAGCGCACGGTCCAGGCCCGGCCGCCCGTCAGCTCCTCGCAGAGCCGGGCCACCTCGCCGCGTTCCCCGGCCCGGCACTCCACGACGTACATCCGCATCGGCTCGGGCAGCGAGGGGCAGAGCGCCTCGGCGATCTGGTGGGCGGTGGAGAGCCGGCCGTTCATCAGCAGGTGCAGGACGGCCTCGCGGGCCCGTGATTCGGCGAGTTCGGCCCGCTCCTCGCGCCGCTCGGCCTCCTCGGCGCGCAGGGCGAGGGCCAGTACGGCGGTGGCGTCCGCGAGCAGGGCGGAGGCTCCCGGGTGGTGCGGCAGGTCCAGTACGGCGGCCAGCGCGCGGCTCCCGTCCAGCGCGAACAGCAGCGCGGCCGAGCGCTCGCCGTGCAGGACGGCCGAGCGTACGCCCCGGGCGCGCAACTCCGCGGCCCCGCGCACGGCGAGCTCCGAACCGGCGGCTCCGTCGGCGTCCACCACGCCGGTCCAGCCGCCCAGCCGGGCGGTGAGCCACTCCAGCAGGGCGGCCGAGCCGCCGGAGTGGACGAGCCGGTGCAGCTTGAGGATGTCCTCGGACCGGCTGCGGGACCGGTCCGCGGGTGTTTGCGGGACGGGCGGGTGCGAAATGAGGGGTTCCCTTCGGTCCGGGTCGCGCCGTCGCGGTCGACCACCGGCCATCACTGTGCTCAGTGATACCCGTCCCGCCCGGTCACTGTGCAGGGCGGACCCTGCGAACCGGCCACCGGCCGCCTAGGTTTGACCCCGAGCGGTCGGGCCCCGGGATCGACGGGGGAGTCCCCGGGGCCCCACTCGCTCACGTCCGTGTCTCACGCATCCGGGCGGCCGCGCTGCGGATGGCCTCCCGGATGCGGAAGTAGGTGCCGCAGCGGCAGATGTTGGCGATGGCGTCGATGTCCTCGTCCGTGGGCGTGGTGGTGCGCTTCAGCAGCGCGACGGCGGCCATGATCTGGCCGGGCTGGCAGAAACCGCACTGGGCGACGTCCTGTTCGAGCCAGGCTTCCTGTACGGGGTGCAGCTCGTCCCCGTTCGCCAGGCCCTCGATGGTGGTCACCTTCTTTCCGGCGCACGCGGAGACCGGCACCACGCACGGGCGGATGTCCGCCCCGTCGAGATGGCTGGTGCAGGCCTTGCAGACGTCCACGCCGCAGCCGTACTTGGGGCCGCGTACGCCCAGCATGTCGCGGAGCACCCACAGCAGGGGCAGATCGTCGGGCGCGTCCACGGTGACGCTCTGCCCGTTGACGGTGAAGGTGTGCGAGGGCACGGCGGACTCTCCTGAACTGACGGGCTGTTCTAGCGGGGGTACGGGGTGAAGTCGACGTCGAAGTCGAGGGGGAAGCTGCGCGGCTTGCTGCCGGTGGCCCGGGCCCAGGCATTGGCGATGGCACCCACCGCGGCGGGTACGCCGAGCTCGCCCGCGCCGCCCGGCTCCTCGCCGGTGGCCGGCAGCACGAAGACGCGTACGTCCTGCGGGGTGTCACGCTGCCGGGCCCAGTGGAACTGGCTGTAACTGCCCTCCAGCGGCAGCCCCTTGTCCAGGTGCAGCCCGGCCTTCAGGGTGGTGGAGATCGCGTCGGTGAGGCCGCCGATCATCTGGGCCTCCAGTCCGCGCGGGTTGACGGGCAGGCCCACGTCGACCGCGATGACGGCCTTGGTGACGCGGACGTGCTCCGGGTCGCGGGCGTCGATCTCGACCAGACAGGCGGTGCGGGACTTGTACTCGTCGTGGAAGGCGATGCCCTGCGCGCAGCCCGCCGGCATGGGCCGTCCCCACTCCCCCTCCGTCGCCGCCTTGTCGAGCACCGCGCGCTGGGCGGCCGTCTTCAGGAAGGTACGCCGGAACTGGTACGGGTCCTTGCCGGTCCGCGCCGCGAGTTCGTCGACGACGATCTCCTCGGCGCCCCGGGTGTTGGCGGAGTACACCGAGCGCCAGGAGCCGGTCGGGATGCCGGTGGGCACCTCGCTGAGCCCGTGGGTGGTGAGCCCGAAGTGGTACGGGGACTTGATCGTGGTGTGGAACAGGGTCTGGGCGAGGGTCGCGTTGCCGATGCCGAGCGGCAGGCTGGCGGCAGTGGCGGTGATGATCTCGCCGAGCCCGTGCCGGAAGTCGGTCTCGGCGGCGGCCACCCGGTGCTCGAAGCTGAGCACCTCGCCGAGCAGGTGGGTGGCGCGGATCTTGTGGTGGGTGGCGGGGCGCATCCGGCCGTGCCGGGTGTCGTCGACACGGGTCCACATCAGCCGGACGGGACGGCGGCAGGCCTTGGACACCCGGGCGGCCTCCAGCGCGGCGTCGAAGAAGAGCCGCCGCCCGAACGAGCCGCCGGCCTGGACCACGTGCACGGTGACCTTGTCGAGCGGCAGGCCGAGGTCGGCGGCAATCGTCTCGCGGGCCGCGATCGGGGACTTGAGCCCGGACCAGATCTCGGCGCGGTCCTCCCGTACGTCGGCCACGGCGGAGTTGGTCTCCATGGGCGCGTGGCTGACGAAGGCGAAGTCGAACTCGGCGTCCACGTACGGGGTGAGCAGCGGCGGAACCAGCAGCGGGGGGGTGGCGGCGCGCAGCTTGGCGCGGATCTGCTCGTCGGAGAGCTGGTCGGCGGGGCCGGGGCCCCAGGTGACCTGGAGGGCGGCCTTGGCGTCGAGGGCCTGCCCGAAGGTCTCGGCGACGACGGCGACCCCGGTCGGGACGGTGACCACGTGGAGGACGCCGGGCATGGCGCGGACGGCGGCGAGGTTGGCGACGGCCTTGACGCTGCCGCCGAGGCTGGGCGGGCGGCGCACCACGCACGGCTTGGCACCGGGCACGTCGAGGTCGAGGGTGTACTGCTGGGCACCGGTCACCATGGCGCGGGCGTCGATCCGGCCGGTGGGTTTGCCGACGAGGGAGTGCTTCGCGGCCTTCTTCGGGGTGGCGCCGAGGACGACCAGGGCGGGGTCGGCGGCGGCCGCGGAGAGGCTGCCGTAGTCGGCGGTGCGTCCGTCGGGGGCCCGTACGGCGCCGTTCGCGGTGGTCAGCGAGGACGCGGCGAGGCCCCAGCGGCGGGCGGCCGCCGCGACCAGGCGGGCCCGGGCGGTGGCGGCGGCCTGGCGGACCGGCCCGTAGAGGGAGCGGATGGAGTTGGAGCTTCCGGTGAGCTGGTTGAACACCAGCTCGGGACGCGCGTCGTCCAGTTCCACGCGGACGGCGGCCAGCGGCGCGTCGAGCTCCTCCGCGACGAGCATGGCCACGGCGGTGGTGAGCCCCTGGCCGACCTCCTCGCGCGGCAGCCGGAAGCGGATGGTTCCGTCCGCCTCGACGGCGAGCGCCAGCAGGGCGGAGGTGGGTGCGCCGGCCAGGATGAACAGGTCGCCGAGGTCCACCAGATCGGCCGGGGCGGGCAGGCTCGGGACCACGGCGTGGGCGGGCTGCGGGGCGAGGACGTCGGCCCCGGCCCGGGTGACGAGGGCCAGCGTCGGCGCCGCGACGAGGTACGTGAGGAAGGAGCGGCGGCTCTGCCCGGTCATGTTGCTGTGTCCCCAAACCCTGCGCGGGTCCGCGTTCGCGGACCTCCCCCGGCTCGTTACCGACACGTAGGGTAGCGATCACCCAGTGGGGTGGGAAGCGGGACGACGGGATGGGCCGCCCGGGGAGGGGCTCCTTCGTTCGGGGGGTACTCCCGCGGAGGTGTTGATCCGGCCCGGGTACGGGTTCTGCCGCGCCCGGGCCTCGTACATCTCGTCCGTACGATCGATCCGCCTCCTCCGGAGGGCCGGTTTCCGGCCGCGGGGGGACGATGGAAGAGATAGGGCTGCACTCGCAGGAACACGTGAGGAGGTGTGCGGCGGTGGCGATGTACATGGATGTCCACCACGGCATGAAGGGCATCACCGAAGCCGAGCTGATGGCTGCCCACAGGGCGGACCTGGCGATCGAGGGCGACGAGAAGGTGCACTTCGAGCGCGCGTGGGCCGACCCGGAATCCGGCACGGTGTACTGCCTGTCCGAGGCGCCGTCCGCGGAGGCGGTGCAGCGGATCCACGAACGCACCGGGCACCCGGCCAACGAGATCCACCCGGTGCCGATCGTCGTGTGAGACCGGAGGCGGCCGGGAACCGCCGACGGGGTGCCGGCAGGGCTGACCGGAAACGTTCGTACGGGCGAAGGGGGGCCGGGAGGCCCTTGGCATATGCCGGAAGCAACGACGTTACGGATGTTGCCAAACGCCTTACGGGCCGTCGCCGCCTGTGCAACAGTCGTAACCGGTCCTTCCTTCAGACTTGGCCGTGCCGCGCCGCCTGTATCGGAGTTCTCATGCCGTCCCACCTCTTCGCGGACCGTCCCGCGCAGCCGCCCGAGCCCGGTTCGGTGGACGCCCTGATCTCGCAGACCCGGCGGCTGCGCGGCGAAGTCGACGCGGTGCGCCGCGACACCGTCGTCGACGACGACGACGCCCAGGGCCGCTGGCAGCGCGCCCTGTGCGACCTCGCCGTCCACCACCTCGACGACCTGCGCGAGCACCTGGGACAGCTCAAGGAAGGCCTGCCGGCCGCCCCCGAACTCGGCGAGCTCCCCGAGGGGACGCCCGCGACCGGGACCGAGCCCCAGCAGACCCGCGTCGGCAGCGCCGAGTGGAACCTGCTCACCGACGAGGTCAACTGGTCCGAGGAGCTGTTCCAGATCTTCGGCCGCTCGCCCGAGGCGGGCCCGCTCCCGCTCGACGAACTCGGCTCCACCCTCTTCTCCGAGGACCAGCCGCTGCTCACCTCGATGGTGACGGCCTGTCTGGTCGACGGCAAACCGATCGACGGCGAGTTCCGCATCGTCCGGGCCGACGGCCGCGTCCGGACGCTGCACATGCGAGGCGAGCCGGTACTCGACACCGACGGCTGCACGGCCTCCATGTGGGCCGTGCTCCGGGACGTGAGTGAGCTGCGCCGAAGCCAGCGCGCCGAACGCGAGTCCCGTGACTCGCTGCAGCGCCGGCGGGAGATCGCGCAGACCGAGCACCGGCTTGCGGTCGAGCTGCAGGAAGCCGTGCTCCCCCCGTGGCGCGGCTCCCTGCGGTTCCCGCACCACACCACCGGCGCGCTCGACGTCGCCGCGCACTACCTGCCCTCCGCGACGAGCGCCCTGATCGGCGGCGACTGGTACGACGCGCTCGAACTGCCGGACGGCCGCTCTCTGTTGACGGTCGGAGACCTGACCGGGCACGGGGTGACGGCCACCTCCGGCATGGCGATGATGCTGGGCGCCCTGCGCGGCATGGCCATGGCCGGCATCGAGCCGGGCCCGCTGATGGGCTGGCTCAACCAGCTCCTGGAGACCTCCGTACAGCCGGCGCTCGGCTCTGCCGTCTGCTGCCGCTACGATCCGGCGCGCCGGATGCTCTCCTGGGCACAGGCCGGCCATCCCGCCCCGCTGCTGTTCCGGAGCAGCTCGGGCCGCGCCCTGCAGCCGCCGGAGGGCGTACTGCTGGGCGCGACCTCCGGGGCGGCGTACGGGCAGGCCGAGGAACGGCTGCAGACCGGCGACGTACTCGTCCTGCACACGGACGGACTGACGCCGCGCAGCATCGAGTTCAGCCGGGCGGACGGCACCGAGCGGCTGCTGGCCCTCGCGCCGCGGTTCACGGCGGCGCGGTCGGCGCAGGACTGCGTGCGGATGGTGGTCGAGGAGTTCGGCGAGAGCGAACGCGAGGACGACGCCTGCGTCCTGGTGGCCAGGGTCGGGGGCTGAGCAACGAACACGGTCCGACGGGGACCGCTTCTCAGGGCCGCGCCGGAAGGCGCGGCCTTTCTCGTCTCCGTACGGATGCCGTTGGCGGTGCCGGTGCACGAACCGGCAGCGGGTTCCCGCGCAAGGCCTAGACGGTGCGCTGCGTCGGGCTGTTCGGCAGGGCCATCTTGATCTCCGCGCGCAGGTCCTCGATGCGCGCGTACCCGGCGTACTGGCCGGTGAGCCGGTACATCTCGCGCAGCCGGTCCCAAGTCCGGTGCGAGGAGGTCTCGTTCATCGAGACCAGCGCGAGCCGGGCGTAGCGGTCGGCCTGCTCGGGGTCGTCGGCGATGAAGCAGGCCGAGGCCATGGAGATGTAGTCGAAGATCTGCGAGCGCTGGTGGCCGCCGGACCGCAGCCGCAGTGCCTCCCGGGCGTGCCGCTGGGCGATCGGCGCGACCGAGGGGTCGTGTTCGGCGAGGGTGCGGAACGCCAGGGCCTGCATGCCGTGCAGGTCCGCCTCGTCGAAGTTCTGCATCCACGACGGCGGGGGCACGTCACCCTTGTCCGACACGAACAGGTCCTCGGCCTCGCCGAGCGTGCGGCGCATGGCCTGGCCCTTGCCCATCGAGGCCTGGGCCCAGGCCTCGATGGTGTGCAGCATGGCGCGGGTGCGGGGCAGGGTCTGTTCGCCGGAGCCCGACTGCGCCAGCTTCATGAGGTCGAGGGCCTCGTGCGGCTTGCCCAGGTGGACCATCTGGCGCGCCGCCCGGGACAGCGCTTCGCCGGCCCGCGGCCGGTCCCCGCCCTCCCGGGCGGCGTGCGCGGCGATGACGAAGTACTTCTGCGCGGTGGGTTCGAGACCCACGTCGTGGGACATCCAGCCCGCCAGCACGGCGAGGTTGGCCGCCACGCCCCACAGCCGCCGCTGCAGGTGGTCGGGGTGGTGGTACGCGAGCATGCCGCCGACCTCGTTGAGCTGGCCGACCACTGCTTTGCGCTGCAGTCCGCCCCCTCGTGAGGCGTCCCAGGCGCGGAAGACCTCCACGGAGCGCTCCAGGGCCTCGATCTCCTGGGAGCCGATGGGGGCGGCCTCGTAGCGGTCGTAGCCGGCCGGGTCGGCCTGGAAGGAGTCGCCGAAGGTCTGCGGGGCTTTGGCGGGGGTGGGATCGGTGTGCAGCCAGTCGTTCATGGCGTGGGTGAGGGCGGAGCCTGCGGTGAGCGCGACACCCGCGCCCATCAGACCGCGTCGGTTGAGCATGAGGTCCATTCCCGTGAATTCGGTGAGGACCGCGGCTGTGCGTTCGGGCGCCCACGGCATTCCTTCGGGGTTGTCCTTCGCCCCGTCCGGCTGCCGTTTGGAGGTGCGCCGCTGCCGTACGAACCCGAGGTCCTCGATGGTCACGACACGACCGAGCCGCTCGGTGAACAGGGCTGCCAGTACGGTGGGCACCGGTTCGCGCGGGGTCTCCCCCATGTCGATCCAGCGCCGTACCCGCGAGGTGTCGGTGGCCAGTTGGTGGTGGCCCATGGCCGCCGCCTGCCGGTTGACCATCCTCGCCAGCTCACCCTTCGACCAGCCGGCCAGGCCGAACAAGTCGTTCAAGCGGGTGTTTGGTCCTTTGCTCACGTCAAGCCCCCAGGTTCTCGGCTGATTTGACAGTAGCCCGCCGTCAGTTGCCCAGCGACTATTCGCCAGGCTTCGCCAGGGCACGCAAGATGGTCCGCCACCCACGGCCGGGTGTCAGGTAGGAATGCGCCTCCCCGACCCGGTCTCCGGGCGGAACTCCCCAGGGTGAAGTACGGGACCGGCGGGGCGGCGTACGCAACTCGTCGGCGCACGAAGGGATCCGTAAACGCCATGTACGCAGCAACGTCCTCCGTGTCCGCCCCGGTCCGGCCGCACCGCACGCTCCAGGCGGGCGGCGGCCCCTACCTCGACCCCGGCCGCCCGGCGGCCCCGGCGCAGGGCGCCGTACGGGCGCGGCGGATGCCGGGGGCCGGATCGCAGCCGCTCAGCGGAAGAATCGACCTCTCGGGGCCACAGGGTGCGCAACTGCGCACGGCCCTCGCCTCGGTGCAGCGCATCTGCCCGGAGTTCGCTCCGGTTCAGGTGCTGCGGCGCAGCGGCCGGTCGGTCCTCCTGGTCGGGACGACAGGCCGGATGACCGCCGTCGCCAAGGTTTTACTGGACCACTCGCCGGAATGGCGCGAGCGGTACCGGCACGAAATAGCGGCGTACCGGGCGTTCGTCCGGCACCGCCCGCCGGTCCGGGTGCCGCGGCTGATCGCCGCGGACCCCGAGAACTGCACGCTGGTGGTCGAACGGATGGCGGGCCGGGTCGCAGCATTGCAGCGGCACCCCGTGGAGGCCCCGCCGCGGGCCGACGTACGGGCAGCCCTGGGCGCGGTGTGCCGGGTGAACCAGTGGCGCCCGCCGACCGACCTGTTCGGGGACCCGCTGAACTACGCGCAGCGGGTGGCGCGGTACCACGAGCTGGGACTGCTCACCGACCGGGACCTGGGCGATCTGCAGAAGCTGCTGTGCGGGCTGAAACTGGCCGGTGTGCAGCGGCAGTTCAACCACGGTGACGCGCTCCTGTCGAACCTGCTGCTGTCCCCGGCCGGACCCGTGCTGCTCGACTGGGAGCACGCGGGCTGGTACCTGCCGGGGTACGACCTGGCCACGCTGTGGACGGTGCTGGGCGACGCCCCGGCGGCCCGCAGCCAGATCAGCCGGCTCGCCCAGTCGGCCGGTCCGGCCTCGCGGGACGCCTTCCTGGTCAACCTGATGCTGGTGCTGACCAGGGAGATCCGGATGTGCGAGACGGCGGTCCAGCGCTCCATGCTGGCGACCGCCCCGACCCAGCCCCTGCCGGCGGGCGCCCTGTCCTCCGGCGAGGAGCAGCGGCTGCTGCTGCGCCGTCTGCACGACGACTGCGGCATGGCCCGCAGGGCGGTACGCGCGGCGGTCGGGACCCGCTGATCCCGGCGGCCCGCACCCCGTACGAAAATCCCGTGGTGTACGCACTCGATGTGCGTACCACGGGATTTCGTGCGTTCGGGGACGTCTCGGCCCGTCTCGCCACCCCTGCGCATGCCTTGACATCACATGATCCCCCGAACACCTTTTCTGACTCAGCATCAGACATGCTGGAGCCGCCGTCCCCGCCCTCCCCACTCCGCTGGAGCCCGCCCATGTCGGCAAACGCCGGTCCCGTACGCCCCGGTCCCGTACGCCCCGATCCCGTACGTCCTGTTCCCGCGAGCCCCGGTCCCGTGCCGGCCGGTCCCGCGAGCCCTGCGCTCCCCTCCCGCCGGACGGTCCTCGCCGGGGCCGGGGCGGGCGTGGTCGCGGCCGCGGTGCTGCCGTCGGCCGTCGCGCGGGCCGCGGACGGGGTTCCGCTCGGCGAGTACGACGTCGTGGTGGTCGGGTCGGGGGCGGCCGGAATGACCGCCGCGCTCACCGCCGCCAAGCGGGGTCTGAGCGTGGTGGTGGTCGAGAAGGCCCCGACGTTCGGTGGTTCGGCGGCGCGCTCGGGGGCCGGGATCTGGCTGCCGAACAACTCGGTGATCCTGGCCGCTGGGGTGCCGGACACCCCGCAGAAGGCGGCCGCGTACCTCGCGGCGGTCGTCGGCGACGGCTCGTCGGCGGACCGGCAGGCCGCGTTCCTCGCCCACGGTCCGCGGATGCTGGACTTCGTGATGGCCAACAGCCCGCTGCGCTTCCGGTACATGGACGGGTACAGCGACTACTACCCGAACCTTCCGGGCGGGCTGCCGAACGGCCGGTCCATCGAGCCCGACCAGATCGACGGCCATCTCCTGGGCGACGAACTGGCCCGGCTGAACCCGGCGTACATGCCGGTCCCGGCCGGGATGGTGGTGTTCAGCCAGGACTACAAGTGGCTGAACCTGGCGGCCGTGAACGCCAAGGGCCTGGCGGTGTCCACGGAGTGCCTGGCGCGCGGCACCAAGGCCGCGCTGTGCGGGCAGAAGCCGCTCACGATGGGCCAGGCGCTGGCGGCCGGGCTGCGGGCCGGGCTGATGCAGGCGGGGGTGCCTGTCTGGCTGAACAGCCCGCTGGTCGACCTGGTGCAGGAGGCGGGCGCGGTCACCGGTGTGGTGGTGGAGAAGGAGGGCGTACGGGGGGTCGTACGGGCCCGCAAGGGCGTGGTCGTCGGCTCGGGCGGATTCGAGCACAACGCGCAGATGCGGGCGCAGTACCAGCAGCAGCCGATCGGCACCCAGTGGTCGGTGGGCGCCAAGGAGAACACGGGCGACGGGATCCGGGCCGGGCAGCGGGCGGGGGCGGCGCTGGCGCTGATGGAGGACGCGTGGTGGGGTCCGTCGATCCCGCTGCCGGGCGAGCCGTACTTCTGCCTCGCCGAACGGACCCTGCCGGGCGGGCTGATCGTGAACGGGGCGGGCGCGCGGTTCGTCAACGAGGCGGCGCCGTACAGCGATGTGGTGCACGTGATGTACCAGAAGGACCGGGGGTCCGCCGGTTCGCACATCCCGGCGTGGCTGATCGTGGATCAGAACTACCGCAACAAGTACCTGTTCAAGGACATCCTGCCGACGATCGTCTTCCCGGACTCCTGGTACCAGGCGGGCGCGGCGAAGAAGGCGTGGACCTGGGACGCGCTGGCCGGCCAGATCGGGGTCCCGGCGGGAGCGCTCCGGGCGACCCTCAACCGGTTCAACACGCAGGCGTGGAACGGGACCGACCCCGATTTCCACCGGGGCGACACGGCGTACGACCACTACTACACGGACCCGGGGGTGCAGCCGAACTCGTGCCTGGCCCCGATCTGGGCGCCGCCGTTCTACGCCTTCAAGATCGTGCCGGGTGACCTGGGCACGAAGGGCGGCATCGTCACGGACGCACGGGCGCGTGCGCTGCGGCCGGACGGCTCGGTGATCCGGGGCCTGTGGGCTGCGGGCAACGCGAGTG
Organism: Streptomyces sp. R33; assembly: GCF_041200175.1. NCBI lineage: Bacteria > Bacillati > Actinomycetota > Actinomycetes > Kitasatosporales > Streptomycetaceae > Streptomyces > Streptomyces sp. R33. The sequence continues at coordinate 7,466,363 of NZ_CP165727.1, read as the reverse complement.
CGGCGGTGATGGGGCACAGCTACGCGGGGGCGGGGTCGACGATCGGCCCCGCGATGACGTTCGGCTACGTGGCGGCGAACGACATCGCGGACGCGTAGGTGCCGGTGACGGCTATCCCTGCTGGAAGAGCTCGGCGGGGAGCGGCTTCAGGAGGGCGTACAGGTCGTCGGTGATGGGCCGGTCCCAGCTCGCGATGGTGACCAGCACGTTGTCGCTGCGGTCGAACTGCACGCAGCTGATCCGGCCCTCGGAGAGCTTGATCTTCCGGACGATGAGGAGGTTGTCGCCCTGCATGACGGGGCAGTCCTCGGTGCCGGTGACCTCGACGTCCTCGTCGTTCTCGAGGGCGTCGAGGAGCTGGGCCACCTCGAAGGGCACCTGGCCCTCGGTGAGCTCCCGGGCCGGGGAGCCCTCGGGGAGGTTGCCGATGATCATTGCGGGGCCGCGTCCGCCGAACAGGTCGTAGCGGAGAAAGACGCCCTGGCAGCTGCCGTCGGGCGCGGGCAGAAGCCCGGCCCCGAGATTGCCCGGCCAGTCCCCCGGGTCCATGGCCAGGACGTCGAAGTCCGGGCCGGCGGGTGTGGCGGCGCGGTTGCGGCGGAGGAAGGACATGCCGCCATGGTACGTGCCCGCCCACGTTTTTCCGGCCCCGGGCCCCGCCCATCCCCCGGAAAGCCCGCCTCCGGACCGTCCCCCCGCCGGGGGGGCAGCGGTCAGACCGGGGGGACCAGGGTGAAGTAGTGCGGCAGCAGGTCCGCGGCCCCGGTGACCGTCAGGGCGGTGGGCGGGATCCGCCGCCAGAGGAACAGCATCAGGTCCGACGCCGTCCCGGCCGCCTCGACGTCCACCGGGTCCGTGGCCCCGTACTCCGCCAGGACCCGCTCCCCCGAGAACGTGACCGTCCAGGACTCCGGCCCGTCCGTCCGCCGGAAGCGGTACCGCTCCCCCGATCCGGCCGGCGCCCCGGCCATGGCCCGCCGGAACGGGGCCATCGCCTCGAAGGTCTGCGGGACCGCGTCCACCGCGATCTCCGCGTCGATCGGCCCCGGCGCCCCGGTGGCGGACTCCGCGTCCCACCGGTGCACCGCCAGCTCGATGGTCTGCATCCGCAGCCAGAAGCCGCTCGTGTGCTCCGCGCAATCCTCGGTGTCCACCGACCACGTCCACACCGGCACGTCCGGCCCCAGCTCCCGGAACAGGCCCTCCAGCTGCCGCGCGCCCTGCGCGAACCACTCCGTCAGCGCCTGCGGCACCGGCCCCCGGTTCGGCTCGGTCTCCGGCTTCGGCCAGGCCGCCCGTACCGCCGGGTCCTCCGGGATCGCGAAGATCGTCAGATCGGTGTGGTCCGGGACCTCTGCGAGGCGGTCGCGCAGGATGCGGCCCACGAACCGGTGCACCCCGCCCAGGTGCCCGACGAGGTCCGCGGCCGACCAGCCGGGGCAGGACGGCACCAGCGGGACCGGTCCGTCGCCGGCTTCGGCGATCGCGCGCCGGATCGCCTTCTCGAAGGCCAACGTCTCGTCGTGGAAGTGGGAGAGCCTCTGACTGTGGTTTATGACGTCCATGACGTCACCCTGCCCGCGCCGCCACCCTGCGCATCACCTTGCGCTCCGGGCGAACGCCTCCAGCGCCTCCGCGAGCCCGGACCGGTCCGTGCCCAGCTTCCGGTAGACCGGGGACAGGTCCCGGCCCCGCGCCGCCGGGTCGTCCCGTACGGACAGTTCCGCCGCCCGGAATTCCTCGTCGGTCAGGCCGTCCTCCCGGACCGCACCACCCGTCGCCGCAGCGCCCGTCTCCGCACCACCCTGCGCCGCCCCGCCCAGGCGCGCCACCAGCCCGTCCGCCCCGCACTCCAGCGCCGTCGCCAGCGCCCGCGCCAGCAGCTCCGCGTCCCCGAGCTCCGTGCCCAGCGCAGCCAGCGCGCACGCCAGCTCGAACCCGGCCGGCGAGGCCGACAGCAGCTCCACCGCCTCCGTCAGCAGCCCCACCCGCTCCCCCGGGGCCGCCACCTCCGCCGCCACCCGCAGGGCCTGCCCCACGCCGGACGGGGCCCCGAAGGCGCGGGCCCGCCGTACCGCGTCGGCGGCCAGGGCGCGCGCCCTGGCCGGGTCCTGCGACGCCACCGCCCGGGCCAGGTGCAGCAGCCACGGGCACCAGGACGGGTTCTGGATCCCGCGCGGGCTCAGCCTGCGGTCCACGGCCTCGAGTTCGGCCGCCGCCGCCTTCGTCTGGCCGCGGGCGAGCAGCAGTTCGGCGTACACGGTCTGCGGGTCGGGGAAGACCACGGCTGCCGGGACGGACTCGCCGAACGCGTGCTCCCGCGCCAGCTCCCAGGCCTCGTCCACCCGTCCCCGCGCGAGCAGGGTCGTGGCGAGGATCGCGATGCTGTACCAGTGCACGGGCGTACCGCGCCCCACGCGCTCGGCGAGCTGCAGCCCGGCCCGGGCCAGTTCCTCGGCCTCCGCGAGGCGCCCTCGCCGGTAGCGGATGTACGCGCGCAGGCTGTACGCGAAGGACAGGTGGGCCCCGCGCCAGCCCTGCCGTTCGAACTCGGCGGTGCCGGCCTCGAACAGTTCCTCCGCCCGGCCGGGCCGGTCGGCGTACATGTGGACCATGGCGGCGAGCACCGGTACCTCGAAGCCGCGGTCCTCGTAGGCCCAGCTGAACTCCGTGCCCAGGGCCCGTACGGCGTGGTGCAGGACCACGTCCACCGGTTCGCCGCGCAGGCAGGCGTCCCAGGCGCGCAGCCCGATGATGTACCGCTCGGTGAGGTCGCGGCCGGTCAGCCGGTCGGCGAGCCGGGCCAGCCGGCGCGAGCGCGCCGGGGAGTCGGGCTCGACGGCGTCGAAGGCGTCCCACATGAACTGCTCGGACTGCAGGCGCAGTCTGGTCCGGGCGTCCGGGGTGTGCGGGATCTCCCGCGCGAGCGAGTCCGAGGCCTCGGCGAGGCGGTCGCTGTGGGCGAGGACCTGGGCGAGCCGGATGACGATGCCCTGGCGCAGGGCGGGGTCGTCGAAGGGTTCGGCGAGCGCGGCGCGCAGGTGGTTCACGGTGTTCGCGGGTTCGGTGAGCAGGGAGGCGCAGCCGAGCTCGTACAGCACGGCCGCGCGCTCGTCGAAGCCCGGGGGCTCGCGCAGGGCGCGGGCGAGCTGGCGGCGGGCGGCCTCGGGGGCGCCGGCCCGCAGGTTCTCGGCGGCGGCCTCGCGCAGGGTCCGTACCACCCAGGGGTCGTTCTCGGGGTGGGTCTCCAGCAGGTGGCGGGCGGCGTTGGAGGCGCCGAGCCCGGCATCGACGACGGCCACGGCGGCCTGTCCGTGGAGGGCGACGCGCAGTGCGTCGGGGATGGCCCGGTAGAGGGCGGTGGCGATGAGCGGGTGGACGAACTCCAGCCCGGCGTCGGGCTCTTCGCCGGGGGCGGACAGGATGCGGGCCTCCCGCAGCCGCCCGGTGGCGTCCGCGGCCTCCTCGGAGCCGAGGCCGGCGACCCGGGCGGCGAGCTCCTGCGGGATGGCGGTGCCCAGGACGGCGCAGGCCCAGGCGAAGCGGACGGTGGAGGGGCCGAGGCGTTCGAGGCGGGCGACGAGGCCGCTGCCGCGCTGGGCGGCGGCGAGGTCGCGCAGCAGCGGGGCGCTGGCCGAGGTGGGGGCGAGGCCCTTGTCGCGGACCTTGGCGGTGAGCTCGACGGCTTCGAAGGGGTTGCCGGTGGTGACGGCCCAGGCCTCGCGGCAGAAGGCATCGTCGGCGTGGTCGCCGACGGCCTCGCGGACCAGGGTGGAGACGGCGGCCTCGGTGAGCGGGGCGAGGGCCAACGGGCGGTGTCCGGCCCGACCGGGCAGCGTACGGAACGCCTCGGCGTGCGCGGGCAGTTCCTCGGGGCGGTACGCGACGACGAGGAGCAGTGGGAGGTGTTCGGCGCGCGGGGCGAAGGCGGCGAGCCAGGAGAGGGATTCGGGGTCGGCCCAGTGGGCGTCGTCGAGGACGAGGGCGACGGGGGCGCGCTGCACGGTGAGGTGGGTGAGGACCCAGTCGAGGCCGTCGCGCAGGCCCTGGGGGTCGGGCGGGGCGCCCTGTTCGGGGGCGCACAGGCCGAGCGCGGGGCCGACGATGGGGTACCAGCTGCCGAGGGCGGCGTGCAGTTCCGCCTCGGAGCGGTCGGCCAGCTGGGGCTGGAGGAGCTGGCGGGCGACGTGGAAGGGCTGGCTCTGCTCCTGTTCGCCGCCGCGGGCGGCCAGCAGGGTGAAGTTGCGGGCGAGGGCGCGGCGGCGCACCTCGGCGAGGAGGGTGGTCTTGCCGAGGCCGGCGGGGCCGGAGAAGGCGAGCAGCGTGCCGCCCGCGGCGGGGCCGGCGCCGGCATCCGTGCGGCCGTCGCCGCCGGAGCCGGTGAGCTGCTCCAGGGCTTCGTCCACGGTGGCGAGTTCCGCCTCGCGTTCGAACATTCTTCGCCGTCTGCGGGTCCGGCGTTCCGTCATGGCTGGTACCCCCCAGGCCTGTTCGGGGCATCAGCGTACGCCCGCGCACGTGTGGGGGAAGGCCCTCTGCCGGGAAAGATCGGAATCTTTGGTATGGGGCCGTTGCAGGCCTCTACGGGTGTCCCTCTTGCGCCGAACGGGTTGCGAGTTGCTCCAGTACGGCCACTGCTTCGGCCGCCCGTTCGGCGGGGACGAAGAGGTGGTCGTGGTGGTACCCGGCGATCACGTTGCAGCTGAGTCCGTGCGCGGCGAGCTCGGCGGCGAAGGCGCCGGTGAGGCCGACGGCGTCGAGGGCGGAGTGGATGCGCAGGGTGATCCACCCGGCGGTGTAGTCGTAGGCGAGCCCGGCGGCGTCGGCGTCCTGCTGGCGCAGGACCACGGTGAGCCCCTCGGCTTCCAGGACGGTGGCGACGGGGGCGGTTCCGGAGGGCGGCGCCGTGGCTCCGGGGACGGTGCAGAAGACGTACCGCCCTTCGTGCAGCTCGGGGCGCATGCCGCTCAGCAGTTTCCTCAGGTCGCTCTCGCCGCTCATGGGGCCACCCTACCTATCATCCCGTTATGACCGATTCCGCGCCGGCAGGGTCGGCGCCTGAGGAGGGCGAACGGCACGCCTCCTGGCTGGAGCTGTTCTTCGACCTGACGGCGGTGGCGGGCGTCGCCCAGCTGGCGCACCTGCTGGCCGGCAGCCCCGGCAGCGGCGATGTGGCGCTGTACGCGGTGATGTTCCTGGCCTTCTGGACGGGCTGGATGCTGTTCACCGTGTACGGGAACGTCAGCGGCGAGGAGGCCCGCACGTGGACGGTCCTGGCGGGGATGTTCGGCATGGCGGTGATGGCGGCCTCGGTGCACGGCGTACGGGAGGACCGGGCGGGGGCGTTCGCGCTGGCCTACATCCTGGTGCGCTCGCTGGCGGGCAAGGCGTGGGAGCGGCGCGGGGAGTACGTGCCGGAGCTGCCGATCACGCAGCTGGGGCTGGGGCTGACCCCGTGGATCGTGTCGATGTGGTTCGACGGGACGGCCCGGTACGCGCTGTGGGCGCTGGGGCTGGCCATCGACCTGGCGGTGATGTTCTCGGTGTCCGGCACGAGGCTGGCCGCCCGGGTGGACGCGCAGTACGCGCAGCAGGCGGCGCGCAGACGGCGGGCCGCGCCCAAGCCGGTGGCGGCGCTGATGGACGCGCCGCATCTCGGGGAGCGGCTGGGCCTGTTCCAGCTGATCGTGCTGGGCGAGGCGGTCGCCCAGGTGGTGGCCGCCGCCTCGCAGGTGGAGTGGGACGCGGCGCTGTACGGGGTCGGCATCGGCGCGTTCCTGCTGCTGCTCCTGCTGTGGTCGCTGTCGCTGCGCCACGGGGCGGACGGGGTGCCGCTGCTGGCGTGGGACGTCCTTCCGGTACGGCTGGTCCTGCCGCTGCACTGCTTCGTCGCGGGCTCGGTGGCGGCGCTGGCGGCGGCGCTCGGCAACGCGGTGGAGTACACGGACCGCCCGGTTCCGGAGGCGGTGCGGTGGCTGCTGTGCGGGAGCCTCGCGGTGTACCTGGCGATCGCGGGGGTGGCGGCGGCCGGCTCGGGCCGCGGGCTGCGGCTGGTCCTGCTGCTGGTGGGTCCGTCGCTGGCCGTCGTACTGGTGGCGGGGGCGGTGGCCCGGGGGGCCGCGGCCGTACAACTCGTGTGGCTGCTGGTGCTGGCGGCGGCGTGGCCCCGGGTGGTGCTGGAACGCTTCCCGCCGAAGCCGACACCGGCTGGACCGACGGCCCCGTAGCCGCCGCGGCACCGCCCGGGTCAGGTGTGCTCGTAGATCCGGCGGTGCCACCAGGCGTACGGGATGCCACGCCACTCGGCCCAGTCGTCGACGTACTCGATCCAGTCGGCCCAGTGGCCGGGTGGCGGATCCGGATCCGGGAGGGTGCGGCGCCGGAACTCCGCGTCCAGGGCGCGCAGTACGCGGCCCAGCGCCGTGCGGGCCTGCGGCGGCAGCCTGCGGTAGACCTCGCCCAGCCTGTCCCGGACCTCGGCCACGTCGTCGAGCGCGCAGCCGGGGCAGGCCGGCACCAGCGAGGCGACCAGCCGCAACCGGCCGCCGGGCCGGTTCAGGAAGCCGCGGTACCGGCCCAAGAGGTACGCGAGATCGGTATCGCTCGTGCTCTGCTCGTACAGGACCCAGTGAACGCCGGCGCTCGCGGCCGGCGACAGCCGGTCCACGGGGGGCAGTTCCCGCGCCCAGGCGGGCGGGCGGCGCCCTTCGAACGGTCCCTGCAGGGCGCGCAGCGCGCCGGGCCGTCTACGCGGCATCGCCCTTTCGGCGGTTGATCGTCATACCGGCCACCCTCGCACGTCCGGGCGGCGGCGTCAGGCGGATTTTCGCGGCGGCGCCACCGGCGCGGGCGGGTCCGCGTCCGGTGGTGCGCCGCGTCCGGCCGTACCGGCTACGTCAGGTCGAACTCCCCGCCCCGTGCGTTCATGACGAACTTGCGCCACTCGTCCGGCGCGAAGATCAGCGAGGGGCTCTCGGGGCGGTCGCTGTTGCGCATCGCGATGAACCCCTCGACGAAGGCGATCTGGACGTCGCCCGCTCCCCGGCTGCTCGACTGCCAGTCCGCCTCGCTGAGGTCGAGGTCCGGCTTGCCCCAGCCGGCCAGAGGCTGCGAAATCATGCTTTCGGCCACGTGCGTGCTCCTCCCGGTACGTCGTCCGGGGGCCAGAGTAACCATCGCAGCGGGTGCCGCACAGGCCACGGTGAGTCACCCGTGGCCGGTCCGGCACCAGCCGCACACCCGCCCGGAGGAGCGATTCCGATCAGGAAGTGGGGGCCTGCGCCCCCACCAGCCACATCGCGAAGAACTGCGCGCCGCCGCCGTACGCGTGGCCCAGGGCCCGGCGGGCGCCCGGAACCTGGTGTTCGCCGGCCTGGCCGCGGACCTGGAGGGCCGCTTCCGCGAAGCGGATCATGCCGGAGGCGCCGATCGGGTTGGTGGACAGCACCCCGCCGGAGGGGTTGACCGGGAGGTCGCCGTCGAGTTCGGTGACCCCGGCCTCGGTGAGCTTCCAGCCCTCGCCCTCCTCGGCGAAGCCGAGGTTCTCCAGCCACATCGGCTCGTACCAGGAGAACGGCACGTACATCTCCACCGCGTCGATCTCCCGGCGCGGGTCGGTGATCCCGGCCTGCCGGTAGACGTCGGCCGCGCAGTCCTTGCCCGCCTGCGGGGAGACGAAGTCCTTGCCCGCGAAGAGCGTCGGCTCGCTGCGCATCGCCCCGCCGTGCACCCAGGCCGGCGGCTTCGGCGAACGGGCCGCGCCCGCCCGGTCGGTGAGGACCATCGCGCAGGCCCCGTCCGAGGAGGGGCAGGTCTCGGAGTACCGGATCGGGTCCCAGAGCATCGGCGAGGCCTGGACCCGCTCCAGGGTGATGTCGTGCTCGTGGAGGTGCGCGTACGGGTTCTTCAGCGCGTTGCGGCGGTCCTTGTAGGCGACCAGCGAGCCGACCGAGTCGGGCGCGCCCGTACGCCGCATGTACGCGCGCACGTGCGGGGCGAAGAACCCGCCGGCGCCCGCCAGCAGCGGCTGCTGGAACGGCACGGGCAGCGACAGGCCCCACATGGCGTTGGACTCGGACTGCTTCTCGAACGCGAGGGTCAGGACGGTCCGGTGGACCCGCGCCGCGACCAGGTTGGAGGCCACGAGCGCGGTGGACCCGCCGACCGAACCGGCGGTGTGGACGCGGAGCATGGGCTTGCCGACCGCGCCGAGGGCGTCGGCCAGGTACAGCTCCGGCATCATCACGCCCTCGAAGAAGTCGGGGGCCTTGCCGATGACGACCGCGTCGATGTCCGCCCAGGTCAGCTCCGCGTCGGCGAGGGCGCGCGCCGCGGCCTCGCGGACGAGCCCCGCGAGGGAGACGTCGTGGCGGGCGGCGACGTGCTTGGTCTGGCCGATGCCGACGACGGCGACCGGCTCCTTTCCCGTACTCGTCATGCGGGTTCCCCTTCCAGGACGGCGACCAGGTTCTGCTGGAGGCAGGGGCCGGAGGTGGCGTGCGCGACGGCCCGGTCGGACGCGCCGCGGTGGATCCGGGCGGCGGCCTCGCCGATCCGGATCAGGCCGGCGGCCATGACCGGGTTGGCGGCGAGCGCCCCGCCGGACGGGTTGACGACGACGTCCTCGCCGAGACGCAGCGCCTTGCGGAGGACCACCTCCTGGGAGGAGAACGGCGCGTGCAGCTCGGCCGTGTCCACCGGGCGCTCGAAGACGCCGGCGTGCTCGGCGGCGATCCGGGTCGACGGGGAGTCGGTGAGGTCGCGCAGGCCCAGGCCGTGGGCCTCGATCCGGTGGTCGATGCCGGTGATCCAGGCGGGCCGCTCGCACAGCCGCCGCGCGGTGTCGCCCGCGGCGAGGATGACGGCGGCCGCACCGTCGCCGATGGGCGGGCAGTCGCCCGTGCGCAGCGGCCGGACCTGGTAGTCGCCCTGCGGGACGGCGCCGCGGAGCTGGGCGTGCGGGTTGTCGGCCGCCGAAGCCCTGCTGCGGGCGCCGACTGCGGCGAGGGCGCCCTCGTCGGTCTCGCCGCCATCGATCAGCGCCTGGGCCTGGAGGGCGGCCAGGGCCACCGAGTCGGGCCAGAGCGGAGCCAGGTAGTACGGGTCGAGCTGCCGGGTCAGGACGTCCCGTACGGAGCCCGGCGAGGACTTCCCGTACGAGTAGACGAGCGCGGTGTCGGCCTCGCCCGTCTGGATCTTGACCCAGGCCTCGTAGAGGGCCCAGGCGCCGTCCATCTCGACGTGCGACTCGGAGATCGGCGGCCAGGCGCCGACCCCGTCGAGGGTCATCGTGAAGGAGAAGGCGCGGCCCGCGAGGTAGTCGCTGGATCCGGAGCAGGTGAAGCCGATCTCGCCGGCCTTCAGACCGGTCCGGGCCAGCACCTGGTGCAGGACCGGCATGACCATCTCGACTTCGCTGAGTTCGTCGGAGCTGCGCCGGTGGTCGCTCTGCGCGAAGGCGACGACGGCGACGTCGCGTGCGTACCTGCTCGTCGCGGGCATCAGATGAGCTCCTTGTAGGCGTCGTAGTCGGCGTCCGGCTCGCCGGTGGGGCGGTAGTGGTCGGGGTGGCGCCCGCCCTCGGTCCAGACGGGTTCCACGCGCAGCCCCATGCGGACCTGGTCGTACGGGATGCCGCCGATCCGGCCGTGCAGGGCGAGGTCGGCGCCGTCGAGGGCGATGTGGGCGTAGACGTAGGGGACTTCGATGTCCAGGTTCTTCGCCTTGATGTTGACGATGCAGTACGTGGTCACGGTCCCGGCCGGGCCGACCTCGACCTGGTCGGTGGTGGCGACCCCGCAGGTGGGGCAGGCGCCGCGCGGCGGCACGTACACCTTGTGGCAGGAGGGGCAGCGCTCGCCGACGGTCCGGTGCTCGGCGAGGGCGTTGATGTACGCGGTCTGGGAGCGGCCCGGGCTGTAGGTGTAGTCGAGGCGGGCCTCGGCGACGATGCCGGTGACGGCGTCGGCGAACTGCCCGTCGTGCGCGGTCGCCTGAGCTGCTTCCGGGCCGTCGTGGGGCTCGAAGCACGCGATGTCGGTGATGGCCCCGGTGCGCTCCTCGGCCCAGCGGATCCGGACCCGCATGCCGGTGTGCACGGCTTCGGGCCCTGCGGCGTCGAGCGCGTGCAGGATTGCGGTGTCCGCGCCGTCGAGGCGGACCAGGACCCAGGCGAAGGGGGTCGCCAGGGGCTGGTTGGGGCGCGGGGCGCCGTTCCAGGCCCAGGTGGTGACCGTGCCGGTGGCGCCGACCTCGACGAGCTCGCGGATCTCCTCGGCGGTGACGGGGTCGTACTCGACGGGAGGGACCATCACCGTGCCCTCGGTGGTCCTGACGCCGAGGACGACGCGCTCGCGCAGCCCGGTGAGGAAGGCGCTCTGGACGGGCCCGAGGGACCGGGTGAAGGGGAACTCGACGACGAGGGGGGCACGAAGCACTTCGGGAGGGGACGCGGCTGCGGTCATGAGCGGCACTCCGATGTTCGAAACGGTCAACAACACGTGCAAGTCCGGGCAGCGGCAGAGTCCAGACCCGCCGGACACCCCCGGCCCCGCCGGCGTCCGGGGCGCCGGCGTCCGGGGTGCGGGGGTCCAAGGTGCGGGGGTCCAAGGTGCGGGGGTCCAAGGTGCGGGGGTCCAAGGTGCGGGGGTCCGAGGTGCGGGGGTCCGGGGGCCGAGCCCCGGCAGCGGCGCCGCACCGGCACTCGATCCGCGAGGGGCCCTAGGGGTATCGTCAAAGTCCCGTCTGGCCGGCGGGGTCTGGCACGCGCGCTCGCGGCGTTGTCGTCGGTCGACGACGCGAGCGTCGCCTCCCTCCTCCGCCTTGCGATCACACGCACCAGACCCCGCCGGCCCCGCCCTCACGGGCGGACGACGCTACTTTGACGACACCCCCTAGGCCGCGGCCAAGCCGGGCACGGCCCCCGCACGGCCAGGACCGGTTACTCCCGCCGGTACACCGCAGGCCGCTTCTCCGCGAATGCCCGAGCCCCCTCCTTGGCGTCCGCGGTGTCGAAGACCGGCCAGCCGCGCAGCAGCTCCGAGGCCAGGCCTTCGGTCTCCGTCAGTTCCGCGGTCTCGTAGACCGAGGCCTTCACGGCCTCGACGGCCAGCGGCCCGCACGCGTTGACCTGCTCCGCGATCTCCAGGGCCTTGGCCAGCGCGGTCCCCTCGGGGACGACCGACCCGACCAGCCCGATCCGCTCGGCCTCGGCGGCGGAGTACGGCCGGCCGGTCAGCAGCATCTCCAGCGCGTGCGTGCGCGCGATCTGCCGGGGCAGGCGTACCGTCGAGCCGCCGATCGGGAACAGGCCCCGCTTGACCTCGAACAGCCCGAAGGTGGCGCCCGCGCCCGCGACCCGGATGTCCGTGCCCTGCAGGATCTCGGTCCCGCCCGCCACGCAGTAGCCCTCCACCGCCGCGATCACCGGCTTGCGCGGCCGGTGGTGGCGGAGCATCGCCTTCCAGTGCAGGTCGGGGTCGGCCTTCAGGCGGTCCCGGTACTGGTCGCCCGCCATCCCCTTCCCGGCCAGGGCCTTGAGGTCCATCCCGGCACAGAAGTCCCCGCCCGCGCCCGTCAGGACCACCGAGCGGATCGTGTCGTCGGCGTCCGCCTCCAGCCAGCCGTCGTACAGCCCCACCAACAGCGGCAGCGAGAGCGCGTTCTTCGCCTCGGGCCTGTTCATGGTGAGCACCAGCGTGGCGCCGTGGCGCTCCACGGTCAGGTGTTCGGTTCCACCCATTGCCGTCCTCCCGTCTCAAGACCTAGAACAGGTTGCAGGAGGGCCGGGTGCAGTTCAATAGTTTTCTGACACACAGTCAGATTTCTTGGGCCGCGCCCTTCCCACTTCGGCCGAGCGGCGCTCTAATGACCGCCGCGGGCAGCACGGCCATGGGCCCGGCAACGGGCAACCTCGGGGGTGAGGAGGAACGGTGGAGTACAACCTTGCCGACCTGTTCGAGTCGGTCGTCGACGTGGTCCCGGACCGCGAGGCCCTTGTGTACGTGGACCACCCCGGGACCGGCGCCGAGCGCCGCCTCACGTACGCGGAGCTGGACGCGGCGGCGAACCGCATCGCGCACCACCTGCTGGACAGCGGCTTGACGGCCGGCGAGCACCTGGGCCTGCACCTCTACAACGGCGTCGAGTACCTGCAGACCGTCCTGGCCTGCCTCAAGGCCCGCCTCGTACCGGTGAACGTCAACTACCGCTACGTGGAGGAGGAGCTGGTCTACCTCTACAACGACGCCGACCTCGCCGCGCTCGTCTTCGAGGGCGAGTTCACCGAGCGGGTGGCCGCCGCCCTCCCGCAGACGACCAGGCTGCGCCACCTGATCCGCGTCGGGCCGGCCCCCGAAGGCGCTCCGCAGCTCCCCGTCGCGCCCGTCGCGTACGAGGACGCCGAGGCGGCCGGCTCGCCCGAGCGCGGGTTCGCACCCCGCTCCCCCGACGACCTGTTCATCATCTACACGGGCGGCACCACCGGCATGCCCAAGGGCGTCATGTGGCGCGCGGAGGACCTGTTCTTCGCGGGGCTCTTCGGCGGCGATCCCTCGGGCGAGCCGGTGAAGCGGCCCGAGGAGCTGGCCGAGCGGGTCGCGTCGAAGGGAGCCGGGCTCACCTTCTTCCCCGCTCCCCCGCTGATGCACGGCACCTCGACGCTGACCTCGTTCATCGCCTTCAACTACGGCCAGCGGGTGGTCATCCACCGCAAGTACGCGCCGGAGGAGGTGCTCCGCACCATCGAGAAGGAGAAGGTGTCGAGCGTCTCGCTGGTGGGCGACGCGATGCTCCGGCCGCTCATCGATGCGCTCAAGGGCCCGCTCAAGGGGACCGACCTGTCCTCGCTGTTCAGCGTCTCCTCGTCCGGGGCGATCATGTCGGAGACGGTACGGGCGGAGTTCCAGCGGCTGGTGCCGAACGTGCTGCTCCTGAACAACTTCGGGTCCTCGGAGTCCGGGTCCAACGGCAGGGCGGCCGACGACTCGAGCCCCGAGAAGGGCTTCCGGCTCGTCGTCAACGACCGTACGCAGGTGGTGGACCCGGTGACGCACGAGCCGGTGCCGGTGGGCGTACCGGGGCGGCTCGCCCAGCGCGGCCACGTCCCGCTCGGCTACTACAACGACGCGGCGAAGACCGCCGAGACCTTCTTCCAGAAGGGCTCCGAGCGGTGGGTGCTGCTCGGGGACATGGCGACGGTGGACGAGGAGGGCATCGTCACGGTCCTCGGGCGCGGCTCGCAGTGCATCAACACGGGCGGCGAGAAGGTCTACCCGGAGGAGGTCGAGCAGGCGCTGAAGTCCCACCCGGACGTGTACGACGCCCTGGTCGCCGGGGTGCCGGACGCGAAGTGGGGCAATCACGTGGCGGCGGTGGTCCAGGTCCGGACGGGTGCCCGGGAGCCCAGCCTGGAGGAGATCCAGAGCCACTGCCGGACCCGGCTCGCGGGATACAAGATCCCGCGCCAGCTGGTCGTCACACCGGCCATCCAGCGCTCGCCGAGCGGCAAGGCGGACTACCGCTGGGCGAAGTCGGTGGCGACGGAGGCGGATGCCGGGGCGGGCGCGGACCGGGCGCACTGATCCGTCGGCCGGCCCGCGCTGCGGCCGGCTCCGCCCACGGGCATCGCAGGTCGCCCGCGCAGGTCCCGTCTACAGCTGGCTGCGCAGTTCTGCCGCCAGGGCGCGGGTCCAGGACGCGAGCTCGTCGCGGTCCGTGCCCTGGCCCAGCACGTCGGCCTGCTCGTCGGAGAGTCCCACCGGGCCGGGGTGTTCCAGCAGGAGGGCCACCTCGGCCAGCAGCCCGACCAGGCGGCGGGCGCCGGCGGCGCCGAGCCGTACCGATACCGCGGGGTCGATGACGGACATGTCACCGCCTCCCTTCACGCCTCCTCCGGCGGGGGCATCTCCTTCGACCGTACGCCGACGGCCGGGCGGCCGCCCGCCACCCGCCCCTCCGCCCGGCCCGGCGCTCCGACCCGGGATCCGGGCTCCGCCCGGGCTCGGGGCTCCGACCCGGGGCTCAGCTCGGACCCGGGGCTCAGCCTCGGACCCGGGCCCGGCTCAGACCCCTTCGTCCAGGAAGCGCTCCACTCGGGCAGCGAACCACTGCGGGTCGTCCAGCCACGGGAAGTGCGCGCCGCCCGCCTGGACGTCGACCGCACCGTGCGGGAAGAGCCCGGCGAGTTCGGCGGCGAGGGCGGCGGTGGGGTTGCTGTCCAGTTCCCCGGCCAGCACCAGCACCTCGCCCGCGACACGGCGGAGCCCGGCCCGGGTGGCGGGCGGGTCGAAGGCACCGGGGCCCGCGTAGGCGGCGCCCGCCGCCGCGTTCTTCTCCCGGTCGCTCGCCTCGACGTGAGCGCGCGCCTCCGCGTCCCAGCGCCCGTAGGCGAGCGGCATCGTCCGGCGCCAGTCCGCCGGGGTGGGGGTGGCGCCGGCCGCCAGGATGCCGAGGATCCGCTCGTATGCGGCGATGGCCGTGTCGTACGGCTCGCCGCCCGCCCGCTTGCGGACCACCTCCAGGCGCTGCGCCGGGGTCGAGTCGAGGCCCACGGCCCAGCAGGTCGGGGTGACCAGGACCAGGCGACGCACCCGGTCGGGGTGCGCGGCCGCATACAGCTGGGCGAGATTGCCGCCGGCCGAGTGGGCCAGCACGTCCATGCGTTCCAGACCGAGGTGGACCCGGAGCGCCTCGACGTCGGCGACCTGGTGGTCGACCCGGTACGTGGACTCGTCCGCCGGTATCGCCGAGTCGCCCGTGCCCCGCAGGTCGAGGCGGACAAGCCGGCGTCCGGCGCTCAGGCCGCCCAGATCGCCGAGATAGGCGGAGGCCCGCATGGCGCCGCCCGGGAGGCAGACGAGCGGCTCGCCCTCGCCCTGGACGTGGTAGGCGAGTGCGGTTCCGTCGTGGGTATTGAAGATCGACATGACCCCATCCCATCATGCGATCACTCGTTCGAGTCATTGCTTTAGTCGGCGGGCTGGGGCAATCTACCGAATGATCGGTCGGTAGGCTCGGCTCTCGATGAGGTGACGGCATGACGGCGTATGCGGGTGTCCACGACGACAGTGAGCGGCTCAGCGGCGACGAGCTCGCCGCGCTCCAGCTGAAGCGGCTGCGCACCACGCTGAGCCGTGCCTACGAGCAGGTGCCCCACTACCGGCAGGCCTTCGACAAGGCCGGCGTGCACCCCGACGACTGCCGTTCCCTCGCCGACCTCTCCCTCTTCCCCTTCACCACCAAGGCCGACCTGCGCGACCAGTACCCCTTCGGCATGTTCGCCGTGCCCCGCTCCGAGGTGCGCCGCATCCACGCCTCCAGCGGTACCACCGGCCGCCCCACCGTCGTCGGGTACACCGACGGGGACCTCTCCACCTGGGCGGACGTCGTGGCCCGGTCCATCCGGGCGGCGGGCGGCAGACCGGGCCAGATCGTGCACATCGCGTACGGGTACGGCCTGTTCACCGGCGGCCTCGGCGCGCACTACGGCGCGGAGCGGCTCGGCTGTACGGTCGTCCCGGCGTCCGGCGGGATGACCGACCGCCAGGTCCGGCTGATCCAGGACTTCCGGCCGGAGGTGATCATGGTGACGCCCTCGTACATGCTCACGCTGCTGGACGAGATGGAGCGCCAGGGCATCGACCCGCGCAGCACCTCGCTCCGTACGGGCATCTTCGGCGCTGAGCCGTGGACCGAGGAGATGCGCCGGGAGATCGAACAGCGGCTCGACATCGACGCGGTGGACATATACGGCCTGTCCGAGGTGATCGGGCCGGGCGTGGCGCAGGAGTGCGTGGAGACCAAGGACGGCCTGCACATCTGGGAGGACCACTTCTATCCGGAGGTCGTCGACCCGTTCACCGGTGCGGTGCTGCCGGAGGGCGAGTCCGGGGAGCTGGTGTTCACCTCCCTCACCAAGGAGGCCATGCCGGTCATCCGCTACCGGACCCGCGACCTGACCCGGCTGCTGCCCGGCACGGCCCGGCCGGCCTTCCGGCGGATGGAGAAGATCACGGGCCGCAGCGACGACATGATCATCCTGCGCGGGGTGAACCTGTACCCGACGCAGATCGAGGAGATCCTGTTGCGCACGCCCGGCCTGGCCCCGCACTTCCAGCTGCGGCTGACCCGGGAGGGCCGGATGGACGCCCTGACCGTACGGGTGGAGGCGCGCCGGGAGGCGGATGCCGGCCGGCGGGAGTCCGCGGCGGCCGCCGTGGTCCGGGCGGTCAAGGAGGGCATCGGGGTCTCCGTGCGCGTCGAGGTGGTCGACCCGGAGACCCTGGAGCGCTCGGTGGGCAAGATCAAGCGGCTGGTGGACCTCCGCGAGGCACTGTAGGCAGCGTGGAGGGCCGGGGCCGGAGACGGGCCGAGCCCGGTTCGCCCGCGAAACCACCCCTTCGGGCCTACTTCGGGGGAGCCTCCGAGAGCCGCCGGGTGCGTCCGGGTAGTCCATGAGGCGTGACCTCGATCTTCCGACAGCTCCACGGCCGGCTCCAGGCCTCCCCGGCCGGGCTGGCGTGGAGCCGGGGGCGGGAGATGGAGCTGATGCACCGGGCCATGGGCTTCGCCGCCCTCGGCTTCCTGACCCTGGTGCCCCTGCTGGTGGTCGTCGCGGCCGCCGCACCCGGCAGCGGCTCCGGCTTCGGCCGCTGGCTCGGCCAGGCCCTCGGGGTCACCGAGTCCTCGCGGGCCCGGGTCGAGATGCTGTTCGGCGCGGCCGACCTGGCGCTCGAGCGGACCACGGCCTTCGGTCTCGCCGCCCTGGCCGTCTTCGGCCTGACGTTCGGCTCGGCCGTGCAGACCGGGTACGAGAAGGTCTGGGACCTGCCCACCGCCCGCTGGCACACCATGTGGCGGCACGTCGTCTGGCTCGCCCTGCTGGTCTGCTACCTCGGGCTGCTGGTCGAGATCCCCGCGCCGTCGAAGGACGCGCCGGGCACGATCCTCGGCACCACCGGCGACCTTCTCGGCACGATCCTCTTCTTCTGGGGCTCCCAGCGGCTGCTGCTCGGCGGCCGCGTCCGCTGGCGGGCCCTGCTCCCGGGGGCGGTGGCGACCAGCCTGGGCCTGCTCGGCCTGCGGGTCTTCTCCCAGCTGGTGTTCTCCCCGCTGATCGCGTCGAACGCCGTCACCTACGGCCCCTTCGGCACCCTGCTGGTCGTCCAGTCCTGGCTGGTCGGCGTCGGCTTCGTCGTCTACGGCGGCGCCCTCGTCGGCCGCCTCGTCCACGAACACCTCACCCTCCGCCGCCTCCAGGACACCGGGCTCCTGCCCGAGTGACACGCCGGCCGGTCTACCGACCCTGCCGGTCCTGCCGCCCGAACCGGTCCCGGAGTTCACGCTTGAGGATCTTGCCGCTGGCGTTGCGCGGGAGGGCGTCCACGAAGAGGACCCGTTTCGGGGCCTTGAAGCCGGCCAGCCTCTCCCGCGCGTACGCCAGCAGCTCCGCCTCCGTCACCCCGCCCCTCGGCACCACGACCGCCGTGACGGCCTCGATCCACCGCTCGTCGGGCAGGCCCACCACCGCCGCCTCGGCCACCCCCGGATGGGTGTACAGCACGTCCTCGACCTGCCGCGAGGCCACCAGCACGCCGCCCGAGTTGATGACGTCCTTCACCCGGTCGACGACCGTGAAGTAGCCCTGCGCATCGCGCACCGCGAGGTCCCCTGAGCGGAACCAACCGTCCCGGAAGGCCTTCTTCGTCGCCTCCGGGTCGTTCCAGTAGCCCAGGCACAGCTGCGGCGACCGGTACACCACCTCGCCCGCCGTGCCGTCCGGCACGTCCGCGCCGTCCTCGTCGACGACCTTCGCCTCGACGTGGCGGACCGGCCGGCCGCAGGAGTCCATCCGCCCCTCGTGCTCGTCCGGTCCGAGGACGGTGGCCAGCGGCCCGATCTCGCTCTGCCCGAAGCAGTTGTAGAAGCCGAGTCCGGGCAGCCGCGCCCGCAGCCGCTCCAGGACCGGCACCGGCATGATCGAGGCCCCGTAGTACGCCTTGCGCAACGCGCCCAGCTCCCGCCGCTCGAACTCCGGGTGGTTGGCGAGACCGATCCACACCGTGGGCGGGGCGAACAGGCTGTCGGCCCGCCCGGCCTCCACCAGGCCGAAGATCTCCTCCGCGACCGGCGCGTCCAGGATCGTGTTCTGCGCGCCCACCGCCAGGTACGGCAGCAGGAACACGTGCATCTGCGCCGAGTGGTAGAGCGGCAGCGAGTGCACCGGCCGGTCCCCCTCGGCCAGGTCCAGCGCCTCGATCGCACTCTCGTAC
This sequence comes from Streptomyces sp. R33, assembly GCF_041200175.1. Taxonomy (NCBI): domain Bacteria; kingdom Bacillati; phylum Actinomycetota; class Actinomycetes; order Kitasatosporales; family Streptomycetaceae; genus Streptomyces; species Streptomyces sp. R33. Next base: position 7,448,094 of record NZ_CP165727.1, on the reverse strand, counting down.
TCGTGGACCAGCGCCTTGTGCGTCATCATCGCGCCCTTGGGCAGCGCCGTGGTCCCCGAGGTGTAGAGCAGCTGCACCACCGCGTCCGGGTCGCGGTCCGCCGCGAAGGGCAGCGGAGCTGCGAGCTGCGCCAGGAAGGAGCCGGGCGCGTCGCGCAGCGGCCGTACGTCACGGCCCCCGGGGATCCGCGCGGCCAGGTCCGGGTCGGCGAGGACCAGCGCGCTCGTGCAGTCGTCCAGGATGTACGCGAGGTCCTCGCCGGTGAGGTTCTGGTTGACCGGGACGTGGGTGAGCCCGGCCCGCGCGCAGGCGAGGAAGGCGAGCAGGTAGGCGTCGGAGTTGTGGGCGAAGGTCGCGACCCGGTCTTTGGCGGCCAGCCCGTACCGCTCCCGCAGGACGGCGGCGCCGGTGGACACGGCCGCGTCGAGCTCCGCGTACGTCCAGGTGCGTTCGCGGTAGCGGACGGCCGTCCGGTCGGGGACCCGCAGCGCGCTGTCGCGCACCAGCCCGTCGACCGTGTTCTGCCGCACCGGCTCCCCGGCCCGTCCTGCCTGCACCGTCCGCGCTGCCGTCATGGCGTGATCCTCGTCTCCGCCGACGGCCACGGTCAAGAACCGGCACAACCGGGATCCGAACGGGATGTTGACAGATCGTCAGGCCGACTGCATGAGTGTGGGGCACGCAAGCACCGCCTGTTCCACGGGCAACCACGCCCATCCGCAGGCTACTTGGGAGGCACGTTGCGCTTTCTTGATGGATACGGCCGCACCCGCCCGCTGCTCCGGCGCGCCGCACTCACCGGCGCCGCCCTGCTCGCCGTCACCGCGGCGCCGCAGGCCTCGGCCGCGGCGGCCGCCGCGGACCGCGGCCCGTCCGGCGGCGGCCTGTCCGCCGTCATCCGGTACACCGAGAACGGCATACCGCACATCCTGGCCCAGGACTACGCGCACCTCGGCTTCGGCACCGGCTGGGCCCAGGCCGCCGACCAGGTCTGCGTGCTCGCCGACGGGTTCGTGACCGTGGCCGGCGAGCGGTCGCGCTGGTTCGGCGCCGACGCGGCGCCCGACGGCTCGCTCTCCTCCGCGGCCGCGAACCTGTCCAGCGACCTGTACTTCAAGGGGGTGCGGGAATCCGGCACCGTCGAGAAGCTCCTCGCCACGCCCGCCCCGGCCGGCCCCACCCCAGACCTCGAGGAGCTGATGCGCGGCTGGGCCGCCGGGTACAACGCCTGGCTCGCCCAGAACAAGATCACCGATCCGGCCTGCAAGGGCGCCGCCTGGGTGCGCCCGGTCACCGTCCTCGACGTGGCCTCCCGCGGCTTCGCCGTCTCCGTGCTCGGCGGCCAGGGGCGCGCCGTCGACGCCATCGCCGCGGCGCAGCCGCCGGGCCGGGCGGCCTCCCCGACGTCCCGTACGGAGCCTGCGGCCGGGGCCGGGGCCGAGCCCGACCCGGCGGCAGCCGCCGAGGCCGCGCGGGCCTTCTTCGACACGGGCCGCTACGACATGGGCTCCAATGCGGTGGCCTTCAGCGGCTCCACCACCGCGAGCGGGGGCGGCCTGCTGCTCGGGAACCCGCACTACCCCTGGCAGGGCGGCCGCCGCTTCTGGCAGTCGCAGCAGACCATACCCGGGGAACTGAACGTCTCCGGCGGCTCCCTGCTGGGCACCGCCGTGATCAACATCGGCTTCAACGAGAAGGTGGCCTGGAGCCACACCGTGGCCACCGGCACCCCCGTCAACCTGCACCAGCTCACCCTGGACCCGGCCGACGCGACCACTTATCTGGTCGACGGCAAGCCCGAGAAGATGACGCAGCGGACGGTCAGCGTCCAGGTGGCGGGCGGCGATCCCGTCACCCGAACCCAATGGTGGACCCGCTACGGTCCCGTGGTCACCGGTCTCGGCCCGGGCCTGCCGCTGCCTTGGACGGCCGGCACGGCGTACGCGCTGAACGACCCGAACGCCGCGAACCTGCGCGGCTCCGACACCGCCCTCGCCATGGGCAAGGCCCGCACGGTCGCCGGGATCCAGGACGCGCTGAAGCGCACGCAGGGCCTGCCGTGGGTCAACACGGTCGCCGCGGACTCGGCCGGCGGCACGCTGTTCACCCAGTCCCAGGTACTCCCCCGGATCACCGACGAGCTCGCAGCCCGCTGCTCCACACCGCTCGGCAGGGCCACGTACCCGGCGTCCGGGCTCGCGGTCCTCGACGGCGCGCGCGGCGACTGCGCGCTCGGCTCGGACCCGGACGCGGTGCAGCCCGGGGTGTTCGGCCCGGGGAGGGCGCCGACGCTGCGCGACGCGCCGTACGCCGAGAACTCCAACGACAGCGCCTGGCTGGCCAATGCCGACCGGCCACTGACCGGGTACGAGCGGGTCTGGGGCAATGCGGGCACCCCGCGTTCGCTGCGCACCCGCGGCGCCGTCGAGGACGTGGCGGCGATGGCCGCGAAGGGCCGGCTGACCGTGGCCGATCTGCAGAAGCAGCAGTTCGCGAACCGGGTGCCCGCCGGTGACCTGGCGGCGGCCGACGCGGCGAAGGCCTGCGCGGCCCTGCCCGGCGGAGCGGCCACCGCGAGCGACGGCCGGCCGGTGGACGTCTCGGCGGCCTGCGCGGTGCTCGCGGGCTGGGACCGGACGGCCGACACCGGCAGCCGCGGCGCGCTGCTCTTCGACCGGTTCTGGCGCAGGCTCACGGCGGGCACGGCGGCCAAGGACCTGTGGCTGGTGCCGTTCTCGGCGGCCGATCCCGTCCGTACGCCCCGTACGCTCAACCGGGCGGCGCCCGGCATCGGCCGGGCCCTCGCGGACACGGTGGCCGAGCTGACGGCGGCGGGCATCGCCCTCGACGCGCCGCTCGGCGCGCACCAGTTCGTGGTGCGCGGCGGGCAGAGGCTGCCGGTGCCGGGCGGCACCGAGGCACTGGGCGTGTGGAACAAGATCGAGGCACCCTGGAACGCGGCCGGCGGCGGCTACCCGGAGGTCGTGCACGGCTCCAGCCACATCCAGGCGGTCGGCTGGGACGGCGGCCGCTGCCCGGTCGCGCGCACGCTGCTGACGTACGGCCAGTCGTCGAACCCGGCCTCGCCGTACTACGCCGACCAGACCCGCCTGTTCTCCCAGGAGCGGTGGGTGACCTCGAGGTTCTGCGAACGGGACATCCTCACCTCGCCGCAGCTGAAGGTGGTCCGGCCGCGCGAGCGCCGCTGACCACAGCCGGACTCGTCGGGGCCGGATCGTCCCGGCCCCGACGTGTCCTCATGGGCTGACGGCGAGGAACAGGTACGCGGCCAGCACCACGATGTGCACGCCGCCCTGGAGCAGCGTGGCGCGGCCGGGCGCGATGGTGAGGGCGCTGACCACGACGGTCAGGGCGAGCAGCACCATGTGGATCGGCCCGAGGCCCAGCAGCAGCGGGCCGGAGAGCCACACGGAAGCCAGGGCGACGGCCGGGATGGTCAGGCCGATGCTCGCGATGGCGGAGCCGTAGCCCAGGTTGAGGCTGGTCTGGACGCGGTCACGGCGGGCCGCGCGGACGGCGGCGAGGGTCTCGGGGGCCAGCACCAGCAGGGCGATGATCACTCCGACGACGGCGTTGGGCAGGCCCGCGCCGGCGACGCCCGCTTCGATCGTGGGCGAGACGGCCTTGGCGTCGCCGACCACGGCGACGAGCGCGACCAGCAGCAGTCCCAGGCTGACCAGCGCGGCGCGGGAGGTGGGCGGCTCGGCGTGCTCCCCGTCGCCGGAGCCGTCACCGGAGCCGTCACCGCCACTGGAGCCGTCGGCCTTCTTCGCACCGGCCTCCGTGGGGACCGGCAGGAAGTAGTCCCGGTGGCGGACCGTCTGGACGGCGATGAACAGCCCGTACAGGGCGAGCGAGGCGACTGCGGCGAACGTCAGCTGCGCGGTGGAGAACTCCGGACCCGGCTTGCTGGTGGTGAACGTCGGCAGGACCAGGCTGAGGACGGCCAGGGTCGCCACGGTGGCCAGCGCCGCGCCGGAACCCTCGGGGTTGAAGACGGCGACCCGGTTGCGCAGGGCGCCGACGAGCAGGGACAGGCCGACGATGCCGTTGCAAGTGATCATGACGGCGGCGAAGACGGTGTCCCGGGCGAGCGAGGCGGTCTTGTCGCCTCCGTCGGCCATCAGGGTGACGATGAGGGCCACTTCGATGACGGTGACGGCGACGGCCAGGACGAGCGAGCCGAAGGGTTCGCCCACCCGGTGGGCGACGACCTCGGCATGGTGGACGGCCGCCAGCACGGCGCCCGCGAGGCACAGGGCGACGAGGGCCACCACGAATCCCGGCAGGTCCCGCCCCCAGCTGAACACCAGCGCGAGGAGCGAGACGAGCGGGACCACGACGGTCCAGTCGGTGAAAGGGGACTTGCGTGCTGCCGTACTCATGCCCCCAACCTGCCACGACCGGCACGTTCGGGGCGAATAGGACTTGCCGCGTCATTTCGGCTGCCGCGGGTGCGTGCGGCGGTCGCGGATCCCGTCCCCGGGACCCGCGGCCGCTGCAACTCCGGGCGGGCTACCAGAAGATGACGGCGTAGCCGTCGCCGCCGTCGGCCCCCGGGGTGCCGATCTGGCCCGAGGCCACACCGCCGGCTCCGCCGGGGCCGCCGTTGCCGCCGATGACGGTCCCGTCCGGCGTGGCGACGATGCCGTCGACGGCGCCGCCGCCGGTCTCGTCCTCGGCATTCAGGCCGGGCCGGGTCAGACCGCCGGTGCGGCAGCTGCTGCCGGTCCCTCCGGCGCCGGGCGTTCCGGGCGCGCCGTCGGTGGCCCCGCCGCCACCGCCGCCACCGCCGCCACCGCCGCCGGTGGCCGTGGCGATGATGTCGCCCTGGGTCGAGGTCAGGGTGGTGGCCGTACCTGCGGCGCCCACCGTCCCCGCGCCGCCGGGTGCGCCGGCCGAGCCGGCCGGGCCTGCGCCGCCGTGGTCGCCCCCGTCGCCGAGCACCACCGTGTAGCTCTTCGACGACTTCACGGGAATGGCGCACCAGACGAAGCCGCCGCCACCGCCACCACCGCCGGCGCCGCCGGCACCGTCGTTCGGTGCGCTGCCGCCGCCACCGCCACCGCCGCCGCCACCGCCGGCCCCCCAGGCCTGGATGAACACGGAGGTGACGCCCTTCGGCGGCACGAAGGTGCCGTCCGCTGTGAACTCCTGCAGCCCGTGCACGGTCTTCACCGTCGGCTTCGACTCGTCGTCCCCGTACTCCGAGCCGTTCTCGTGCCGGCCGTCGTCTTCCCGGCCGTTCTCGTCCCGGCCGTCGTCGCCCCGGCCATTCTCGTCCCGGCCGTCCTCGTCCCGGCCGTCCTCGTGCCGGCCGTCCTCGTGCCGGCCGCCATCGCCCCGGCCGTTCTCGTCCCGGCCGTCGTCGTCCCGGCCTTCGTGGTCCGGCGGCGGCTCCAGCTGGTTCGTGGTGGAGGCGATCGAACGGGCGGCGTGGTCGGCGTCCGCCTGGGCCAGCGGGGACGTGACGAGCAGCTGGCCCGTGACGGCCGCCGCCGTGAGGGCCGCGACGGCCAGGGCCCGGCGCCGGGAGCGGCGGAAGGTGGTACTCGCGTTCATGACGTCCTTATCTCCCCCGGCCGCGTACGGCCGGGAGGAGTGCAGTGAGGTGGCAGTGGATTCGGACCTCCGTGGTCCGCCGCCGTCCATCTCACCCGCGTTCTCGCCAGCCCCCGAACAGGCCCGGCCGCCCGTTACTCCGGCCGGCCCGCAAGGTTGAGCTGGTCAGGCGATCACGGTCACACCGCCCGGTCGCGGCCCTCCCAGTACGGATCGCGCAGCCTCCGCTTGTACAGCTTGCCGTTCGGGTCGCGCGGCATCGTTTCGATGAAGTCGACCGACTTCGGCCGCTTGAAGCCGGCCAGCTGCCGCTCACAGTGGTGCAGGATCTCCGCGGCGAGGGCGTCTCCGGCCACGAAGCCCTCGGCCGGTTCGATGACCGCCTTCACCTCCTCGCCCCAGTCGGCGTGCGGGATCCCGAACGCGGCGGCGTCGGCGACCGCCGGGTGGGTGAGCAGGGCCGACTCGATCTCGGCCGGATAGATGTTCACGCCGCCCGAGATGATCATGTCGATCTTGCGGTCGCGCAGGAAGAGGTACCCCTCCTCGTCCATCAGTCCGAGGTCGCCCACGGTGAAGAAGTCGCCGATGCGGTTCTTCTTCGTCTTGCCCTCGTCCTTGTGGTAGCTGAAGCCGCCGGTGTTCATCTTCAGGTAGACGGTGCCGAGTTCGCCGGGCGGCAGCCGGTTGCCGTCGTCGTCGAAGATGGCGAGCTCGCTGATCGGCCAGGCCTTGCCGACCGTTCCCGGCTTCTTCAGCCAGTCCTCGGCGGTGGCGAACGCGCCGCCGCCCTCGCTGGCCGCGTAGTACTCCTCCACGCACGTGCCCCACCAGTCGATCATCGCCCGCTTGACGTGGTCCGGGCAGGGCGCGGCCCCGTGGATCGCGTGCCGCATCGAGGAGACGTCGTACGCGTCCTTCGTCTCCTGCGGGAGCGCGAGGAGCCGGTGGAACTGCGTCGGGACCATGTGGGTGTGCGTGCACGCGTGGCCGTCGATGAGCCGCAGCATCTCCTGCGGGGTCCAGCGGTCCATCAGGACCAGCGGGTGCCCGATGTGCAGTGCGGCGCCCGCGAATTGGAGGACGGCGGTGTGGTAGAGCGGCGAGCACACCAGGTGGACGTTGCCGTCGAACGGGCGGATGCCGAAGATCCCGAGGAAGCCGCCGAGGTACGTCTCCTCCGGGAGCTTGCCGGGCAGCGGGCGGCGGATGCCGCGCGGGCGCCCGGTGGTGCCGGAGGTGTAGTTCATGACCCAGCCCAGGGTGCGCCCGGCCGGCGGTGTGACGGGCTGTCCGCCGAGGAGCTGTGCGTACGGGCGGAAGCCGGCGACCGCTCCGACGGCGTAGCGGTGGCTCGCGGGCAGGCCCGCCTCGTCGGCCGCGGCGGTGGCGGCGTCGGCGAAGCGCTCGTGGGCGATGAGGACCTTGGCGCCGGAGTCGGAGACGATCCAGGCGATCTCGGGGCCGACGAGGTGGTGGTTGACCGGGACGAGGTAGAACCCGGCCTGGGAAGCGGCGAGGTAGGCGGTGATGAACTCGACGCCGTTGGGGAGGACGACGGCGAACACGTCGCCCTTCTCCAGACCGGCGGCGCGCAGTCCGTGGACGAGGCGGTTCACGTCGGCGTGCAGCCGGCCGGCGCTCCACTCCTCGCCCTCGGGGGTGACGAGGACGGTGCGCTCGGGGTCGGCGGCCGCCTGGGCCCAGAAACCGTTCGGGGGCTGGTCACTCACACCACTCATGCTGATCACACCTCTCAGGCCCGGCCGGCGATGCGGTTGATGCGGTCGATGGCGCGCTCGAAGCCGCCGGTGAGCTCGTCGAAGACGGCCTGGACGCTGCGTTCGGAGTTCATCCGGCCGACGATCTGGCCGACGGGCGTCCCGAGCAGCGGCCGGACCTCGTACTTCTGGATCCGGGAGACGGCCTCGGCGACGAGCAGCCCCTGCAGGGGCATCGGCAGCGCGCCGGGGCCGTCCGGGTCGTCCCAGGCGTCGGTCCACTCGGTGCGCAGCTGACGGGCGGGCTTGCCGGTGAGGGCGCGGGAGCGGACGGTGTCGCCGGATCCGGCGGCCAGGAGCTTCTCGGTGAGCGCGCGGGAGTGCAGGTCCGCCTCGGTGGTGGTGAGCCAGAGGGAGCCGAGCCAGGCACCCTGGGCGCCGAGGGCCAGGCCGGCGGCGATCTGCTCGCCGCTGCCGATGCCGCCGGCGGCGAGGACGGGCAGCGGGGCGACGGCCTCGGCGATCTCGGGGACCAGGACCATGGTGGCGATGTCGCCGGTGTGACCGCCGGCCTCGTAGCCCTGGGCGACGACGATGTCGATCCCGGCTTCGGCGTGGCGGCGGGCGTGTTTGGCGCTGCCGGCGAGGGCGGCGACGAGGACGCCCTGGTCGTGGGCGCGCGCGATGACGTCGGCGGGCGGGGAACCGAGGGCGTTCGCCAGGAGTTTGATGGGGTAGTCGAACGCGACGTCGAGCTGGTTCCGGGCGACCTGCTCCATCCAGCCGGTGATCCGCCAGCCGGAGGCCTCGCCCTCGGCCAGCTCGGGGACGTGGTGCTTGGCGAGGGTGTCGCGCACGAACTCGCGGTGGCCGGCCGGGATCATCGCTTCGATGTCGGCCTCGCTGATGCCGTCGACGGCCTTCTTCGCGGGCATGACGACGTCGAGCCCGTACGGCTTGCCGTCGGTGTGCTCCTGCATCCAGTCGAGGTCGCGTTTGAGGTCGTCGGGGGCGGTGTAGCGGACGGCGCCGAGGACGCCGAATCCGCCCGCGCGGGTGATGGCCGCGGCGACCGCCGGGAAGGGCGTGAAGCCGAAGATGGCGTGCTCGACTCCCAGTTTCTTGCTCAGCTCCGTCTCCATGGGCGGCAGCATGCCGCAGCCAGGCGGCCGAGGGAAGAGGTTTTCTGATGCATCGTCAGATTCTTTACGGGCCGGTCGGTGCGGGGCCCGCCGTACCGGCGGGCAGATACTTCGGGAGGGCGATTCGGCGAACAGGAGGCCGCTGATGGAGGAGCACACGGGGGACGAAGAGACGCGCCGCAGAGGCCCGGGCGGCCCCGAGGCGGCGGGCGCGGGCCCGGCGGGCGGCGGGATCAGCCGGCGGCGGCTCGGGGCACGGTTGTTGGCGCTCGGCGGGATGCTCGCCCTGCATGCCGCGCTGCCCGGGGCTGCGGGGGCCTCCGGCAACCCGGCCGAGCGGCGCGCCCTCCAGGGGCTGCGCCTGCGGTACGGGTCCGCACGCCAGGCGGGACTCGTCGAGAAGCACCTGGAGGCGGCTGCCGACGAGGCCCGGCGGTTCCTCGGCCCCTCCCCCGAACACCCCTACTACGCCGGGGCCGTGGTGCTCGCCGGCCGGGGCCGCACGATCGCCCTGCACCGCGCGATGGGCGAGGCGGTCCGGTACGCGGACTACGACGGCCGCACCGACCGGGTCCGGGAGTTCCCGGCGGCGCAGCGCATCCCGATGGCCGAGGACACGGTCTTCGACCTGGCGTCGCTGACCAAGCTGTTCACGTCGCTCCTGGCCGTGCAGCAGATGGAGCGCGGACAGCTGGAGCTGGAGGCTCCGGTGGACCGGTACCTGCCCGAGTTCACGGGCGGCGGCAAGGAGCTGATCACGGTCCGCCAGTTGCTCACGCACACCTCGGGGCTGCGCTCGTGGGCGCCGTTCTACCAGCAGTCCACGCGCGAGGGGCAGCTGAGGATGCTGTGGGCCGTGCGCCCGCAGGAGACCCCCGGGACGGTGTACCGGTACTCGGACCTGAACCTGATAGCGCTACAGCTGCTCCTGGAACGGATCACCGGCCATACTCTGGATCTCCTGCTCCACGACGAGATCACCGCTCCGCTCGGGATGCACCGCACGCGTTACAACCCACCGCTCTCATGGCGCCGGGTCACCGCCGCCACGGAGGTGCAACGGCCGCCCTGGTCGGGCCTGGACCGCGGGCTGGTCTGGGGCGAGGTCCACGACGAGAACGCCTACGCCCTCGGCGGCGTCGCCGGCCACGCCGGCGTCTTCGGCACGGCCTGGGACCTGGCCGTCCTCGCCCGCACCCTCCTCGACGGCGGCGTCTACGCCGGCAGGCGCATCCTGCGCCCCGCCTCCGTGGAGCTGCTCTTCACCGACTTCAACACCGCCTTCCCCGGCGACGACCACGGCCTCGGCTTCGAGCTCTACCAGCACTGGTACATGGGGGCCATGGCCACCCCGCACTCCGCCGGGCACACCGGCTTCACCGGCACCTCCCTGGTCCTGGACCCCTCCACCGACTCCTTCCTGATCCTGCTCGGCAACTCCGTCCACCCCGTACGCACCTGGCGGGCCGGCAGCGCGCCGCGGGTCGCGGTCGGCAACCGGTTCGCCCGCGCCGTCCCGGTCCGTACGAAGCACGGCGGCCCCGCCTGGTACTCCGGGATGGAGACCGGCGGGTCCGGCACGCTCACCCTGCCCCCGTTGACCCCGGCCACGGCCGCCGCCCGACTGCGCTGCGCCGTGTGGTGGGACACCGTGCCCGGCGAGGGCGCCCTCCACCTGGAGGCCTCGGCCGACGGGGAGACCTGGGAGCCGCTGCCGTTCACCACCCTGCGGTCCACCGGCGGCTCCCCCGAGCAGTGGCCCCGGGGCAGTGTCGGCGGCTGGTCCGGCCGCATCTGGCACCGCCTCGAAGCCCCGCTCGCGGCCTGGTCGGGGCGCCCGGTGCGCCTGCGCTTCCGCCACACCGCGACCGGCCGCTACGTCGGCCGCGGGGTGTACGTGGACGTCGTGCGCGTGGCGGAACCGGCCCGCCTCCTCTTCGCGGAGGACCGCCCCACCGACGGCTCCCGCCTCCAGGCCGTCGGGTGGACCCGCTCGACGGACTAGGAGTCCGGAGGGACGTCAGCCATGACGGACCAGGCAGAAGGGGTGGCCCGCCGGGTCCGCGTAGACGCGCCAGCCGTCGGGGGCGGCGTCGGCGCGGGCGTCCAGCAGTGTCGCGCCGCAGGCCAGCACCTGCTCCTGCGCCCGGTCCAGGTCCGCCACGCCGAAGTCGAGGTGGAACTGCTGGGGGCGGGCGGGGTCCGGCCAGCGCGGCGGCCGGTGGTCGGCCACCCGCTGGAAGGCGAGCACGAGACCCGACGGGGCGTGCAGTGTCGCCCACTCCTCGTCGACCGACCACCGCGGGTCCGGCCGGTTGACGGTGCCGCCCAGCACCGCCCGGTAGAACTCGGCGAGCCGCAGCGGATCGGGACAGTCCAACACCACACACTGGAGTTCGGCGATCATGATCCGATGCTGGCATAAAAGCGTGCCCGGCGGCGTTGCCAGCCGTTGAGATTCGTTGACTGATCAACCCCCGGCAGCTCAGCAGACGAAGGCAGGTACAGGCCATGGCGAACCCCGTGATCGACTGGGACCACCCGAAGGACCCCAAGCCGGGCAGCTGGCAGCTCGACCACGTCAAGCAGTACGTCGCAACGAACGGGTCCGAGGGCCACGACTGGAACGGCACCCAGACCCTGCTGCTCACCACCGTGGGCCGGGTCTCCGGCAGCCCCGTGCGCACCCCGCTCATCTACGGCGAGGCCGACGGCCGCTACCTCATCGTCGCCTCCAAGGGCGGCGACGACGAGCACCCGCTCTGGTACAAGAACCTGACGGCCCACCCCGAGGTCCGCATCCAGGTCGGCCCGAAGGTCCTCCAGGGCGCGGCCCGCACCGCGACCTCCGAGGAGCGCGCCGCGTACTGGCCCGTGATGGTGAAGCACTGGCCCGCGTACGACGAGTACCAGGCCAAGACCGACCGCGAGATCCCGATCGTCGTCATCGAGCCCGCCGGAGGCGCCGCGTAACGGCGGTCAGTGCCCCAGCACCGCCATCGCCGCATTGTGGCCGGGGACCCCGCTGACACCGCCTCCGCGCACGGCGCCCGCGCCGCACAGCAGGACGTTGGCGTACGGGGTCCCCACCCCCCAGCGGCCCGCCGCACCCTGGTCCTCCGCGTACGGCCAGGACAGGTCCCGGTGGAAGATGTGCCCGCCGGGCAGCCGCAGTTCGCGCTCCAGGTCCAGCGGGGTCTTGGCCTCGATGCACGGCCGCCCGTCCGCGTCGAAGGCCAGGCAGTCGGTGATCGGCTCGGCCAGGTGCGCGTCCATCTGCGCGAGCGTTCCGGTCAGCAGCACCTCGCGCGCCCCCTGGTTGTCCTTCTCGAACAGCCGGGCCGGGGTGTGCAGACCGAACAGCGTCAGCGTCTGGTACCCCTGCGCCACGAGCTCCGGCCCGAGGATCGAGGGGTCGGTCAGCGAGTGGCAGTAGATCTCCGAGGGCGGTACGGACGGCAGTTCGCCGGTGGCGGCCTCGGCGTAGGCCCGCGCCAGTTCCGCGTACCCCTCGGCGATGTGGAAGGTGCCGCCGAAGGCCTCGCGCGGGTCCACCGTGGTGTCCCGCAGCCTCGGCAGCCGCCGCAGCAGCATGTTGACCTTGAGCTGAGACCCCTCGACCGGGGGCGCCGGCTCCGTCTCCCCGAGCAGTTCGCCCAGGGCCCGGGGGGAGGCGTTGACCAGCACCGTCCGCCCGACGACCCGTCCCTCGCCGGTCGCCGTACGGAAGGTCACCTCGGCCGGAGCCCGCCCGTCCGTCTCGATCCGGAGCACCTCGTGCCCGGTCGCGATCTCGGCCCCGGCCGCCCGGGCGGCCGCCGCCAGCGCATCGGTGAGCGCGCCCATCCCGCCGACCGGCACGTCCCAGTCCCCCGTCCCGCCGCCGATGACGTGGTACAGGAAGCAGCGGTTCTGCGCGAGCGAGGCGTCGTGCGCGTCCGCAAACGTGCCGATCAGGGCGTCCGTGAGGACCACGCCGCGGACCAGGTCGTCGGCGAAGTGCTCCTCGACGGCCCGCCCGAGCGGCTCCTCGAACAGCATCCGCCAGGCGGTCTCGTCGTCGATCCGGGCCCGCAGCTCCGCCCGCGTGGGCAGCGGCTCGGTCAGTGTCGGGAACACCTTCTGCGCCAGCCGCCCGGTCCGCCCGTAGAAGGCGCGCCAGCTCTCGTACTCGCGCTCCGAGCCGGTCAGCCGCGCGAAGGACTCCCGGGTACGGGCCTCCCCGCCGCCGACGAGGAGACCGCCGGGCCGGCCGTCGCGTTCGACGGGGGTGTACGAGGAGACGGTGCGCTTGCGGACGGCGAAGTTCAGCCCCAGATCACGCACGATCTTCGCCGGGAGCAGGGACACGAGGTACGAGTAGCGCGAGAGCCGGGCGTCGACTCCGGCGAAGGGGCGGGTGGAGATCGCGGCGCCGCCGGTGTTCCCGAGCCGCTCCAGGACCAGTACCGAACGGCCCGCCCGGGCCAGGTACGCGGCGGCGACCAGTCCGTTGTGCCCGCCGCCCACGATCACGTCGTCGTATACATCGTGCCCGAAGCTCGTCATGGCTCTTGGTAACACACCTGGCCGAGCCGCTCCAGACAGTGCGCCTCGTCGGCGTGGGCCGCCACCGTGTCCGGATGGTCGTCGCCGAGGGAGCGTTCGCGGATGCCGGACAGCTCCCGGTAGACGGGCAGGGCCTCGTCCCAGCGGCCCAGCCGGCCCAGCCCGACGGCGAGTTCACGGCGGCTGACGAGGGTGTCCGGGTGCTCGGCGCCGAGCGCCTTGGCCCGGGCCGCGGCGACCTGCCGGGCCTCGGCCACCGCCTCCTCCCAGCGGTCCAGCCGGCCCAGGTTGACGCCGAGGACGTGCCGGGCGCGGAGCGTCTCGGGGTCCGCGGCCCCGTACGCCCGGGTGCGGTCGCGGACCAGGCCCCGGAACAGGTCCAGGGCCTGGGCTGCGTGCCCGGTCCTGCCGAGCGCGATGCCGACCTCGTAGCGGGCGGCGAGGGTGTCGGGATGGTCCCGGCCCAGCACCCGCTCCCGTACGGCGGCGACGTGGCGGAACCCGTCCAGGGCCTCCTGCCAGCGCTCGAGACGGCCCAGTGCGTACGCGACCTCGTACCGGGTCAGCAGCGTGTCCGCGTGCTCGGCGCCCAGCACGGCCGCCCGGTCGGCGGCGACCTCGGCGGCGGTGCGGTGGGCGTCCGCGAACCGGCCCAGCGCCCCGAGGGCGCAGGCGAGGTTGTGGCGGCAGCGCAGCGTGTCGGGATGGAGCGGGCCGGTGCTGCGCTCCCGGGCGACGAGCACCGCACGGTAGACGTCGTGGGCCTCGCGGTGGCGTCCGAGCCGGCCCAGTTCGTACGCCGCCTCCTGGCGCGCCGCGAGGGTGTCGGGATGGTCGGCGCCGAGCAGCCGGGTGCGCCCCTCGGCGACGGCTTCGTACGCGGCCAGAGCCTCCTCGGGCCGACCCGCGCGGCTGAGGGCGAACGCGCGGGTGTGGCCGGCGGCGAGCGCGCCGGGGCCGGCCGCGTCCAGGCCGGTCCCGGCGGAGCCGAAGGCGTACGGGACCCCGTACGGCGCGGTGAGCCGCGGGTCCTCGGCGGCGGCGGGACGCAGGATGCGGTGCTCGCCGCTGGGGCGCCCGGCGGTCCAGGAGCCGGTGAGCACGGCCCATGCGCCGCTCGCGGGGCGGGCGTCGATGCCCGCCTTGCGGCCGGCGGTCATACCGCGGGCCCAGCCGGGCAGCGGGGCCTGGGCGCCGGGCAGGCCGCCGGGGCCGATGCGGTCCTCGACGAGCCGCCGGTGCAGGTGGCGGGCGTCGCCGGGGCGGTCCTCGGGGCGCTTGGCCAGCAGGTCCAGGACCACCTGCTCGAAGTATTCGGGCAGCTCGGGGCGGTGTTCGCGGAGCGGCACGGGCGCGGTGTCGCGGTGGCCGACCAGTACCGACCAGGAGTCGCCGAGGTCGAACGGCGGGGCCCCGGTGGCGATCTCGTACAGGACGCAGCCGAGGGAGTACAGGTCGCTTCGGTGGTCGACCTCGCCGCCGGCGATCTGCTCGGGCGACATGTAGTGCGGGGTGCCCATGGCCATGGCGCCGCCGGTGAGTTTGGCGGTGAAGCCGATGTCGTGGGCGAGGCGGGCTATGCCGAAGTCGCAGATCTTCACCGTGCCGTCGGTGAGCCGCATGATGTTGGCCGGTTTCAGGTCGCGGTGGACCACGCCCTGGTCGTGGGTGTAGCCGAGGGCGGCGGCCAGCTGTTCCGCGATGTCGACGACCACGTCCACGGGGAGCGGGCGCGTCTCGTTGTCCTCCAGGAGCTGGCTCAGGTTGCGGCCGTCGAGGAGTTCCATGACGAGGTAGAGCGGGCCGCCCGCGGCGCTGTCGTCGCCGAAGTCGTGGACGACGGTGACTCCGCGGTGCTGGAGGGAGGCGGCGACGCGCGCCTCGCGGCGGAAGCGTTCGCGCAGGACCTGGGTGAAGTGGTTGTCCTGCTCGGGCCCGAGCGGCTTGAGGCACTTCACGGCAACCTGCCGGCCGAGCGACTCGTCCCGGGCGCGCCACACCTCGCCCATGCCGCCGCGCCCGATCAGATCGAGTGACCGGTACCGGCCCTGGATCAGTCTGGACTCCGCCATGTCTTAAAGCCGCCCCCGTTGTCGTGCTACGTCCTACGCCCTCCCCGGCCGGTCCAGTATGGCCGCTGATGTACGCAGTGTGTACGCCGAGGGGCGGCTGCCGGGGCCCATGCGGCGCATCGCTTTCAAGATGTGACCTGGCGGCAGCTGCCACCGCAGACCTGCGGGAATGCTGCGCAGCAGGGTACCGGTGAGGCGCAGGCGACGAGTGATGACGGGTGCCGGCGCAGCCGCCCGGCCGTACAGACGGTGCGCGTAGCCGGGGAGGGAACCGTAGGCCAGTTCCGCGACCGGGCGCCACAGCAGGTTTCGGCCAGGGATGAGGAGGGCAGGGGTGGGCGGGCTCCGCAGGAAGGCGACCACGGCGCGGGCGTCGGGTCCGGCGGCGAGCTCGGGGCGGACCTTCTCGAAGTACGCGGCGAGGGCTGACGTGTCGGCCGGCACGTGCGCCGGGTCGAGGCCGACCAGGCGGGCGTTGACACGGTTCTCGTCGACGTAGCGGTCGGCCTGGGCGGCGGTGAGGGGGATCCCTGAGCGGCGCAGGATGTGCAGGAAGCTGTCGATCTGCGCGCAGTGCACCCAGAGCAGCAGCTCGGGGTCGTCGACGGGGAACCGCTCGCCGGTGGCGGGGTCGGTGGCGGACAGGCTCCGGTGGATCCGGCGGACGCGGGCGCCGGCGCGCTCGGCGGCCTCGGTGGTGCCGTAGGTGACGGTGCCGACGAAATCGGCGGTGCGCAACAGCCGGCCCCAGGCATCGGAGCGGAAGTCGCTGTTCGCGACGACCCCGCGGACCGCGCGGGGGTGCAGGGCCTGGAGGTAGAGCGCGCGGACTCCGGCGATCCACATGATCGGGTCGCCGTGGCACTGCCAGGTGACGGACGCGGGCCCGTAGAGCCCGGGGTCGGCCCCGAGCGGGGGCGGCCCGCTCCCTCGGTCGGGCGGCGTCGGTGCGCTCCCCCGGGTCGCGGCCATTCCCGTACCTCCCGTACGTCCCGTATCGCCCGTGACTCCCGTACGTCTCGCCTGCCCCGCGTGCCGGGGCGGCGCTCGGCCGCCCTCTGCTCCAGCCTACGGGCGTGTGCCGCACCATCGTGACGTGCGGAGGGCGGCGTGGAGGTGAAGCGCGCGAACGGGCACCGCTACGGGCCGCCCTCGCGCAAGCGGAAGCCGGTGATCAGGTCGGGTCGGATCCGGATCGCTCCCGATGCGCTGCCCACGGCCCAGGGCTCCAGGAGGCGCACGTACCGCTCGATCTCGTCCGGGTCGGTGACAGCGGTGGCGTAGCCGGTGGCGACCACGCTCCAGCCCAGGTGCTCACCCGGATCGATGTCGTCGGCCTCGTAGGCGACGACCACGCCCGTACCCTGCCGGGTCGCGAGCAGCGCCGCCAACGTCGATCCGTCCTGGACGCGGACGATGATGTCGCCGGCATCGAGAACGTGGTTGACCGGGCGCACGGCGGGCAGTGCGTGCCGGGTGAAGACGATCCGGCCCAGTTCGGCGCTGCCGAGCAGCTGCAGCGCCTCGTCGGCGCCGAGCTCGTCCATCTGCCGTCCCGGCACACTGCCGGCAGACGAAGCGGTGGTCGCACCGGCCGGGTGGCTTTTCATCGTGGACGTCCTTCGTCGAGCGAGCAGGCCGCGATCCGGATGGACGGCGTGGTGAGGGAGCCGAACACCCCCGGTCTCCAAGCCGTGCCCATTCCCGAACGTCCCACGCCTGCCAGTCGGACAGGGGCGAGAGCCGTGAACGGGCCGTCTGCAGCCAGGATCTCCGCGTACGCCGATCCCGGACATGGGCCGATCGGCCCCTGGACGGGACCACAGGGCCCATGCCCAGGATCGGCGGGAAGGCCAAGACTGAAGACGGACTCGAACAGGAGGCCGTCCATGAGCACCCCTTCACCCACCCGTATCTCCGAGGCACTGCCCGCCGACTGCCGCTCCCGTCTGATGGCACTGGCCCGAGAGGTCAACTTCGAGGAAGGGACGCGTCTCTTCCGCGAGGGCGGCCACGCCGACCGGTTCTGGATCGTCCGGTCCGGCACCGTGACCTTGGACGTCCATGTGCCCGGGCGGCGCGCCGCGGTCATCGAGAGCCTCGGCGCCGGCCAGCTGGTCGGCTGCTCGTGGCTCTTCAAGCCGTACTCCTGGCGCCTGGGCGCCGAGGCTATGACACCCGTCCGCGCGTACGAGTTCGACGCGGAGCGCGTGCGGGCGCTGATGGACACCGACACCGCTTTCGGCTCTGCCCTGGGCCACTGGGTCGGGCAGGTCCTCGCCAACCGGCTGCAGGCCGCCCGCGTGCGCCTTCTCGATCTGTACGCGCCCTACGGCAGCGGCAGCTTCCTCTGATCGTCCGTACGCCGAAGGAGGCGGCCATGCCCGCATCCCGCTACACCGTCAGTGACGTCATGACGCACACGGCCGTGGCCATAGGCAGGGAGGCGTCCTACAAGGAGATCGTCGAGCTGATGCACGAGTGGAAGGTCAGCGCGGTCCCCGTCCTGGAAGGCGAGGGCCGCGTCGTGGGAGTGGTCTCCGAGGCGGATCTGCTGCCGAAGGAGGAGTTCCGGCGTACGGACCCCGCGCTGCCCGATCAGCTGGAGGAGGCTTCCAAGGCCGGCGGGGTGCTGGCCGAGGAGCTCATGTCGAGCCCGGCGATCACCGTGCACCCGGACGCGCCCGTCGCCGAGGCCGCCCGGATCATGGCGCGCAAGCACGTCAAGCGCCTGCCCGTGGTGAACGCGCTCGGCATGCTGGAAGGTGTGGTCAGCCGCAGCGACCTCCTCAAGGTGTTCCTGCGGCCCGACGAGGAGCTCGAGGAGGAGATCCGCGAGAGCGTGCTCACCGAGCTGACACCCGGTGTGAGCGTGGACCTCGCCGTACAGGACGGGGTTGTCACTCTGCGCGGCCCGCTCCGGGACCGGGCCCTGGTCCCCCTCCTCGCACGGGCGATCCGCGCGGTCGAGGGTGTCGTGGACGTCCGGATGGAGCTGGAAAGCACCATCGCTGCCTAAGCGGCCCTCCTCGTCAGCCACAGGGTGCATGGTGCGCCTTACTGCGACAATTCTGATGGAAACGCGTAGACGGGACCGAGCCAGGGGCGACCATGTCCGACGATCCGAACGCCTCCGCAGAGGCGCCGATCAAGGTGTTCCTCCTCGACGACCACGAGGTGGTCCGACGCGGGCTGCATGACCTTCTGGACGCAGAGCCGGACATCACCGTCGTGGGCGAAGCCGGCACCGCGGAGCAGGCGCTCGCCCGCGGGCCGGCGCTCCGTCCGGACGTCGCCGTACTCGACGTGCGGCTCCCTGACAGCGACGGCATCACCGTCTGCCGCGAGCTGCGCTCGCGCATGCCGGGTCTGGCCTGTCTGATGCTGACCTCGTTCGACGACGAGGACGCCCTGCTGGACGCGATCATGGCAGGGGCTGCCGGCTACGTCCTGAAGCAGATCAAGGGCTCCGATCTGGTCTCGGCCGTACGAACGGTCGCCACCGGCCAGTCCATGCTGGACCCCGCGACCACTGCCCGCCTGATGCACTCCCTGCGCGACCCGGAAACGGCGAAGGCACCGGAAGACGCACGCCTGGCGGCGCTGTCCGAACGGGAGCGGGCCGTCCTGGAGCTCATCGGCGAGGGCCTCACCAACCGGCAGATCGCCAAGCAGCTCTACTTGTCCGAGAAGACGGTCAAGAACCACATCTCCCGGTTGCTGGGCAAGCTCGGCGTGGAGCGACGGGTCCAGGCGGCCGTGATCGCCGCCCAGGTGCGCGAGCACGACACCGGGGCGGCCAACCGGTAGGAACGCCTAAGCCGGTCACTTTGGCGGAACGAGAGGTACCTGCCACTCCAGGCGAGTGCCCCGCTCCCCGTCCCCCCGCGCCGCAACCTCCATCCGGCCGCTGAGCCTTTCGGCACGCTCCGCCAGGTTCCGCAGTCCGCTGCGCCGGCCGCCTGCGGGCAGGCCGACGCCGTTGTCGGTCACGGTGACGATCAGGCTCCCGTCGGCCTCAGCGATCGAGACCTCCGCCCGCGTGGCCTCGGCATGGCGGGCGACGTTGGTGAGGGCTTCCCCCACCACGGCGAGGGCCTCGTCCGCGACGGCCGACGGTACGCCGGTGTCGATCAGCCCCTCCATCCGCAGGGCCGGGGCGAAGCCGAGGGCCGCCGAGGCCTCATCCAGAGCCTGGACCAGACGGGAGCGCATCTTGGGCGCCTTGCCGGGGGCCTCGTGCTCGCGGAGGCCGAAGATGGTCGATCGGATGATCTTGATGGTCGCGTCCAGGTCGTCCACGGCGCGCGCGAGGCGTTCGGCCGCCTGGGGATGGTCGACGAAACGCTGGGCGCTCTGGAGGGTCATGCCGGTGGCGAAGAGGCGCTGGATGGCCAGGTCGTGCAGGTCACGGGCGATGCGGTCGTGGTCCTCCAGCAGGCTCATCTGCTCGGCGTCGCGGCGCCGGTCGGCGAGCTCCAAAGCGAGGGCGGCCTGGCCCGCGAAGCCCGGAAGTGCGGCGATTTCGGCAGACGCGAACACGGGGCGACCGTGCCTCCTGGCCAGGATCAGGACGCCGCTCAGTCTTTCCTTGGTGCCGACGGTGACGGCGACCGCCGGGCCGAAGCCCGTCCACCTCTCCGGTTGCACGGTGACGCGCTCGTCGGTCGCCACGTCGGGGACTGTGATGAGACCGTCGCGGGCCAGTGCGGCCTCGGCGAGAGTTCCCCGAGTACTGGGCAGGACGATCCCGCGGTGCGCCTCGGCTCCCTCCCCGAGAGCGAGCGAGCCCCTCAGTTCACCGCCGGAGCCGAGCAGGTAGAAGGCACCCATGGCCGCGCCCGTGATGTCCTTGGCCCGCTCCAGCATGCCCTCGAGGACCTCGTCCTCGGGCGCTCCGGAGAGCAGGGCGCTGGTGATGTCCGAGCTGGCCTCCAGCCACCGCTCGCGCAGCCGGACCTCCTCGAACAGCCGGGCGTTCTCGATGGCGATGCCGGCCGCAACGGCGAGGGTGGACAGGACCGCCTCGTCCTCGGCGTCGAATTCGGCTCCGCCCCGCTTCTCGGTCAGATAGAGGTTGCCGAAGACCTCCTCGCGAACCCGGATCGGGACACCGAGGAAGGAATGCATCGGCGGGTGATGGGCCGGGAATCCGTACGAGGCGGGATGCCCGGACAACTCCGACAGCCGCAGCGGCTCGGGGTGGCGGATCAGCTCGCCGAGGATGCCGTGGCCGGACGGCAGGTCCCCGATCTGCGCGCGGAGGCCGTCGCTGATGCCGACGGGAAGGAACTCCGCCAGCCTCTTGTCGTCCCCGATGACGCCGAGGGCCCCGTATTCCGCGTCCACGAGCACCACGGCGGCTTCGACGATGCCGCGCAGGACTTGCGGCAGGTCGAGTTCCCGGCCCACCGACATGACGGCCTCGAGCAGACCGTTCAGCCGGTCCCGCGTGCCCCTGACCTCGTCGATCCGTACCTGCAGCTCGTCGAGCAGCTCGTCGAGCCGCAGCCGCGGAACACCGCTCCCGGTGGGCTGCTCGCCTCCGCTCATGCCCACCTCCAGCCGGAAGCGATGGCGTGACGGCCATCGCTTCCACGGTATCTCCGGCCGGAGGGCCCGGCCTTCCCATTCAGCGGGCGATTGCCCCGTACGGCCTCTGCTCGTGCCGAGAGGTACCGGTGCCGTCGTGCAGGTGCCCGGCGGGGCTGACGCAGGCCGAGGCCGCACGCCGACTGGCCCGGTACGGACGCAACGAGGTGGCACCTCCGCGACCCACGCCTCCACGGCCACTGGCTCGGCAGACGGCATCTCGGTCGCGCGAGTGGTCATGGCGGGCTCAGTCGGTGGGGACGGTGATCACGGGGCAGTGCGCACGGTGCAGGAGGCCGTGGACGACGGAGCCGATCCGCATGCCGGTGTACCCGCCGCGGCCGCGCCGGCCCACGACGACGGCCAGGGCGAATTCGGCGGCCCGGGCCAGTTCCTCGACCGGGTGGCCGGTGAGGACCTCGTGGGTGACGTGCACGTCCGGGTACTTCTCGGACAGGCCGGCGGTGGCTTCGGAGAGCAGAGTGCGCTGCGCCCGCAGCGCCACCTCCTCGTCGTCCAGCATGATCAGCGGCCGCTGCCACACGCAGACGACCCGCAGCGCCGCACCCCGGAGGTCGGCCTCGTCGAAGGCGAAGGCCAGCGCGGCCGTGGCGGACGCGCTGCCGTCGATACCCGCCACGATGTAGGGCGGCTGCTGGCTGATGTGCTCGGAGTCGCCCACGACGACGACCGGGCAATGGGCCTGGGCGGTGACGGGTACCACGAGCGAGCCGGCGCTGAAGAACTCGGCGGTTCGGCTCAGGTGCCGGGACCCGAGGACGATCATGCGGGCCTCTCGCGCCGCACCGCCCAGGACGGGGGCGGGGAAGCCGCCGAGCAGATCACCGGTGACGGCCACCTCGGGGTGGCGGTCACGCACCCAGTTGCACGCTTGTTCGAGCCTGTCGGATCCGGTCTGCCGCAGGGCGGTCTCGCCGGGGGTGTCATCGACGTGCTGGGTGTCGTGCTGGGGCGGTACCGCGAGCACCAGGCGCAGCGGGAGCCTGCGCCGTTGTGCTTCGTCGGCGGCCCAGGCCAGGGCGAGGTGCCAGTTCCTGTCCGGGTCGATGCCCACGACGATGTCACGGCTTCCTGCAGGGTGGATGGTCATGACCGGCTCCCGAAGTCGCTGCCTGTCCGGGGAATGAGGACCACGGGGCAGTGGGCGTGGTGCAGCAGGCTGTGCGTCGCCATGCCCAGGTTGGGGGCGAGTCCGAGGGGCCCTGGGACCCGGCGGCCGCCCATGACGAGCAGGTCCGCGTGACGGGACGCCTCGACGAGGACACCGGCCACGGAGATGCTCTTCTCGGCATCGGCCTGTACCTCCAGGTCCGGGAACTCGTCGCGGACCACGTCCGTAACGGCCCGCAGGGCCTCTGCGTGCCCACTCGCGATCTCGTCCACGCCGTCGAGCATGCTGACCACCTCGCCGACGGACTGGAGCACGTTCCACACGTGCAGCAGCCGCAGGGAGGCCTTGTGCAGCTCGGCTTCCTTGGCGGCGTACCGGGCGATCAGGAGGTCGTGTTCGTCGCGGATCGCCGCGAGGACCGTACCGGTCTCCTCGGTCCCGTCGACGCCTCGGACGACGATGAGGGGCGTCATGGCGGCGGCCGCGACATCCAGGCCGACCGATCCGAGCATGAGGGAGTCGAACCCGCCCAGGCCGCGGTTGCCGACCACGACCGTGCCGTGGAGCCCGCCCGCCCGGTGCAGGCTGTCGACGGCACCCGCGCGGCTGAATTCGGTGGTCACGGTCAGCCCGGGGTACTCGGCCGACACGGCCTTCGCCGTGTCGTCCAGGAGCGCCCGACCGTTGACGCGGACCCGTTCGATGGTCTCCGCCGACAGGTACAAGGCCCTGCCGTCGGTGTCGGCGCCGTACACGATGTGCAGCGGACGGTCCCGGCGTTCTGCCTCCTTGGCCGCCCACAGGGCAGCGACGCGGGCCGGCTGCGAGCCGTCCACGCCGACGACGACCGAGCTGGTGTCGGGCGTACGGAAGGTGCTTTCCACGATTCCTCCCAACCGAGAAGCCGATGAGGGACACCTCTCACGCTGGCACCGTCGGTGCTTCGGGAAGAGGGCCTCCCGGGGCCGCCGACGGGGCCAAAGGTCCCCATCGCCACGGCTTGGCACCCCGGGCCCTTACGGGCCCCCGGACGGGACCGTTCGGCCCTCGATCGTCGGCGGTCGAGGACGGATGGTGGGGGCACACCCCACACCGGACACCAGCGTCGCGTGACACGCGGAGCAGGAGGGCCTCATGAAGCACATCAAGGTGGCGGACCTGATGACCGACGAGGTCGTCTCCGCGGCCCCGGGTACCGCCTTCAAGGACGTTGCGAAGCTCCTCGCCCAGTACGACATCTCCGGTGTCCCTGTCCTGGACGACGAGGACCGCGTGATGGGTGTCGTCTCGCAGACGGACCTGCTGGCCCATGCGGGACCTGGCCCCGGTTCCTCCTGGCAGAACGGCACAGCGGGGGAGCCGCCCACCGCGAGCGACGTCATGTCCGCGCCCGCGGTCACCGTCCGCGCCGAAGAGACAGCGGCCGACGCCGCCCGGCTGATGACCCGCCGTGCCATCGAACGCCTCCCCGTCGTGGACGTGGAAGACCGGCTCGTCGGCATCGTCACGCGCCGGGACCTGCTCCGCATGTTCCTGCGCCCGGACTCCGAGATACGACGACGTATCAACGACGAGATCCTCGCGGAGGCACTCGGCGTGCCGACCGAGGACGTCGACGTCCACGTGGTGGACGGCGTCGTCACTCTGGAGGGCCATGTCGAACGCCGGAGCCAGCTCCCCCCACTCCTCGGCCTCGTCGAGCAACTCGAAGGGGTCGTCGCTGTGGCATCGCGTGTCACCGCCCGCACCGATGACACGGCAGCCACGTACGCGGACCAGGCCCGGCACGCAATGCCGTGGTGATGAACACCGGAGCTCACGAAGGGAATCGCAGCCATGAAACACCACGTGACCGTGGGAGTCGACGGCTCCCCGGAAAGCCGGGGAGCAGCCCGCTGGGCAGCGCAGGAGGCCCTCCTACGGCAGGTGCCGCTGCGGCTCGTGCACGCCGTCGACTGGCCCTTGGACCCGGTGCTCCCCGGCCTGGGCCGCCAGGACGTGGACCGCTGGGCGGACCAAGCCCTGACCGAAGCCGCGCAGGAACTGCACGGGCGCCACCAGAACCTGGAGATCACGACCCGCTGCCTGACGGCCCGGCCGGCCGCCGCCCTCGCGGCCGAAGCCGCCGACGCCGGGCTGCTCGTTCTGGGATCGCGCGGTCTGGGCGGCCTGGTCGGTTTCGTCGCGGGCTCGGTGGCGATGTCCACTGTGGTCGCGACGGACACCCCGGTCGTCCTCGTTCGCGCCGCCGACGACCCGGACGGCCCGGGCACCGGCTCCGGCGCCGAGATCGTCGTGGGCGTCGACATCCACGAAGCGTGCGACCGGGTACTCGCCTTCGCCTTCGAAGAGGCGGACCGTCGTCACTGCCCCTTGCGGGCCGTGCACGGCTGGAAGATGCCGGCCGCCTACAGCTACGCCCCCTTCTTCGACCCGGACAACGAACGGGACATCGGCAGGAGCGTCACGCACATGGTGGGCGACATGCTGCTGCCCTGGCAGCACAAGTTCCCCAACGTGAACGTCAGCCACAACGTGTTCATGGGATCGGCGGGCGGGCATCTCGTCCGGGCCTCGCAGGGCGCGGGACTCGTCGTCGTGGGACGCCGTGTGCGCCGCTCCCCGCTCGGCGCGCACCTCGGCTCGGTCGCCCACGCGGTCCTGCACCACGCAGCAGCCCCCGTGGCCGTCATCGCCCACGACTGAAGGAGCGGAAAACCGGTGAACGCCCGTGCGAGGAACGCACCAAGGGCGGAAAGAGTCCGTCCGCTTCTCGCGGATCCCGATTGTGCGGTGCACGGCGCTCGGCCGCTTCTCCGCATCCTCGCAAGGACCCTTTCCGCACTTCCATGGAACCACCCCCGGGCGGGGCCCGCCAGGGTCGGCCGGACCGCCTCGGGCCCCGGACGTCCCTACCCGCAAAACGGTCGCCCTTCGCACCATCGCAAGTGCCGGCCGTTCCATCGAGGAGGAAGACCATGAAGCACCTGCGCAACGTCGAGGACGTCATGACACACACCGTGATCTCTGTCGACCGAGGAACCGCGTTCAAGGACATCGTGGAAGAGCTGCGGATGTGGAACGTCAGCGCGCTCCCCGTCCTTGGCAAGGGCGGACAGGTGGTCGGCGTCGTCTCCGAAGCCGACCTGCTGCTCAAGCCCCAAGGCTCCGACACGGCCCACGATGCCACCGCCGAGCAGCTGATGACCCGCCCGGCCGTGACCGTCACGAAGGACGCCACCATCCCCACCGCGGCACGTCTGATGGCCCGAAGGCACCTCAAGCGCCTTCCCGTGGTCGACGGCGACGGCCGCCTCGTCGGCGTCGTCAGCCGCGGTGACCTGCTCAAGGTCTTCCTGCGCCCGGACGAGGACATCGGCGCCGAGATCCGCGAACTGATCATGTACCAGCTGCTCCCGCAGGTTCCCGCCGAAGCACACGTCCACGCGCACGGCCCCGTCGAGGTGCACGTCCACGTCGCCAACGGCATCGCCTACCTCACCGGGTCGCTGCCGGACCCCGCGATGGAAGACATCGTCGTGCGCGCCGCCGGCACCGTACCGGGCGTCGTCGACGTCAAGGCGGATTTCACCGCCCCCGTCTCCGCCTGAGGGCACGATGCACCGCAGCGTCGCGGACCTGATGACGCACACCGCCGTCACCGTCCGGCGCACGACCGCGTTCAAGGAGATCGCCCGGCTCCTGAAGGAGTACGACACCTGAGTGGAGCGTGGTCCGCGCGGCCCGCATCATGCAGCGGCACCGGGTCAAGCGGCTGCCGGTCGTCGACGAGCAAGGCCGCGTGGTCGGCATCCTCAGTCGCAGCGACCTGATCCGGCTCTTCCTCCGTCGCGACCACGCGATACAGCAAGAGACGCTCGAGGACGTCCTCACCCGGACTCTCCACCTGGCTCCTTCGGCCATCACCGTCGAAGTCGACAACAGACTGACCTGCGCCGAGGCCGAGCCGAGCTGAGTGTGCAAGCAGGGGCCGGTCGGTCCCCGGATGGGCCGCTCGGTCCTTCCCAGGGCACCACAAGCGGAAGAGGCTGAGAGAAGCCGACCATACGGCCCCGGGAGGAACACCATGTCGAACCGGATCACGGTAGGTCTGGACGGATCGGGCGCCGACACCGCCGCTGCCGACTGGGCCGCCCACGAGGCCGAACTGCGTGGCGCGGCCCTGGAACTCGTCCACGCGGAAGACTGGGCGCAGTACGGTCCTTTCGCCGTGCCGCTCCCCGAACCGCGTGATCAGTGGGCGGAGGAGCTCCTTTCGCGCACACGGGACCGGCTGCTGCGCGAGTACGGCGCGCTCGACATCAGCACCCACGGCACCAAAGGACTCACGGCCTCCAAGGTCCTCGCCTCCTGCGCAGCCGATGCGGACCTGCTCGTGCTCGGCTCACGCGGTCTCGGCGCCATGGCCGGGTTCGTCGTGGGCTCGACCGGCTCGGCGACCATCCCCGAGACCGACACGCCCGTCGTCCTCGTGCGCTCCGTCGACGGCCAAGACCGTCCGCCCAGGCCCGCGGGTGATGCCGGACCGGTGGTGCTCGGAGTGGACCTGCGCAGCAACTGCGATCGGCTCCTCGCTTTCGCCTGCGAGGAAGCGGACCGGCGGGCCTGCCCGCTCGTCGTCGTACACGGCTGGTCGCTCCCGCCGGTCTTCTCCTACGCTCCCGTCCTCGATCCCGGCGTCGAGAAGGAGATGGCCGACGGACTCGAGACCACGCTTCGCGAGCTGCTGAGCCCCTGGGAGAAGAAGTACCCGCGGCTCGCCCTCGATGCCCGCATCGTCATCGGCCAGCCCGCCAGCCAGATCCTGGACGCCGCGTCCGGCGCGGCACTCGTCGTGGTCGGCCGGCGAATCCGCCGTCCGGCACTCGGTGCCCGCATCGGCCCCATCACCCACGCGGTGATGCACCACGCCACCTCACCGGTCGCCGTCGTGGCGCACGACTGAGGCCGCATAGACAGGACCAGTCCCGTGACCGCAACACACCTCGACCCCGACACCGTCATCCAGCTCGTCGGCGACGCCGTCACCGCCCCGTCCATGCACAACGCCCAGCCATGGAAGTTCGTGTTCCATGCCGGCAGCGGCGCCCTCGCCCTGTACGGCGATCCGGAACGCGCGATGACGCGGACCGACCCGAACCACCGCAGCCTCCACCTCGGCTGTGCCGCGGCACTGTTCAACCTCCGCGTGTCCGCAGCCCGGATCGGTCTCCCCGTCCGCGTTCAGCTCCTGCCCGACGACGCCGAACCATGGCTGCTCGCCACGGTGACCATCGACGAAACTGCGGGCGCGGACCGCGAGCTCGCCTCCCTGCACGACGCCGTCCGGCGCCGGCACACCAGCCGCTACCCCTTCAGCGAGGAGCCGGTGCCGACCGCACTGCTCGACGGTCTGTGGGCCGCGGCCCACTTGGAAGGCTGCCGCCTCACCGTCCCGGACACCTGGCACATCGACACCGTGCTCGGGCTGGTACGGGACGCAGAACACCGCGAGGAGATCGATCCGCTCGCCCGGGCGGAAACCGCGACCTGGGCCTCCCCCACGCAGGACGCTTCGGGCACGCGTAGTGACGGCATTCCCGCCGCCGCGTTCGGACCGAAGGCTTCTGGCGGCCGCACGCCCGTACGTGACTTCGGCTGGGCCAACCCGATACCGGATCGCGGCTGGGCCGTGTTCGAGAAGCGGCCGCAACTGGCTCTGCTGAGCACCCCGGGGGACACGAGAGCCGACTGGCTGCGCGCCGGCCAGGCAATGGAGCGGGTCCTTCTGCAGGCCACTGCCGACGGACTTGCCACGTCGATGACGTCACACCCCCTGGAGTGGCCGGAGTTGCGCTGGACGGCCCGCGACCCGGTCGCGGCCATGGGACACGTGCAAATGGTCTTCCGCCTCGGCTACGGCCCCGCAGGCCCCGACACGCCCCGCCGCCCGTTGACCGAGGTCCTGGAAATCCGGGAGTAGACACCACCGGCGCCTACCGCGGTTCAGTCGCGTGAGGGACTCCAGATCCATCGGGGAGAGCTTCCACCGGCGCAACGGGTCCTCCGCACGGGCGCGGAACCGCTCCTCCTGCACTGCATCGCTGACGGAGAACCAGTACTTGCGGAGCAGGATCCCGTCCTCCACCAGCATCCGCTCGAAGACCGGACACTGCCGCAGGAAGAGCTGGTGTTCCGCGGGCGTGCAGAAGCCCATGACGTGCTCGACCCCGGCCCGGTTGTACCAGCTGCGGTCGAACAGCACGATCTCGCCGGCGGCGGGCAGGTGCTCGACGTACCGCTGGAAGTACCACTGGGTACGCTCCCGCTCCGTCGGTGTGGGCAGCGCGGCGATGCGTGCGACACGGGGATTGAGGTGTTCTGCGACGCGCTTGATCGTGCCCCCCTTGCCCGCGGCGTCACGCCCCTCGAAGACGACGACCAGGCGGGCGCCTTCCGCGCGCGTCCACTCCTGGAGCTTGACCAGCTCCGTCTGGAGCCGCAGCAGTTCTCTCTCGTAGACCGCCTTCTTAAGGCCCATGGCCGTCTCCGCCCCTCTGCCGTCCGATTCTGCGATCAAGTCAGTCACGGCCAGCGGCCGTACGCAACGACGCCGCTCACGCCTCGGCGCGTCGCGATCCCGTCGTCCTGCCGGCGTTCCCGCTCCCCGCCCCGCAAGGCCGGGCTGTCGATACGCTGGCTCCGCACGGGGCGGGCGGCGAAGGGGAATCACGTGGGTGTGGGGGATCCGTTGACGCAAGTGCCTCGGATGCGGCTGGACGAGCTGCTCGACGAGCTCCAAGTACGAATCGACGCCGTGCGCGGCACCCGGGACCGGGTGCACAGCCTGCTGGAGGCCGTCGTCTCGGTGGGCCGGGAACTGGATCTGGCCCAGGTGTTGCGGCGGATCGTGGAGGCAGCGGCGCTGCTCGTGGACGCCGAGTACGGGGCGCTGGGGGTCATCGGCCCCCACGGCCGCACGCTGTCGCAGTTCCTGACCGTGGGGCTCACCGAGGAAGCCATCGCCGAAATCGGTCCCCTGCCGGCTGGTCACGGTCTGCTCGGAGAAGTCATCCACCACCCGGAGCCCTTGCGCCTCACCGATCTCGGTGCTCACTCCTCGTCGTACGGGTTTCCACCGCACCACCCGCCCATGCGCACGTTCCTCGGCGTGCCGATCCGGGTGCGGGACGAGGTGTTCGGGAACCTCTATCTGACCGACAAGCGGGGCGGGGTCGATTTCGACACCGAGGACGAGACGGTGATCTCCACCCTCTCGGTGGCGGCGGGCGTGGCGATCGACAACGCCCGGCTGTACGAGGCGTCGCAGCGCCAGCAGCGGTGGCTCAAGGCCAATGCGGAGATCACCGAGAGCCTGCTGTCGGGCAGTCCCCGTCCGGCTGTGCTGGAGCTCATCGCCCTCCGGGCACGGGAGATCACGGGCGCCCGCATCTCGGACATCTCCATGCCGGTTCCCGGTGCCGAGGGGCTGTTCGTGGAGTTCGCGGCCGGTGCGGACAGCAAGGCCCGGCAGGGGCTCGTCGTCCCCTTCGCAGGATCTCTCTCGGGAACCGCTCACCAGACCGGGCAACCCGTGGCGGTCGTTCACGCCTCGGACAACGGCCGCTATCCGGCCGATGCGCAGACACAGGGCGGGCTGGGTCCCGCCGTCGCGGTCCCGCTGGGCACCACAGGCGGAGAGAGCAGGGGCGTACTCCTGCTCGCGCGCGCAGCCGGCGAGCCCGTCTTCGGCGAGAACGAGTTGGAGCCGCTCGTCGCCTTCGCGGGGCAGGCGGCCATCGCCCTGGAGCTGGCGGAGCGGCGCCGGGACACCGAGCAGATCGCACTGCTGGAGGAGCGGGACCGGATCGCACGGGACCTGCACGACCTGGCCATCCAGCGGCTCTTCGCCACGGGCATGACCCTCCAGAGCGCCGCGCGGCTCGTCGAGCACGAGGGGGCCGCCGAGCGCATCAGCCGTGCGGTCGACGACCTGGACGAGACCATCAAGATCATCCGATCGACGATCTTCGGTCTGCGTACCAAGGATCGTGAGAGCGGACCGGGTCTGCGGGCCCGCGCTGCCCGGGCGGTCGGCGACGCGGCCATCACCCTCGGCCATCCGCCGCGTCTGAGCATGGAGGGCCTGCTCGACACGGACGTCCCGTCCGAGGTGGCCGACCACGTCATGGCTGCGCTGGGCGAGCTCTTGAGCAACGCCGCGCGCCACGCAGGGGCGACCAGGGTCGCCGTGGCCCTCAAGGCGGAGCCGGGCGAGATCGTGCTGACGGTCTCGGACAACGGCAGGGGCATCCCGGCCCAGGGCCGCAGGAGCGGCCTGCGCAACCTCGACGACCGGGCGCGGGGCGTGGGCGGGTCCTTCACCGTGGACACCCCCGGCGACGGGGGCAGCCGACTCGTCTGGCGGGCACCGCTCCCCACCGGGAGCTGACGGGGCCGACTCGATCATCCCCGGGCAGCCGTCTCCGGCAGCGTCCGCTCCGCTTCCAGCCGGAATCCGGTGACGAGGGCGGGGCGGATCCGCAGGGCCCGGGCCGTGGGGCGTCCCGCCCAAGGACGCAGCATGGAAGCGAACCGGGCCGCCTCGTCGGCGTCGGCCACCGGCCGCGCGTAGCCGGTGACGACGACGCTCCAGCCGAGGTGGGTGACGGGATCGATGGCGTCCGCTTCGTAGGCGACGACCACGCCGGTGACATCGGCCGGGGCCATGAGGGATGTGAGCGCCCCGTCGTCGTGGATCCGCACGATGATGTCCTCGCCCTCGACGAGATGGTTGACCGGGCGCACTGCCGGCAGAGCGTGCTGCGTGAAGACGATTCGTCCCAGGGACACGGTCGCCACCAGTCTCAGCGCCTCCGTCCTGTCGAGCTCTCGCATGTGCCGGGCGGCCGTCACATCGCCATCCTGCATCGGTGCGCTGTATGCCGCCGCCCTCCTTCATCCTGCGCACCTTCATCCGGCATCGGTCGGTCTTGCGGCTTCCGAGCCACCAGCCTCCTTCTCGAGCACCACGAGAACCAGGGACGAACGGTCCCGACCCGGAAACAGACTCCGGCCACCGCCCTGATCAGGCCGCCGCGAGCCCCAGCTCGCGGTCGGCCCCGAGCACCCGCATCGACTTGGCCACCAGAGGGGGCACGCCACACAGCCGGAGCGTGGTTCCGGCCGAGCGGCAGCGGTGGTGCACGCGCATGAAGAGGTCGATGCCCGAGCTGTCGCAGAAGGAGATCCCGGACAGGTCCAGGACGAGGCCGTGTTGAACGGACGCGGCGAGTTCGGTGAGGCGGGGCTCCACCTGCGCCGCCGTGTGGAAGTCGAGTTCTCCTGCCAAGGTGACGCGCAGATCACCGTCGTTCCTCACCACGGCCTTCAGATCGATCAAGGCGGTCATTTCGGAGCCTCCACGCTGCGTGCGGCTCTGAAGCCGAGCCGCGCCTTTCCCCGTGCGGCTCCAGCTCACCGGACTCAGACCGGTCCGGGGAAGGTCCATATGCCCCCTGTGGAGGGCCGAAGGTCCCTTTCCCATGGGGCCTCTTTCCGCGGGGAAACGGGTGGATGAGGGCCTATCGGCCCTGTCCGTTCGGCCCCTTCGGCAGGCAGGATGCTGGAGTTCGTGCGCCCCGGACGGACCCAGCCGAAGGAGTTGCGTCATGACCGACAGCGGTGCTCCCTCCCCCGCCAAGACGCCGATCACGGTCTTCCTCCTCGACGACCATGAAGTCGTGCGCCGCGGGGTGCACGATCTGCTGGACGCGGAGCCGGACCTGAACGTGGTCGGCGAGGCGGGCACGGCGGAACAGGCCCTGGTCCGGATCCCCGCGCTGCGCCCCCAGGTGGCGATCCTGGACGTACGACTCCAGGACGGAGACGGGGTGAGGGTGTGCCGGGAGCTGCGCTCGCGGATGCCCGAGCTGGCCTGCCTGATGCTCACCTCGTTCGATGACGAGGAGGCCCTGCTGGACGCTGTGATGGCGGGCGCCTCCGGCTACGTACTGAAGCAGATCACCGGCACCGACCTGGTCACCGCCGTACGCACGGTCGCGGCCGGCCAGTCCATGCTCGATCCCGGAGCCACGACCCGGCTGATGGCCCGCATGCGCGGTGACGTGCCCAAGGAGGAGCAGGTCCCGGGTCTGCCCGGCTTCACCGACCGGGAGAAGGAGGTCCTCGTCATGGTCAGCGAGGGTCTCACCAACCGGGAGATCGGCAAGCGGCTTTTCCTCGCCGAGAAGACCGTCAAGAACATCATCTCGCGTCTGTTCACCAAGTTGGGTGTGGAGGGCCGCGTCCAAGCAGCCGTGATCGCCAGCCATACGCTGGTCCCGCCGAGCCAGCGCCCCATGCCGGCCGCCGAATAGCCGGAAGGTTCAGGGGTGCGGGACCACCGCCACAGGGCATGCCGAGTGGTGCAGGACCTCATGGGCCACGGACCCGATGTGCGCCCCCACCGCCGACTCGCGGACCCGCCGGCCGACGACGAGCAGTTGCGCGTCGGACGCAGCGGCCAGCAACACGTGGCCGCCACTGCCCTGCTCGACGTGCGCGACGACTTCGACCTCCGGGTACTTCACCCGCCACGGCTCCAGTGCCTGCTCCAGCGCCGCCTTCTCGTACGGCTCCAGGCCACCGGACTGGTCGGCGATCCACATCGACCCGGGGCTGTAACCGTAGACCGGAGGCAGGCTCCAAGCGCGGACAGCACGGAGCGGCACCTTGCGTGCCGCGGCTGCCTCGAAGGCGATGCGCAGTACCTCGGCGGACTCCTGCACGCCGCCCTGCTGCCCGACGACGACCTCGCCCTCCTCCGGCACGGCGACCGGCTTGCCGTGCGCGGAGCGTACGGACACGACGGGGCACTCCGCGGCGGCGATCACCTGCTGACCGTAGGATCCCAGCAGGAAGCCGACCAGCGCTCCGTGCCCGCGAGTGCCGATGACCAGCAGCTTCGCATCTTTGGCGGCGTGCAGCAGGGCCGGCACGGGCGCATCGGAGAGCACTTCCGCGGTGAGGTCCAATCCCGGGTACCGGTGGGTGAGCTCGCCCTCGACCTCCTGCAGGACGTCGTCGGCGCGGCGGGCTTCGGTATCGCGGTCCTGGACGATCGGGGCGGCCAGCGGCGCCCACAGCCAGGCATGGACCACGTGCAGGGGCAGGTCACGTCGTACGGCCTCCTGTGCGGCCCAGTCCGCCGCGGCCCGGCTCTGAGGGGATCCGTCCACTCCGACAACCAGGGTGCGCTTCACGAGTCTGTCCTCCGTACTGATGCCGCAGCATCGGGGGGTCGGTCGGCAGGGAGCGGCGCCGGCCGGGGGGACCGGCACCGCCGACCTCACTCTCCCGGCTGGGCGCCGTGGCACACAGGGGCCAACGGTCCCTCCCCCAGGGCCGGTCCTCCCCTCGCGGCGCCGACTCGGGGAGGGCAGTGTGGAGGCATCGGCTCAGTCGACGAACGTCCCGGACCGTCGCACTCAGGAGCGGGCATGACCTCGTACCCCATTTCGGAGCTCGACGCGCACTGGCGCGCAGCCAACTATCTGGCAGTCGGCCAGATCTACCTCATGGACAACCCCCTGCTCACCGAGCCGCTGAGGCCCGAGCACATCAAGCCGCGACTGCTCGGCCACTGGGGCACCTCTCCCGGCCTGAACCTCGTCCACACCCACCTCAACCGGGTGATCAAGGGCCGGTCGCTGGACGCCCTGTGCGTCTGGGGTCCGGGCCACGGCGGTCCGGCCGTCCTCGCCAACTCCTGGCTGGAGGGCACGTACACCGAGACCTACCCGGACATCACGCGGGACGCGGCCGGCATGGCCAAACTGTTCCGGCAGTTCTCCTTCCCCGGCGGCGTGCCGAGCCACGTGGCCCCCGAGACGCCCGGCTCCATCCATGAAGGCGGCGAGCTCGGATACTCCCTCGCCCACGCCTACGGAGCCGCCCTCGACCACCCCGGCCTGCTGGTCGCCTGCGTCATCGGGGACGGCGAGGCCGAGACGGGGCCACTGGCGGCGTCCTGGCACTCGAACAAGTTCCTCGACCCGGTCCACGACGGCGCGGTCCTGCCGATCCTCCACCTGAACGGCTACAAGATCGCCAATCCGACGGTGCTGTCCCGTATCCCCCAGGCCGAGCTCGACTCGCTGCTGCGCGGATACGGCCACGACCCGCTGTACGTGACCGGCAGCGACCCCGCCCAGGTGCACCACGCCATGGCCCGCGCGATGGACGAGGCCCTGGACCGCATCGCGGTCATCCAGCGCGAGGCCCGGACGGCGGGCACCGGTCCGGGCCGGGAGTACGCGCGCTGGCCGATGATCGTGCTGCGCACCCCCAAGGGCTGGACCGGCCCCGCCACCGTCGACGGCGACCCGGTCGCGGGCACCTGGCGTGCCCACCAGGTGCCGCTCGCAGGAGTGCGCGAGAATCCCGCGCACTTGAAGCAGCTGGAGACCTGGCTGCGCTCATACCGGCCGGAGGAGCTCTTCGACGTCGGCGGGCAACCGTCCGAGCAGGTGCTCGCGTGCGTCCCGCAGGGTGAGCGCCGCCTGGGCGCCGTCCCGTGGGCGAACGGCGGGCGGCTGCTGCGGCCTCTCCCGCTGCCCTCCCCCGGTGCGTACGCCGTCCCCGTCGACAAGCCGGGCAACAGCCTCCACGAACCGACGCGGGTCCTCGGGCGCTTCCTCAGCCAGATCATGCGCGACACCGCCGAGCGGCGGGACTTCAGGGTCGTCGGTCCGGACGAGACCGCCTCCAACCGGCTGGACGACCTCTACGACGCCACCGGCAAAGCCTGGCAGGGGCTGACGGAGGCCACGGACAGGAACCTCTCCCGGGACGGCCGCGTCATGGAGATCCTGTCCGAACACGTCTGCCAGGGCTGGCTGGAGGGGTACCTCCTCACCGGCCGCCACGGGCTCTTCTCCACCTACGAGGCCTTCGCCCACATCGTCGACTCCATGGTCGGCCAGCACATCAAGTGGCTGAAGACCTCGCGCGACCTGCCCTGGCGTGCACCCATCGCCTCCCTCAACTACCTGCTCACCTCGCACGTCTGGCGCCAGGACAACAACGGCTTCTCCCACCAGGACCCCGGGTTCGTCGACCACGTCCTCAACAAGAGCCCCGAGGTCGTACGGGTCTACCTGCCGCCGGACGCCAACACGCTCCTCGCCGTGGCCGATCACGCCCTGCGCAGCCGCGACCAGGTCAATGTGATCGTCGCCGGGAAGCAGCCCTCCTTCGACTGGCTGCCCCTCGACGAGGCCCTCGTCCATGTCACGCGGGGCGCCGGCATCTGGGAGTGGGCGGGAACCGACCACGGCTCCCGCGAACCCGACGTCGTGCTCGCCTGCGCCGGCGACGTACCCACCATGGAGGTCCTCGCCGCCACGGCCCTCCTGCGCGAGCACCTCCCGTCGTTGGCCGTCCGAGTCGTCAACGTCGTGGACATCGCTCGGCTGATGCCCCACGAGGAACACCCGCACGGAATGACGGACACCGACTACAACGCCCTCTTCACCACCGACAAGCCGGTGATCTTCGCCTACCACGGCTATCCGTGGCTGATCCACCGCCTTGCCTACCGCCGCACCGGCCACCCGAACCTGCACGTCCGCGGGTACAAGGAGTCCGGCACGACGACCACCCCCTTCGACATGGTCGTGCGCAACGACCTCGACCGGTACCGGCTCGTCATGGACGTCATCGACCGCGTCCCGGGCCTGGCCGGCCGCGCCGAGGGCCTGCGCCAGGCCATGGCCGACCAGCGCATCCGCCACCACCGCTGGATCCGCGAGCACGGCACCGACCTGCCGGAGGTCGCGGACTGGTCCTGGCCGTACTGAGCCGACCACGGACCGCGGCAGGGGGGAGGCCCTGGCGGTCCCGTACTCTTGGTCAGTCCGGTCAGCTCGATCGCCGGCCCGTCACCCATGGGTCCAGTCTGAGCCCGCTGCCGCACAGCCGCCCGCTCATCCGAGGTCGTAGGCCGTGAGGGGAGCGCTCTGTGGTGCGGCCCCCGCTGCTGCCATGTCGCCGTAGGCGGCGCGCTTGAGCTGTTCCGCCAGGTTCTCCAGGGCCCGGGCGGCCGCGAGTTCGTCGCCGATCTCGGGCACGTCCTTGTCCGTCGGGTTGCAGCGGGCGGTGCCGTGGCCCGTGAGACGCGTGGTGCCGGTGTCGAGTTCGACGCGGACCTTGGTCGTGTGCTCGTCCTCGAAGAGGTAGACGTGGGTCTTCCATTCGCTCGTGTGCAACATGGTGTGCCTCCGGTCGGATCAGGAGTAACGGTGGTGCCGGCGTCGGGCCCAGCGCCGGAGCTCGTCGCTTCCCCAGACCAGCGGCGGGAAGGCCGAGATGAGGAGGACGACGTCCAGCGGGAGGGCGGCGGTGCCGAAGAGGTTCTGGAGCGGCGGCGCGTATACGAGCGCCGCGGTGAAGACGAGTTCGAAGGCGACCTGCCGCTCCAGTGGGCTCGGCTCACGACGGGTGCGCCGGCTCAGGGCCGCGATCCGCCCGAGCTCGGTGTGGTCGCCGGTGGCGAAGACGATCGCCTGCGCCTGGCCTTCGGTGGCGGTGGTGCCGCTGAAGACGAGGTTGGGCTCCTGGAACGGGGAAAGGCCGTCGAGGCCCGGGCCGGCAAGGCGCTCGACCGGGGTGGACTCGCCCGTGAGCATGGAGAGGTCAGCCTCTGCTCCTCCCTCGGTCAGGCGGGCGTCGGCGGGTATCCGGTCGCCTTGGGCGATGAGGTCACCGGGGACCAGGTCCCGGGCCGGCACGTGCTGTGCCTGTCCGTCGCGGATCACCTGGGCCTGCGCGGGAAGGTAGCGGGCCAGGGTTTCGACGGCCTTCTCGGCCTGCCGTTCCTGGACGAGTGCGAATCCGGCGTTGACGAGGATGACCGCGACGATCGCCCAGCCGAGCACCGCGATGGCGGCGATGAAGGCGAGGGCGGCCGCGGCCCACAGCAGCAGGGCCAGCGGGTGGACCAGTTGCCGCAGCAGTTCCCTCAGGGTGCCCGTGCGGGCGGAGCGGCGGACCTCGTCCGGGCCGTAGACGGCCAGCCTGCGTTCCGCCTCCCGGCTCGACAGCCCCCGGCGGCCGGTGTGCAGCTCGCGACGGAGCAGGGGAAGGGGATCCAGGGGATCCGGCGCGGTGTCCGGCGTGAGGTCCGGCGCGGCCGTCTCAGTCATCGCCGGCTCCCTGTCCGGGGCGCAGGCGGCCGGACCACAGGGGCTCGACGCCCGCCCACTCGGACTCCCAGGCCCGTGCGCTGCGCGCGTCCACGATACGCAGGCGCACGGCGACGAGGGCGCCGCCGGCGAGGACGATCCCTGTCAGAGATCCAGTGCCGATGGCCACCGCGTTCAGAACGATGTCGGTCCGGCTGGGCGGCGCGGCGGCCGCAGTGCCGTTTCCGTCGACCCACAGGCGGACCGTGTCGCCCTTCCGGGTTCCTGCCGGAACGAGGACGGTTTCCGTGTGCGGACGCTGCGAGGGGTAATGCCACGTGGCGGTCGCCACGGTGATCGGCCGACTGCTCGGCTGGTCTCCCGCTCGGTAGGTGGTCTCGCTGACCGTGGTGGCCGTCACGGTGTGCCGGTGGCGCGCGACGTTCTCGGCAGCGCGGTGGCCGTCCGTCCAGGCGGCACGCCCGAGGGCGAAGCCTACGACGACTGCCAGCAGGCAGGTCAGCGCGAAGGCGGCACGCATACGGGTCCGGGTGCGGTCGGCATCACGCCTGAGCGGGTTGGCCCCCGTCCCTGTCGTCCGGTGGTGCATGGCACGCCTCCGTGCTGATGCGTGCCGAGCCGGGCCGTCCCTTCAGGCGGCGAGCTCGGCGCTGATGTGGTGGGCCCAGTTCTGGATCCGTTCGGGATTGCGGAAGTCCCCACCCTTGCCCTGACGGGTCAGTGCCTTGGCGAGGAAGCCGGGGGTGTGGGCCGTGACGCTGCCGCCGAAGGTCATGTGCTCGCGCGCTCCGACCAGCTGCATCTCCCGGGCGACGGCGGAGACCGGGGGGATGTCGTGTTCCTCGGCGGAGCGGTCGAGCGGGCCGCTGCTGAACATCCACACCGGGCGGTGCCGCAGGGAGTCGGCATTGCGTTCGGCGCAGTGCTTGGCCTTGCTGCTCCAGTGGCCGGCATAGAGGGAGCCGCCGAGGACGACGGCGTCGTAGGCGCGGACGTCGTGGACCTCGTCGGCGGGCAGCACGACGGCGTCGAGACCGTCCTCGCGGAGGGTCTTGCCGAGCTGTTCGGCAATGCCTGCGGTGGCTCCGTGCTTGGTGCCGTAGGCGACCAGGACGCGCTTGGTGCTCATGGCGGGTACTCCTTGGTTCCATGGTGCGGGGCTGACACCACTGTCACGCGGCCGACGGCAGGTCCGCTTGGGCCGGACGGATCCCTGCGGGGACCATTCGGTCCTCAACGTGGCGGTTCCTCGGCGGCGGCGATGTGCTGCTCGGCGGCGGCGAAGCTGTCCGGGGCGACGGCGACGCGACGTAGGCCGGGTTTCGCCGCTGGGCCGCTGTCCGCACAGGCCCACCGGACGTCCCAGGGTCTGGACCCGCGGGAGGGGGATCCGGATGAGGTCGGTGACGGCCGGGTCGTTCTCGTCGAAGTCCTGGGCGAGGAGGATGTTGGAGGGGATCTCGGCCATCACGCAGACCTTGGGGCCGTTCTCGCCGCGCCGCAGTCCTTCAGCCGCCATTACCTCGATGACCTTGTCGGCCTCTTCGAGGGTGCGGCAGAACGGGATCATGACGATGACGCCGGTCAGGCCCATCTCCTCGCGCACCCGGCGCAGAGCCTGGCATTCGAGGACGAAGCCTTCCCGGTAGCCGTCGCTGTAGTCGCGGCCGGCACCCCGCCATCCGATCATCTCGACCGGTTCGAAGGGGCGGCCGCCGAGGAGGTTGGCGTACTCCTTGGTCTTGAAGTCGCCGGTGCGGACGACGACGGGGTCGGGCCGGCGGGAGGCGGCGATCCGTGCGATGCCGTACGCGGGGCGGTGGGTGAAGTACCGGCCGCGGTCGAGGTAGCCCTCGGTGAGCTGGTCGACGGCGCAGCGGTCGGAGGCATCAAGGCCCTGGTGCACGACGATGAACTCCGGCGGGCGGCCGCCACCGGCGGAAGGCGGCGGACGGACCGGCGAGGTTGAGCATCACCCGGGTGCGGGTGGCGGGCAGGGCACAGGTCCGTCTCGCTCTCCTCGTACGGGAGGCGGCCGCGTACACCTTGCCCCGGCTGCCCTCGGTGCACGAGACGGTGACGTCGGCGCCGTCGCGCAGCGCCTCGGTGGCGTTCCCGGTGCCGAGGTGACGAGCACGGCGCCGGCCGGGAAGCTTGATCGTGGCGAAGTCGGGCGGCCCACGCCAGCCGGCGTCGGTCAGCCGTCCGGTCAGTTCACCCAAGGAGGCGTTCTTGCCGCCTGCGCTGCCGATGTCGCCTCGGCCGAGCGCGGTGAACGGTACGACGCGTCGCATGTGTCCCATGACGTCCTCCGGGGCTGCCTGTCGGCAGGGATCAGTACGGCAGGGGGCGACCGGACGGCGTGCGCAGATCCGGCGGAGCGGGCTTGTGAGGCTGCTTGGGCCGGGTCTGGATCCGAATGCGCTGCATCGTGATCACCTTCTTCGGAAGGCGGCGCCTGAATGGCGTCCCGGTTCCACGATCACGCGGTGGGGCGGGGGGACCGCAGTGCCGAGGGGCCGTCCCCGTGGGGCCGAGGAGGCCGCTGCGGTGCGGGGCCGATCGGCCCGGGTACGCGCGCCACGACGCCGATGACCACCGGGAGGACGTGGAAGCGTCAGCAGATCTTGCAGCCCTTGCCCATGTCCTGCTCGGCCAGCGGTTCCTCGAACGCTTCGCGAACGTCACTGCGCTTGAGGTGGAAGGCGGTGTACTGCCTCGGGCTGGCGAGCGCGATCTCACAGGCGCCGTCGCGCTCGTACGCGGGCATCCCGTAGGCCATGACCTCGTCGAAGCCGACCAGCTCTTCACGGCACAGCTGCCGCACCTCGGCCAGCGCCACCCTGCGTTGCTCGGGAACCTCAGCCAGGTAGTCGTCGACGTTGCTCGCCTTCATCTGCACCATGCCGCGAGGCCATGCCGGATTCAAGGCGCCCATCAACGTTCGACGGGTGCATCCGCCCGGACGATGGTGATCGGACACGGCGCGTGGAGCGCCGTCTGATGGCTCACCGAACCGAGCAGGGTCCGGCTGAAGCCGCCGCGACCACGGCTGCCCACGACCAGCATGTCCGCACCCTCTGCCGCTTCGACCAGGACGTCGACCGGATTGCCGCGTACGAGCCGCTGGTGCACGGAGGAGGCACCGTCCTCACCGAGAACCGTGCGGACCTCCTCGACCAGCCGACGCTCGGCCTCCTCCTCGTCGAACGTGGTGTCCACCGCCGGGGCCGACCACGACGCGGCACCGGGCAGGTCCCACGCTGCGACCGCCTCTACTCGCCCGCTCACCAGCTCTGCGTACCGGACCGCCCAGCGCAGCGCGGCCTGGGACGAGGGCGATCCGTCGACGCCCACCACGATCCGCGGAGCCTCTTGCTGCCTGTCCATGCCGTTCATCCTTCCGACGGCTGATACATCCACAGTGTGCGCATCGCGATCGCCCCGCCACACGAGCAGGGGATGGCTGCCGTGTGAGCGTGTCTGAAAGATCGTGTAAGTCCGTGATGTGACAGCCTGGCCCGGGGCTCGGCCTCGGGCCTGTGGGCCAGGCGGATCGGACGAGTCATGGCAGACAAAGACGAAGCGGCCGCGTCCGTGGCCGGCGACAAGACGGTCGACGAGGTGGTCGAGCGGCTGCTCGACAAAGCTGACTCCTCGGGAGCGGCCCTGCTCGGCGAGGGCGGGCTCCTGACGGAGATCACCAAGGCTGTTCTGGAGCGGGCTCTGGAAGCCGAGATGAGTGAACACCTCGGCTACGAACGCGGAGATTCCGCAGGTCACGGCTCTGGAAACTCCCGGAACGGGACGTCGCCCAAGACGGTCCTGACCGATGCCGGCGCCGTCACTTTGGCGGTGCCCAGAGACCGCAACGGTGAGTTCGAGCCGCGTCTGGTCCCGAAGAACGCCCGCCGGCTGGCGGGATTCAACGACCGGATCCTCTCGCTCTACGCGCGCGGGATGAGCGTGCGCGACATCCGCTCCCACCTCGCCCAGATCTACGGAGTCGAGGTCAGCCCAGACCTGATCAGCAAGGTCACCGACGCCGTGATCGACGAGCTCGTGACCTGGCAGAACCGGCCCCTCGACGCGGTCTGGCCGATCATCTACATCGACGCATTGTGGGTGAAGATCCGTTCTGGCTCGGTGACATCGAAGCCGGTCTACCTGGCCGTCGGCGTCGACATGGACGGCCGCAAAGACGTCCTCGGCTTGTGGGTTGGAGCCGAGGGTGAAGGCGCGACCACGTGGATGGCGGTGCTGTCGGAACTGCGGAACCGGGGTATCGAGGACGTGTGCATCGTCGTCTGCGATGGTCTGAAGGGCCTGCCCGACGCCGTCACCGCGACCTGGCCCAAGGCCACGGTCCAGACGTGCGTGATTCACCTGACCAGGGCCTCGCTCAGACTGTCGTCCGTGCGGGACCACCCGAAGCTGGTGCCGGCTCTGAGAGCGATCTACACAGCGCCGACCGAGACGGCCGCCGAACAGGCCCTTGACGCGTTCGAGGCCTCTGACCTGGGCGAACGCTACCCGGCGATCGTGCGGACCTGGCGGTCGGCCTGGCCGGAGTTCACTCCCTACCTGGCGTTCCCACCGGCCATAAGGACGGTGGTCTACTCCACGAACATGGTCGAATCGATCAACTCGCGGCTCCGCAAAGCCACCCGCAACCGCGGCCATTTCCCCTCGGAACAGGCAGCGTTGAAGGTCCTCTACCTCGCAGTCCGCGAGCAGATCAACCCCAAAGCGCGCGATGCCAACCACGTCGCCCCACACTGGAAGGAAGCGCTGAACCAGTTCTCACTCTTCTTCGAGGACCGGCTCAGCATCCAATGACACCAACCGACTTACACAAGATCGCTGACACGCCCTGCCGTGTCAGCCCTTGGGGAGGCGGAACCACCGTTCCTGGCTTGCGGCAATGCGTTCGCGCCGGTCTCCGGGCAGGACCAGGGGCACCGGCCCCAGGGTGGACGAGGGGACGCTGATGCCGAGCCGTCCGGGCCGGAACCGGATACGGATGTCCCGGTGCCCCAGGTAGGAGATCGAGAATGAGGAACGGGGCACTTCGGAGAGGGGCACCGGGTCGATGTGCAGGCCGTCGCCGTGGGGCTCAAGTCCGACGATGCCGCGCTCGACGAGGTCGAGGGTGCCGCCCATGGCACCGAGGTGGATCCCTTCACCGGTGGTGCCGCCCTGGATGTCCGTGATGTCACTGAGCAGGGCTTCCTGGCAGTAGCGCCAGGCGTTCGGGCCCTGTTCCCGGGCGAGGACCCAGCCGTGGACGAGGCTGCTGAGCGTGGAGCCGTGGCAGGTGCGCCGGACGTAGTAGTCCACCGTCCTGCGCCAGAGGTCGTCGTCGAGACGGCACCCAAGCCGAAGGAACAACCGTTCGAGCACTCCACAGGCGTTGCCAGGACACCTGGTGGGAGGCCAGCAGCGAGGGGAAGTCCGGGGCGTGCGTGGCACGGTCGATGCTCCGCCGCAGCGGATCCGCCGGGGGACGGTCGAGCGAGGTGCACAGGGCGGCTGGGAGATCCAGGCAGTGCCCTCCGCCTCCACTCCGGCCCGGTGCTCGACTAGGTGCCGCCCGGCCAGGGCGCGGTAGCGGTCGACTCCCGCGTTCGTCACCTCGCCCTCTAGCACGGACTCGATCTCGATCCGGCCTCTCCAGCCGTATGCTCTGAACACCATGTTCTGCGCAGCCAGGTTCGGGTCGCCCATGTGGACGAGGCGGGTGTGGGTGACGCCCAGGCGGCGGCCTTCCGCGTCGTGGAAGAGCATGCGGCGGGTGAGCGTTCCGGCGCGCAGGTCCAGCGACACGTGGCTGTGGCGCAGAGCGGGGTGGTCGGGTGTGAGCCAGTCGCCGGGCGGTGCGCCCTCGGGCAGGCAGCGGTACCGCAGGGCGGTCCAGTCCGGCAGCCGGACCAT
This sequence comes from Streptomyces sp. R33, assembly GCF_041200175.1. NCBI lineage: Bacteria > Bacillati > Actinomycetota > Actinomycetes > Kitasatosporales > Streptomycetaceae > Streptomyces > Streptomyces sp. R33. Next base: position 7,405,164 of record NZ_CP165727.1, on the reverse strand, counting down.
GTCCTCGTTGGAGACCGTTCGTCCGCCGATGGTGGAGGCGAGCCGGTTGTAGCAGCCGGCGAGGTAGGTGCCCGGGTAGTGGATGTCGTCGGCGACGCTTTCGGGGGCTGAACCACGCGTGGCGAAGCGGCCGTTACCCAAGGTGCACAGGGCTTCGACCAGCCGCTCGGTCTTGGGGCCGTAGCGGTGGTACTCCCAGCACCAGGCGGTGGTCACGGGCGGCAGCCGTCCTCGAGTGCGGCAAGTAGCCCGCCAAGGGCTTCGAGAAAGAGGGCGGATACGGCTGCGCACCGGACCGCCTTCTCCCGCCGTTCCTGAAGCGCGGGCCGCACATCGTCGAAAGTACGGACTCCGTCGGTCCGCAGCATCACGGAGAAGGCCTCCTCCTTGCGGGCGGCGACCGCGTGGACGGTTGCGCACCCGGGCAGATCCTCGGGCGTCCCGGGCGGGAGGTCGCTGTGTCGGGCGGCGAGGAAGGCGCGTACGCCGCCGAGCCGGGCGCGGCCGTCGACCAGGTCCCGGTACTCGCGGACGGCGTCGAACGGGCGCGGTCGCGCACCGGCGTACGACGGCTGCCACTCGGGAAGGCAGCAGTCGGAGGTCTCCTTCCAGGCGGCCGCGTCGCGGTCCGCCGTGGCAAGGAGCACTCCGTCGGTGTCGAAGACGACCGCGCGTAGGTCGTTCATGAGTCGTGCACCACGCGACGGCCGGTGATGCGAGTCGGGGTGAGCTTCATCCAGTGGCTGCGCGGGCCGCCGGCCCAGGGCTGGGAGCGGGCTGTGGTGTTGAGGTGGTGGGTCTCGTCCGGGTCTGTGACGGCCGCCAGTTCACCCACGGCCAGCACGCTCCAACCGGTGGCGGTCACGTCGTCGATGTTGTCGATCTCGAAGGCGATCTCGGTTCCGGCCGCTCTGGCTGTGACGGCTTCCGCGGAGGTGCGGAAGGCAATGCCGGGCCCTGCGACCAGGTAGTTGACGGGGAGGACGGCCGGGCCTTCGGGCGTGAAGATGGCGATGCGGCCCACGCCGTGCGTGTTCAGCAGCCGCCGGCATTCGGTCTCGTCCAGGGGTACGAGCGCACTGTCGCGCCGGGCGGTGGACCGGCCGGCGACGCGGTGGGCGCTGGCGCCGGTCAGGTCGTCGACGGTGAGGCCGAGGGCGTCGGCCACCCGGACGAGGGTGCCGATGGCAGGACTGGCGGCGTGCTCCTCCAGGTAGGTGATGTACGTTCCGTCGGCGCCGCACCGCCGGCCCAGTTCGTCGCGGCTCAGGCCGAGGGCTTCGCGGCGGGCCGCCAGGCGGCGGCCCAGGTCGGTGCGTCCGGTCATCGCGTCGGGCTGCTGGGAATGGGTGCTCGGCGTGTTCACGGCGCTCACTGCTCCTCGGGCGGTACGGCGACGGTGTCGTGCTGCGGTCCGCCGAGCACCACCTTGAGGGCGCCGGTCTCGCCGGCGCGGGAGAAGACGTCGTACGCCTCTTCCATCTGGTCCAGCTCGAAGCGATGGGTGACCATCTCGGCCCCGGGGAGGCGGCCGGCGGCCATCATGCGCAGCAGCATGGGGGTGGAGTGGGTGTCGACGAGGCCGGTTGTGATGGTGACGTCCTTGATCCAGAGGTCTTCGAGGTGGAGGACGGCGGGCTTTCCGTGGACGCCGATGTTGGCGACGCGGCCGCCGGGACGGACCATGCGGGTGCACATCTCGAAGGTCTCGGGCACGCCGACGGCCTCGATGACCGCGTCCGCGCCGAGCCCGTCGGTGAGGTCCTCCACCAGCCGCTCGGGCTCTTCGTCCGCTCTGGCGGTGGCATCGGCGCCGAGCTCGCGCGCGGCCGCGAGCCGGGACGCGGCCAGGTCGACGGCGATGATCCGCCCGGGGCTGTAGAGCTGTGCTGTGGCGATGGCGGCCAGGCCGATGGGTCCGACGCCGACCACGACGACGGTGTCGCCGGGGCGCACGTTGCCGTTCAGCACGCCGACCTCGTAGGAGGTCGGGAAGATGTCGGCGAGCAGTACGGCGTCGTGGCCGGCCAGGGCGCTGGGCAGCGGGTGGACGGAGAGGTCGGCGAAGGGGACGCGTACGTACTCGGCCTGGGTGCCGTCGATGGTGTGGCCCAGGACCCAGCCGCCGCCTCCGCGGCACTGTCCGTAGTGGCCCTCGCGGCAGAAGCGGCAGCGGCCGCAGGCGGAGATGCAGGAGATCAGGACGCGGTCGCCGGGGCGGACGCTGCGGACGTCGCCGCCGGTTTCGACGACGGTCCCGACGGCCTCGTGGCCCAGGATCCGTCCGGGAGTGACTTCGGGGACGTCGCCCTTGATGATGTGCAGGTCGGTGCCGCAGATGGTGACGGCATCGACCCGGACGATCGCGTCGGCGGCGTCCTTGACGGAGGGGTCCGGGGCGTCCTGCCATGAGGTCTGTCCGGGCCCGTGGAAGACGAGTGCCTTCATGGCGCGGCCTTCTCTCTGTGCGCTGTGTGGGAGGGGGTCACCGTCAGGCTGTGCCTGCGTCCCTCCCTCCCGCTTGGGCCGGTCGGCCCCTACCCGGGACCGGTCGGTACCCGGCGGAGACAGCGTTCCGGTGCGACGGTGGAGACCGGCATCCGTCCCAAAGGAGGGCTGCTGCCATGTCCCGGTCAGCCTCGTCCCCTACTTCCGCCCGCCCCGGCCCTGCTGAGGTTCCTCGGCGGAGTACGGACGGTCACAGGCATCAAGTTCCTCGTCGAGAGCGACCACGCCCGGATCCTCGTCGACTGCGGACTCTTCCAGGGTGTCGCGGACCTATGGCGCCGCAACTGGGACAAGCTGCCCTGCGACGCCTCCGACATCCACGCCGTCGTCGTCACCCACGCCCACCTCGACCATTGCGGATGCCTGCGCGCCTGGTCCGGCACGGACTGGCGCGGACCGATCCTGACCGGCGCCACCACCGCACGTCTCGCCGAGATCGATGACGAGCTGGGCTGGACGGTCGTCGTACCCAAGTCCGGGGAGGCCGTCCTGGTCCGCTGACCGGGGCCGGACGGTCCCTGCGGTGTGCACCGCGCGGCCCTCCCGGACACGGTGGCCCACCGAGCAGGGTGGACGTACGGGAGCTGTGCAACGAGGACTCGGCCGTCGGCCGGTACGTCTCCACCGCGGTCGCGGCGGTCATCGCCGACCGGCTCGACTCAGCCCGCACCCGGCTCCTCGACCTGTTCGCACCCCATGGCAGCGGCACCCCGCTCGCCTACGCACGCTGAGGACCCCGCCATGACCTCCACCCCGTACACCGTCGCCGACGTCATGACCACCAAGGTCATCGCCGTCACCCCCTCGACCGGCTTCAAGGACATCGCCACCGCGATGGAGCGGTGGAAGGTGACCGCCCTCCCCGTTATCGAGGGCGAGGGCGACGTGGTCGGTGTGGTGTCCGAGGCCGACCTCCTCCCCAAGGAGGAGTTCCACGAGCACCGCCCCGGCTTGATCGAGCAGATGCGCCGCCTGGGCGACACCGCCAAGGCCGGCTCCACCCGGGCCGAGAACATGATGACCACCCCGGCCGTCACCATCCGACCCGACGCCACCCTGCCTCAGGCCGCCCGCCTCATGGCCGACCGGCACATCAAGCGCCTTCCGGTCGTCGACGCCGACGGCACCCTCAAGGGCATCGTCAGCCGCGCCGACCTGCTCAAGGTCTTCCTCCGCACCGACGAGGAACTCGCCACCGAGATCCGCCACACCGTCGTCGACCGCCTCTTTCCCCTGTCCCACGATGCGGTCACGGTCTCCGTGGACCAAGGGATCGCCACGCTGACCGGTCAGGTCCGCGGCGGCGATCTGATCCCCCTTGCCGAACGCCTCACCCACTCCGTCGAAGGCATAGTCGGCGTCCACTGCCGACTGGATGCACCGGCCGAGGCGTGAAGTCCGACCGCGGGGCCGTGCCGGGGCGATGCCGCGCAGAGCCCGTACCACCGAGGTGCGCAGCCGGACTGCTGCGGACATGCTTCTTGTCGAAGACCAAGAAGGCAGCCAGGAGGGGTCCCAGCTGACGCGCGCCCGGTACCGTACGCACGCCGTGGCGCGCAGACGCACGGACCCCCGAACATCGCGCGCTCAGCCTGGTAAACGGGATATCCGGCTCAACGGAGGGTTCGCACGCACGTCCGGTGACAACAACGGTCGTTACGTGCCAACTATCGTTGTGAGTCACAGGCTCTCAACGGCGGACGCGGGGCATGCCCAGGCCGATCCACGAGATGATCTCGCGCTGGATCTCGTTGTTCCCGCCACCGAAGGTGAAGATCACCGCGCTGCGGTAGCCGCGTTCGAGCTCGCCGTGGAGGACCGCGCCCGCGGAGCCGTCCTTCAGGGAGCCGGCCGCACCGACCACCTCCATCAGCCAGGCGTACGCGTCCCTGCGGGCCTCGGAGCCGTACACCTTGACGGCGGAGGCGTCCTGCGGGGTCAGGGTGCCGTCCTGGACGGCGCCCACCATCTGCCAGTTGAGCAGCTTCATCGCGTCGAGCCGGGCGTGGGTGCGGGCCAGGCGGCCGCGGACCCAGGAGAGGTCGATGACGCGGCGGCCGTCGGCGAGCCTGGTCCCGGCGGCCCAGCGCTGGACGTCGTGCAAGGCGCGGATGGCCATGGTGCCGTGGGCGGCGAGGGTGACGCGCTCGTGGTTGAGCTGGTTGGTGATCAGGCGCCAGCCCTTGTTCTCCTGCCCGACGCGCCGGCTCGCCGGGACGCGGATGTTCTCGTAGTAGCTGGCCGTGGTGTCGTGCGAGGCGAGGGTGTTGATCAGGGTGCACGAGTACCCCGGGTCGGAGGTCGGCACCAGGAGCATGGTGATGCCCTTGTGCGCGGGGGCGTCCGGGTCCGTGCGGACGGCGAGCCAGACCCAGTCGGCGGTGTCGCCGTTGGTGGTCCAGATCTTCTGCCCGTTGACCACGTACGTGCCGGTCTCCTCGTCGCCCTCGCGGACGGCCTTGCACTTGAGCGCGGCGAGGTCGGTGCCGGCGTCCGGTTCGCTGTAGCCGATGGCGAAGTCGATCTCGCCGGCCAGGATCTTCGGCAGGAAGTACGCCTTCTGCTCGTCGGTGCCGAACTGCATGATGGTCGGCCCGACGGTGTTGAGCGCCATCAGCGGCAGCGGTACGACGGCCTGCGCGGCCTCGTCGAAGAAGATGAACTGGTCCACCGGGGACATCCCGCGCCCGCCGTACTCCTTGGGCCAGCCGACCCCGAGCCAGCCGTCGGCGCCGAGCTTGCGGATGGTCTCCCGGTAGAAGCGCTTCTGCGCGGCCGGGTCCTCGTAGCGGGCGTAGACGTCCTCCGGCACCAGCTCGGCGAAGTAGGCGCGCAGCTCGGTGCGCAACTGCTGCTGCTCAGGCGTGTATTCGAGGTGCACGGCCCCTCCGGGTGTCTCGCGGTCCAGCCGGTCGCTGTGGTGGCGGCGCACAGAGTAGAACGTGTTCCAAGAAGGGGGAAGGACTCGCGGGCCGCCGATTGCGCGGACCGCCGACGGGGCGCGAAGCCGTACCCGACAATGGGCTTGCGCGGTACGGGAGTTCAGGGAACCAGGGGGACGCATGGACAGGGCCTGGGAGCAGGAGTTCGCCGGCCGGGACCGGATGCCGGAGCACCGGGACCGGATGCCGGAGCACCGGGACCGGATGCCGGAGCACCGGGACCGGATGCCCGGCGACCGACCGCCCGCCGACCCCGTACGCGCGGACCGCCTGCCCGCCACCCGGCCGGAGCACTCCGGGGGCGTGACCCAGATCCACGAGCCGGGGGCCCTGCCCGTCGACCCCGGGGTCCCCGCCCGCGAGGGGTGCTGGGAGCTGCTGCCGGGCGACGTACGCGCCAAGACGCTCGAGAAGGCGGGCCGGTCCCTGGTGTGGTGGGCCCGGGTCTACGACGACGGCGCCCCGTTCGCGGTGGTGTTCGGAGACCGGGGGCTGTGCCGGGTCCAGCCGGTGTACCGGGGCGGCCGCGCGGAGGGGCACCGGGGCGAGCGGAGCCGGGTGGAGCCCGGGTCGCTGCTGACCCGCTCCTTCGACGGGCGGCCCGCGCAGGCGGGCGGCGGCGCGGCCGCACCCGGCCGGCCCGGCGCGCCGGTGGAGCGGCTGGTCCTGGACCCGCCGGATGCACAGGGGGTGCTCGGGCACTTCCCCCTCGACGTACAGGACTTCCTGCAGCGCCCGTTCCTGGCCGACCGGCGGACCGTCACGGCCGAGTGGTACTACGAGGAGACCATCGAGGCCGCGCACACCGGCCTGTTCGTCCTCCTGTGCCTGTCCACCGACCGCCACGTCACCGCGATCGAGGCCCGCCGCACCCTGGACCGGGGCGCGACACCGGACCGGGCCCGGTGGCACTCCCTCACGTGCCACCAGGCCCGGCTCACCCCCCGCTGACCCTCGCGGGCCCGGTCAGGGAAGGAAGACGACCGAGCGCAGCTTGAGCCGTTCCGAGCCGTGGCCGGTGAACGCGCGCAGGTCGAAGTGGTCGCCCGTGCAGTCGGCGTTGGTGAAAACCCGTGCGACGGCGTCGGTCCGGTTGCGCGGGGAGAAGGCCGGCTCGGAGGAGTTCGGGTCGGCGACCTCGGGGATGCCGACGCACTCGTCGCTCTCCGGGTCCAAGAGCCGCTCCTGTCGCGGCTCCCCGTCCAGGCCGACGTACGAGTAGCTGAACTCGCCCGTGGCGGCAGTGGCCGAGCCGGGCACGGCGACGAGGAGGGTGAGGGCGCTGGCGGCGGCGACCACGACGGTACGAAGGCGCATGGGGGCTTCCCTTTCGGATGGCTGTGCGGAAGTCGATGGTGATCACGCTAGAGGGCCGCGAGCATGATCAAACGGTTCTTCCGACGCACCGGAAAGGGTGGTTTACCGCCCTGTTGCCCAGGGCATTCACCACCCTTTGCGCACCTACGGTCAGTTCAGGGCCGTGATCATCGCCGCGGCCGTCGCCGCCATCGCCGTACGGGCCGCCGTCAGGTACGGGCGCGGGTCCGCCGGGGTCAAGTGGGTACGGATGGCCTCGGTCATGGCCAGGTTCAGCGCGGTGCCGATGTTGACCTTGCGGATGCCGCCCGCCACCGCCGCCGCGAGTTCCGCGTCCGGCAGGCCCGAGGAACCGTGCAGCACCAGCGGCACGTCCACGGTCTTCGCCAGCCGGGCGAGCAGCGCGTGGTCCAGCGCGGCCGTGCGGCTGGTCATCGCGTGGCTGCTGCCGACCGCCACGGCCAGCGCATCGACACCGGAGTCGGCCACGAACCGGCGGGCCTCGTCCGGGTCGGTACGGGCACCGGGCGCGTGCGGGTCGAGCGGGGCGGCGCCGTTCTTCCCGCCCACCTCTCCCAGCTCGGCCTCGACCCACAGCCCGTTGGCGTGCGCCCAGTCGGCCGCGGAGCGGGTGGCCTCCAGGTTCTCCGCATAGGGGAGCTGCGCGGCGTCGTACATCACCGAGCTGAACCCGGCGTCCGCGGCCTGCCGGAGCAGGTCGGCGCTCTTGACGTGGTCCAGGTGCAGGCCGACCGGGATCCCGGCGGCCTCCGCGCAGGCGGCGGCGGCGCGCGAGATGGGCAGCAGCTGCCCGCCGCGGAACTTCACGGCGTTCTCGCTCAGTTGCAGGATGACCGGAAGGCCCGCCTGTTCCGCCCCGGCGACGACGGCCTCGGCGTGTTCCAGGGTGATGATGTTGAACGCGGCGACGGCGCGGCCCGCGGCCGCCGCCTCCAGGACGAGCGTCCCGGCGGAGACGAGGCTCATCGGACCGCCTCCTCACCGGCGGTGAGGATCACGGAGCGGGTCAGGTTCCGCGGCCGGTCCGGATCCAGGTCCTGGTGGGCCGCGACGGCGATCGCCAGCCGGTGGACCCGTACCAGCTCGGCGAGCGGGTCGAGCCGCCCGGCCACCCACTGGCCGCCGGCGGCCCGTACCTGCTCTGCGAGCCCCTCGGGGGCCTCGCCGAGCGACCAGGTGAGGGTGCCGGGCCCGGTCACGCTGATCGGCCCGTGCCGGTACTCCATCGCCGGATACGACTCGGACCAGGACAGGGAGGCCTCGCGCATCTTCAGCGCGGCCTCGTTCGCCAGGCCCACGCTCCAGCCGCGGCCGAGGAAGGTGAACTGCCCGCGGCTCGCCGCCTGTTCGGGCAGCGGCTCGGCGAGCGCGGTGCGCGCGTCGGCGACGGCCGCGCAGGTGTGGCGTCCTACGTGGGCACGGAGCAGGGTCAGGGCGGTGGTCGCGAAGCGGGTCTGCACGACGGACTGCTCGTCGGCGAAGTCGAGGACGACGAGCTCGTCGGCGAGGGTCATGACCGGGGTCGCCGGATCCCCGATGACGGCGGTCGTCGGCACACCCGCGTCCCGCAGCCCGGCCAGCAGGTCCAGCACCTCGGTGGTGGTGCCGGACCGGGTCAGCGCGACGACCCGGTCGTAGCGGCGGTGCCGGGGGAACTCGGATGCGGGAAACGCGTCGGTCTCCCCCTGGCCCGCCTCCTCGCGCAGGGCTGCGGCCGCCTGGGCCATGTAGTACGAGGTCCCGCACCCGACGATCGCGGTACGCTCCCCCGGCTGCGGCAGGAACGCCCGCTGGGCCACAGCCAGTTCGGCGGCTCGCTCCCAGCACTCGGGCTGAGTGCCCAACTCGTACGCGACGTGGCTCATGGCGGCTCCCTGGCGTGGTGGGTGCAGTTTCCTGCAAGGTAGCGGCCCATTTCACGCAACTTCAAGCACCCAGGGGGTTGATCTCCTGAGTTAATGTCGACGCGTAGGCCGATGGAGCACACCCGAGGGGGTCGAACGCCGTGGGGTCCATGACCCGCAAGGAGCGCTGGCAGACGCTGCTGGACCTGCTGGTGGAGCGGGGCGAGCTGGAGGTCGAGCCGACGGCGGAGGCCCTCGGCGTGTCCGCCGCGACCATCCGCCGCGACCTCGACCAGCTGGCCGAGCAGCAGCTGCTGGTCCGCACGCGCGGCGGCGCGGTGGTCCACGGCGTCTCGTACGAACTCCCCCTGCGCTACCGGACGTCCCGCCGCGCCGCCGAGAAGCAGCGCATCAGCGAGGCGGTGGCGGAGCTGATCACGCCGGGCGAGGTGATCGGCCTGACCGGCGGCACGACGACCACGGAGGTGGCCCGCGCCCTGGCCGGCCGCCCGGACCTGGCGACGGGCGCGCCGGCGCTGACGGTGGTGACCAACGCGCTCAACATCGCGGGCGAGCTCGTCATCAGACCGCAGTTCAAGATCGTCCTGACGGGCGGGGTGGCCCGCCCCCAGTCGTACGAGCTGACCGGCCCGCTGGCCCAGCAGGTGCTGGGCCAGCTCACGATGGACACGGCTGTCGTCGGCGTGGACGCCTTCGACCCGGCGGACGGCGCGGCGACCCGCCACGAGGACGAGGCCGCGATGAACCGCCTGCTGTGCGAACGGGCCCGCCGGGTGGTCATCGCGGCGGACTCCAGCAAACTCGCGGTCCGCGCCTTCGCCCGTATCTGCCCGACGCGGTCGGTGGACGTCCTGGTGACGGACACGGGCCTGTCGGACGCGGTGACGGCGGAATTCGAAGCGTCGGGGGTGGAGGTACGGAGGGTCTAGGGGCGGGGTTGGGGGCAGGGCGGAGGCGGGCGGCCGGGTCCACGGACGCGGCATGGGCTTGCGCGGCGGGGGCGGGGGCGGGCGGGGCCCTCGGACTCAGGCCGGCCTGTCCGACGGGGGTGGTGCGGGTGGCGGCGGTCTGTCATCTCCGCGCTGGAAGGAGCCACAGGGACATCGGCGGCAGAGTCTCGGCACTCCGCGTCGGAAGCATCGACCGGAAGGCCAAGGGGCCGGAGTCTTGCACCCGGCGCCGGAGGTGTCGGCGGGAAGCACGGGGGCCGGGACCGGTGTGCGCGGTGCCGGAGACACCGGGCGGGAGGTCAGGGGCGGGGTCCGTGCGCTCGGCGACGGAGACACCGGGCGGGACCTCAGGGGCGGGGTCCGTGTACTCCGGGTCAAAGAGGCCAATCGAGACGTGCGGGCCGGGTCCGCGCACGCGGCGACGGCGGGGTTGGTCGGGAGCCAGGGGGCGGGGCTTGTCGACTCGGGGTCGGGAGGGTCCGCCGGGACGCCCTGGTCGGGGTTCCGGCCGACCGGCGTCGGTGTGTGTCCGGGGGTTTCCCGGCAGTCCACTGTCCTTCCGGGGCGTGCCGGTCCCTCAAGGGCGCTCCTTCGTCGCGTCGCTACGCGATGTCGCTGCGCTCCACCCTTGACCGACCGACCCGCCCCGGAATGCCATAAGACTGCCGGGAAGCCCCCGAAGGAACGGTCAGGGGGACAGATACCCACACGGGTTCATCAGAGATGTCCGACCTTGTCCCCCCCGGTCCAGCCCACCAGGACCCGGCCGGGACAGCCGATGGGGCCGCGGGGAGGGCCACGCCTCCCTCAAGGGCCCATAGACACCCCTTCCGAACCCAGGCAGGGTCAACCCGCACCAGACAGCGAAGAGATGACCATGCGGTCCCAGTCGGGCCGTGGACGCCCCGGATCGCTACGCGCTCCGCCTGGTTCGGCGGCTGACGGCCGTCTGGGGCTGGACAGAGGCCGCCCACGACCGGCACAAGCCGGCCCGGAAAGCGCCTGCGGGTCGTTTGTCCCGTTTTGACGCCCAGTTGAGACGTGAAGGGGCGCTTGCCGGAGTGAGAGGTTGAGAAATCCGCCATCAGACTCCGTCTGGCCCGCATTTCGCCCCGAACGGCTCGCAGACGCCCGAAAACCTGGCCACGGAGGCGTCTGGGCGGCCTATGTCCAGCCCCAGACGGCCGTCGGACGCCGAGAGATGAGGAGCGCGTAGCGATCTGGGGCGCCTGCGGGGCCACTCCTACCGGCCTGGTCATCTGGCCGCTGTCTGGTGCAGGTTGACCCTGCCCTGGTCCGGAAAGGGTGTCTGTGGGCCCTTTAGGAGACTGTGGCCTCCCCCGGGCCCCATCCCGCTCCACCTCGGTGGTCCTGGGGAATGGGGTGCGGATGGACAGGGGCTCCCGCTCGGCATCTCTGATCGGGGCCAATCGGAACACGAACCCCCTGGCCATCCTTCGGGGGCTTCCCGGCAGTCTGTTGTCTTTCCGGGGCGGGTCGGTCGGTCAAGGGTGGAGCGCAGCGACATCGCGAAGCGACGCGACCGCAGGGAGCGCCCTTGAGGGACCGGCACGACACGGAAGGACAGTGGACTGCCGGGAAGCCCCCGGACACACACCGACGCCGGTCGGCCGGAACCCCGGCCAGGGCGTCCCGGCGGACCCTCCCGACCCCGAGTCGACAAACCCCGCCAAACCCCGCCCCTGACCGGCTGGTCGACCTCGAATGCGTGGGTCCTGCCAGTGCCTGCCCCGCCCGCTGACCACCCCGCATGTATCGGTCCCACCGACACCTCACCCCCGCCCGGCTAGTCGGCTCCGAGCATGTGAGTCCCGCCGGCGCCCGCCCCGCCCAGCCGATCGAGCGTGGGTCCCCCAACACCCGCGCCGCCCGCCCCGCCCACCCGGCCTGTCGGCCCCGACTGTGCGGGTTCCGCCCGTTCCCGCCCGGCCGTCTGCCCCGAGTGCTGAGTCCCGTCAGTACCCGCCCCCGTGCCCCGCCCAGCGCGTCCACTCCCCGCTCGCGGGACCCGTGCAACGCCCCGATGCCGTCAGTGCGGGGGGAGGCGGCCGGCCTCGTGGCTCAGGGCTGCCAGGACCGGGGCGATCAAGGGGTGGGATTCCGCGCCGCGGCGGGTTGCCGCGAAGACCCTTCGGGTGGGCGCCGAGCCCGCCACCGGGCGAACCTGGACCTCCTTGAGGTCCATGCCCCGCAGCGCCGAGCGGGGGACGAGGGCCACCCCCGCCCCGGCTCCCACCAGTGCCGTCACAGCACGGAAATCATCCGAGGAGTGCACGAACCGGGGCTGGAAGCCCGCCAGTTCACAGGCCAGCAGGGTCACGTCGTGGCACGGGTTCCCGGGATACTGCCCCACCCAGTCCGCGTCGGACAGGTCCGCCAGCGACACCTCGGGGAAGTCGGCCAGGGCATGCCCGGAGGGGAGCACCGCATCGAAGGGCTCCGCGTACAGCGGGAGGACCGAGAGGCGGCCGTCGTCGGCGCCCGGGGCGCCGCGGTACTCGACCGCCAGCGCGAGGTCGGCTTCGCCGTCCAGCAGCAGCGGCAGGCTCTGGTCGCCTTCCGCGTCCCGGACGCGCAGGCGGATGCCCGGGTGCGCGTGGGCCAGGCGGGCGATCGCGGGGGCGAGGACCTCGGCGATGCCGGTGGCGAAGGCGGCCACCGTGACCTCGCCCGCCGCGCCCCCCGCGTACGCCGCGAGCTCGGCTTCGGCTCGCTCCAGCTGGGCGAGGACCTCGTGGGCGTGCCCCAGCAGGATTTCGCCGGCCGCCGTCAGCCGTACCCCCCGGCCGCTGCGGGTCAGCAGCACGTGCCCGGTCTCCTGCTCCAGCGCCGCGAGCTGCTGGGAGACGGCAGAGGGGGTGAGGTACAGGGCTGCGGCCGCGGCGGTCACCGTACGGTGGTCCGCCACGGCCCGCAGAATGCGCAGCCGGCGGGGGTCGATCACCCCACTATTCTCGCAGGCGGCACGGGCCGCCGGGGCCGCCGGCCGGTCGGGCCGCAGGCCACACGATCGATCCACCGGGGCAGCCCCGTCAGGCCACCCAGACAGACGGCCGGTCAGGCCGCAGGCCACACGACCGATCCGGCAGGACAGCCCCGTCAGGCCACCCAGACAGACGGGCGATCAGGCACCCGGGCTCCTCAGGCCCCCGCGCCCGCCCCCGCGCCAGCCAGCGCCGAACGGGCGTCGATGAAGGCCGCGATCGCGCGCTCCACGTCCGCCGTGGAGTGGGCCGCCGAGAGCTGGACGCGGATGCGGGCCGCGCCCATCGGGACCACGGGGTAGGAGAAGCCGATCACGTACACGCCGCGCTCCAGCAGGAGCTCCGCCATCCTGGCCGCCTCCGCCGCGTCGCCGATCATCACCGGGGCGATGGCGTGGTCGCCGGGGAGGATCTCGAAGCCGGCCTCGGTCATCTTCGTCCGGAAGAGCGAGGTGTTGGCGGCGAGGCGCTCGCGCAGGTCGCCGGCCGACTCCAGCAGGTCCAGGACCTTCAGGGAGGCGGCGGCGATGACCGGGGCGAGGGAGTTCGAGAACAGGTACGGGCGCGAGCGCTGGCGCAGCAGCTCGACGATCTCGGCGCGGGCCGCGACGTAGCCGCCGGACGCGCCGCCGAGGGCCTTGCCGAGCGTGCCGGTGATGATGTCGACGCGGTCCATGACCCCGTGCAGCTCCGGCGTGCCGCGGCCGCCGGGGCCGACGAAGCCGACGGCGTGCGAGTCGTCGACCATGACCATGGCGTCGTAGCGCTCGGCCAGGTCGCAGATCTCGGCGAGCGGGGCGACGTAGCCGTCCATGGAGAAGACGCCGTCGGTGACGATCAGCTTGCGCCGCGCGCCGCCCTCCGTCGCCTCCTTCAGGCGGGCCTCGAGTTCGGTCATGTCGCGGTTGGCGTACCGGAAGCGGCGGGCCTTGGACAGCCGGATGCCGTCGATGATCGAGGCGTGGTTGAGGGCGTCGGAGATCACCGCGTCCTCGGCGCCGAGCAGCGTCTCGAAGACACCGCCGTTGGCGTCGAAGCAGGAGGAGTAGAGGATGGTGTCCTCCTGGCCGAGGAACGAGGACAGCCGCGCCTCGAGCTCCTTGTGCACCTCCTGCGTACCGCAGATGAAGCGGACCGAGGCCATGCCGTAGCCCCAGCGGTCCAGCGCGTCCTTGGCGGCGGCGACGACCTCGGGGTGGTCGGCCAGACCGAGGTAGTTGTTGGCGCAGAAGTTGAGGACCTCACCGGGGGCGCCGCCCGCGGTCACCGCGACCGCCGCGCTCTGCGGGGTGCCGATGACGCGCTCGGGCTTGTGCAGGCCCGCGGCGCGGATCTCGTCGAGGGTGGTGCGGAGGTCTTCGCGTACGGACTCGAACATGGGCTTCGGCTTCTCCTTGAGCGGCGGACGAAGGGGGCCGGGCCCCGCGGAGGGGGGAGGGTGGGCGGGGCCCGGCCGGAGGGAGATGGTTCGGTGGGACGGAGGCGAGGAGGCCCGGAGACCGGGAGACCCGGAGACCAGGAGACCAGGGTTCCCGGAGGCCCGGAGACCCGGAGACCCGGAGACCCGGAGACCAGGAGACCAGGGTTCCCGGAAGGCGGGTCACGCCCTCCCCTCCAAGCCCCGGACCCGGAAGGCCGTTACGCCGTCCAGTCCAGGATGATCTTGCCGCTGCGGGCGGTGGCCGCCTCGTCGAACGCGGCCTCGAAGTCGCGGTGCGAGTAGCGGCCGGTGATGACCGGGCTGAGGTCCAGGCCGCCCTCCAGCAGCACCGTCATCGCGTACCAGGTCTCGAACATCTCGCGGCCGTAGATGCCCTTGATCGTGATCATCGAGGTGACGACCTTCGCCCAGTCCACCGGGAACTCCTGCGCGGGCAGGCCCAGCATGGCGATCCGGCCGCCGTGCGTCATGTTGTCGATCATGTCGCGCATGGCCTCGGCGCGGCCGGACATCTCCAGGCCGATGTCGAAGCCCTCGCGCAGGCCGAGGCGCGCCTGCGCGTCGGCGATCGTCGCCTTCGAGACGTCGAGCGCGAGCGTGGCGCCGGCCTTGCGGGCGATCTCGAGGCGCTCGGGGCTGACGTCGGTGATGACGACGTTGCGCGCACCGGCGTGCTTCGCCACGGCCGCCGCCATGATCCCGATCGGGCCCGCGCCGGTGATCAGCACGTCCTCGCCGACCAGCGGGAACGACAGCGCCGTGTGGACGGCGTTGCCGAACGGGTCGAAGATCGCCGCCACGTCCAGGTCCACGGCGGTCCGGTGCACCCACACGTTCTGCGCGGGCAGGACCACGTACTCGGCGAAGGCGCCGTCGCGCCCGACGCCGAGGCCGACCGTGCTGCGGCACAGGTGGCGGCGCCCTGCCAGGCAGTTGCGGCACTTGCCGCACACCAGGTGGCCCTCGCCGCTGACGAGCGCGCCGGTCTCGATGTCCTGGACGTCAGCGCCGACGGCGGCGACCTCGCCCACGAACTCGTGGCCGAGCACGAGCGGGGTCTTGACCGCGCCCTGCGCCCAGCCGTCCCAGGAGCGGATGTGCAGGTCCGTACCGCAGATGCCGGTGCGCAGCACCTTGATCAGCACGTCGCCGGGGCCGTACTCGGGCTCGGGTACGTCCATGAGCCACAGCCCGGGCTCGGCCTTGTGCTTGACGAGTGCCTTCATGGGGGTGGCTCCAGGCATGCGGAGGGGACGTTGCAACCACGGGGTCGGGTGCGACGTATCGACAAGGACCAATCTGCCGAGGCGGAGGTGATCAGTCCATCGAGGATTTCTTAAGCGGGTCGACAGCCCAGCTTCACGCCTATGCTCCTCACGTGAAGGGCTGTGGCCTGGGCAGGGGCATACGGCCGGGGCAGGGAATGGGGAGGTGAGGGGCGTGCCGAGTCTGCGCAGCAGAGCGCTGTCGGTCGCGCTGATCGCGGTGGGTCGGCGAAGACGGTTCGCGAGTGCCGAGGCGGTACGCGCGCGGGTGGCCGAGTCGGCCCGCCGGCCGGCGTCGCACCTGCCGCCGCGCTCGCTGGGCCGGGTCGCCGACGTCTCCCGTACCTTCGTCGGTGCCTGGCCGGTGTACGACGCCTCGCCGCGCGGGGTCGAGCCCGCGGCCCAGGTGCTGTACGTGCACGGCGGCGGGTACATCAACGAGCTGGTCCGGCCGCACTGGTCGATGATCCGGACCCTCGTCACGGAGGCGCAGGCCCGTGTCGTCGTACCGGCGTACATACTTGCCCCGCGCGGGACCGCGGACCGGACGGTTCCGGTGGCCGCGGACCTGCTCAGCGGGCTGATCGCGAGCGGCGGAGCGGGCGGGACCGTGCTGATCGGGGACGCGGCGGGAGCCGGGATGGCGCTGGCCGCCGCCCAGCGGCTGCGCGACCGTACGGGGGCGCAGCCGTCGCGGATCGTGCTGATCTCGCCCTGGCTGGACCTGACCATGAGCCACCCGGACCAGGCGGCCATCGAGGCCGCCGACCCGGTGCAGGCGCGGCCGGGGCTGCTGGAGGCCGGCCGGCTGTACGCGGGCACCCTGGCCACGGACGACCCGCGGGTGAGCCCCCTGCGCGGCTCGTTCGCAGGGCTGGCGCCGCTGACGGTGTTCACCGGTACCCGGGACGTGCTGACCACCGACAGCCGGGAGCTGCTGCGCCGGGCCCGTGCGGACGGGGTCGACGTGGAGTTCCACGAGGAGCCGGGGCTGCCCCACGGGTACCCGCTGCTGCCGGTGCCGGAGGGACGGGCGGCCCGGGACCGGATCGTGGAGCTGATCAGGTCGGCCGCCGAGGAGTGACGGCCGGCCCGGCCGACGGGTGGGCCGAAGGGTGAGCCGGCAGGTGGGCCGGCGTGGGGACCGCCGTGTCGGACGCCGGGTGGGCCGTCACGCCGTGCAGGTCATCAGTGAGCTGATCGGCCAGGCGCGGTAGGCGTTCCAGTACGCCTCGTCGCGGGCGCCGTCGGCGGGCGGGGTCCGGTTGGGCTGCCAGCCGACCGTGGTGAAGCCCGCCTCGACGGCGGCCTCGGCGAAGTCGGCGTGCGCCCATTCGCGGAACTCGAAGTCGGCCGGGGGCTGGGTCAGGAACTGCGCCTTCAGCAACGGCGCGTCGCCTTCGTGGACGCGGTCGACGATCCGGACCCCGTACGGCGACCAGTCGACGTTCGGGAACGCGCCGGCGTTCGGCACGATGGCCAGCAGGCGGCCGCCGTCGCGCAGGTTGGCCCGGATGGACCGGAACATGGCGTGCAGCGCGGAGCGGTCGGTGGCGTAGTTGAACAGGTACACGGCGGTGGCCAGGTCGAACGGGCCCATCTGCGGCAGCTTGGCGGCGTCGGCGACCACGTATTCGATGGATGCGGCTTCACCGGGCGCGGCTTCCCTCGCGGCCGCTTCGCCGGGTCGTCCCTCGGCGGCCCCGCCCTGCGGCGTCCCGGTGCCGGCGGCTGCTCCCGTGGGTGCCGGCGCGCCGGCACCCGCCCCGCGCACCGGAAGTACCGCGCCCACGGCACCCTCCAGCGCGCCCACGCCGTTCCCGCCGATCACCCCGTGCGCCCGGGCCAGCCGGATCATCTCCTCCGAGATGTCCACGCCGACCGCCCGGCGGGCCCCGCCGCGGGCCAGCAGCCGCGTGTTGTAGCCGTATCCGCAGGCCAGGTCGAGCGTGTCGAGCCCGCGCACCCCGCCGAGCGCGTCGAGCGCCCCGAGCAGGGTGTGGGTGTCGGCCGCCGAGAACGCCGCCGTGGTCTTCGACTCCACGAAGCGCTCGCCGATGCTGTCGTACTGGAACCGCATGCTCTGCCTTCCGTGGCGGGGTGGGACGCGTGCGTATCGTGCCCCGGAGCGCGGCCGGCGAGGACGTGTGCGGCGGCCCGTCCCCCGGACGGGGGAGGCGTTCGGGTCAGTGCGTACGGCGTCCGGGGTGTCCGCCGACGGCCGGGAGCAGTTCCCGGGCCCAGTCGCGCAGCCAGGCGCGGGCCGGGTCGGCGTCGTGGCGCGGATGCCAGGCGATGCCGAACGGCAGGGGCGGCACGTCGAGCGGGATCTCGAAGGCTTCCAGCCCCAGCTCGGCGGCCGTGGTGGCCGGCTACCGGGACGGTGCGGGTACCCGCCGGCGCCCCCGGGCACGAGCGCCGGACCGCGGGCGCCGGGATGCAGCGTCCGGCGTCGGGGGCGCATGCTGACTGTGTGACGGCGAGAGCGGACAGCGGCCCCGCCACCGACGCCACGGCCCGCGTGCTCGCACGGGCCTCCGTCGATGCGGTGCGGGCCGTCGGCGGGTTTGCGGGCGGTGTCTACCTGCGCTCCGGGGCCGAGGGACCGCTGCTGCTCGCCGTACTCACGGGCCTGCCCGGAAAGCTGTTCCGCCCGTGGTGGCGGATGCACGTGAACCGCCCGTACCCCGTCGCCGAGGCCTACCGCTCCGGCCAGTCGGTGCACCTGCCCGACGCGGACACGGCCATGCAGCGCTTTCCGCAGATGATGGCCGGGCTGCCGTTCCCCTTCGGCTCGCTGTACGAGCCCGTCATGGCCGGGGCCGAGCGGTTCGGGGTGCTGTTCGTCCTGCGCCCCGCGACCCCCGGCTCCTCGGTCGACGCCGCCGACCGCGAGCGGCTGCGCTCCGCCGCGGACGGGCTGGCCGACGGCCTGGCCGCGCTCACCGCGACCGGGAACCCGGTGCTCTGGAAGGGCGATCCGGTGTGCGTACCGCCCCCGGACACGGCGCAGGGCGCGCGCGAGGCGGTGGAGCGGCTCACCCTCGCCGTGCTCTCCGTGGACCGCGAGGGCAGGATCCGCTACGTCAACCACGCCGCCGCACGTCTGCTGGGCCAGGGTGCGCCGGAGCTGCGCGGGCGGGTGGTGTGGGAGGCGGTGCCCTGGCTCGGGCAGCCCGCGTACGAGGACCACTTCCGCGGGGTGTTCATGTCCGGGGAGCCGGTGCGCTTCCCGGCCCGGCGCGGCCGGCAGCCGGACGGGGACTGGGTGTCGGTGGACCTGTACCCGGCCCCCGACGGGGTGACCGTGACGATCGGCGCGGCCGCTCCGCCCGTCTACGCGCCCGGATCGGTGGTCCGGACGGGCGCGGGGCCGGGTTCGCCGGCCGACCGCGCCTCGGCGTTGTACCGGCCGGTGGCCCTCGCGATCGCACTGACGGAGGCGGTCACCGCCCGCCAGGTGTCTGCAGTGGTCACCCAGGAGCTGCTGCCCGCCTTCGGCGGCCGCCAGCTGGCGATCTACCTGCTCAACGAGCGGCATCTGCACCTGGCGTGGGAGACGGGCTTCCCGCAGGGCTTCCTCGACCGGTTCGACGGCGTGGGCCTCGATGTCCGGCTGCCGGGCGTGGAGACCCTGACCACGGGCCGGCCGATGTTCTTCGAGTCGATGGAGCACCTGGCCGCCGCGTACCCGGGTATCCCGCTGGACGCCCACATAGGGGCCCGCGCGTTCCTGCCGCTGATCGCCTCGGGGCGGCCGGTGGGCTCGTGCATCCTCGGCTTCGACGCGCCGCGCGGGTTCAGCCCGGAGGAGCGTACGGTGCTGACCGCGCTGGCCGGGCTGATCGCGCAGGCCCTGGAGCGGGCGCAGCGCTACGACTCCGAAGCGGCGCTGGCGCGCGGACTGCAGGCGGCGCTGCTGCCGCACCGGCTGCCGGTGCGCGAGAACGTGGAGACGGTGGGCCGGTACCTGCCCGGCACGCAGGGCATGGACGTGGGCGGCGACTGGTACGACGTGATCGAGACGGGCGAGGGCGTCCTCGCCCTGGTGATCGGGGACGTCCAGGGGCACGGGGTGGCGGCGGCCGCGACGATGGGCCAACTGCGCAGCGCCGTACGCGCCTTCACGCTCGCCGGCAGTCCTCCGGAACAGGTGATGGCGGGCACCAACCGGCTGCTGATCGACCTGGACCCCGGCCAGTTCGCCAGCTGCTGCTACGTCCTGCTCGATCCGGCGTCGGGCCGGGCGCGGGCCGTCCGGGCCGGGCATCCGCAGCCGCTGCTGCGCCACGCGGACGGGCGTGCGGAGGTGCTGGACCTGCCGGGCGGGGTGGTGCTCGGGATCGACGTGGACGCCGCCTACCCGGTGACGGAGCTGCGGCTGGCGCGGGGCGCGGTGCTCGCCCTGTACACGGACGGGCTGGTCGAGGAGGCGGGGAAGGACATCGACCTCGGCGTGGAGCGGCTGCGGGCGGCGCTGGCCGCGGCCCGGCCGTCGCCGCTGACGGAGACGGCCGACCGGCTGGTGGGCGAGGCCAGGGACTCCACGGACCGGCCGGACGACATCGCCCTGCTGCTGGCCCTGCGTACGGACGGCGGACCTGCGGCGCGCGCCTGACCCGGAATCCTCGCCGAGGTGCCCACTCCTCGGGCAGGTGGTGTCGCTGCGGGCACATGTCGGCAAAGCGGAAGAAAAGTTGCCCGCACCCCGCTGCGGTTCCCGCACCCGGGCTCTGTGCAGCGTTTACGCGGTCTTAACGCTGCCGTACGACTGCCGCAGCGCAGCGCAACGATGGAATCCGCAGGGGAACGACTATTGACCTGCGGATCCCGCAGGGATTCGATGTCGGCCCGGGAGCCGCTGAACCACTCTGCTCACCACCGCCTCGGAGGCGATACCGCTCCCGCACCTCAGCTCACCGCACCTGCCGATCGGAACCCCGCACCGATGTCTGAAACGATCAGCGCCCCTCAGGCCCTCGCGCCCGCCACCGGGCCCGTCCCCCAGAAGCTCAAGCGTTCCATCGGCGTCGTCGGCGGCACACTGCTGACGCTCTCGTGCGTGACGCCCGCTTCGACCCTGTTCGTCGTCGTGCCCGACCTGTTCGCCAGCCTCGGCACATGGACCGCCCTCACGATCGCCATCGGCTCGCTGCTCTGCATCGGCGTCGCGTTCTGCTACTCGGAACTCGGCACCCTGATCCCCAGCGCCGGCGGCGAGTACGCGATGGTGTCGACCCTTGCGGGACGGCTCGCCGGGTGGCTGGTGTTCGTGCTCTCCCTGCTGGTCGTGATGATCGTGCCGCCCGTGATCGCCATGGGTACGGCCGACTACCTCGCGCCGATCGTGCACATACCGGCCCCGGTCGCGGGCGGCGGCGTGATGCTGCTCGCCACCCTCGCCGGCCTTCTCGACCTGCGGGCCAACGCCTGGATCACCGGCATCTTCCTGGTGCTGGAGGTCGTGGCCGCCGCGCTGGTCGCCGTCCTGGGCTTCGCGCACAGCGAGCGGGGCACCGGTGCGCTGGTGCACGGCACGGTCGCGGCCGAGGGCGGCGGCACCTCCACGGTGACCGCGATGATGGTCGTCTCCGGGCTCGCCATCGCCCTGTTCATCACCCAGGGCTTCTCGACCGCCGTCTACCTCTCCGAGGAGCTCGAGAACCCGCGGCGCAACGTCGCCCGTACGGTGCTCGCCACCCTCGCCATCTCCACGGCCGTCATCCTGATCCCGGTCATCGCCATCACCGTGGGCGCGCCCGACCTCTCCGCGCTGGCCGAGGGCGACCTCGGCGGCATGGTGACCGCCTGGTCCAACTCGGCCGTCGGCACGTTCGTCAGCCTCTGCGTCGCCCTCGCCATCATCAACGCGGGCATCGTCATGGTGATCCAGAACTCCCGCGTGCTGTTCGCCTCCGCCCGCGACAAGGCCTGGCCCGCGCCGGTCAACCACGCGCTGTCCAAGCTCGGCCGCTTCGGCTCCCCGTGGGTGGCCACCCTCGTCGTCGGCGTCCCGGGTGCGGCGCTGTGCTTCGTCAACCTCGACACCCTGTACGGGGTCACCGGCGTCTCGGTGACCGGCATGTACCTGCTGGTCGCGGTGGCCGCGCTGTTCGCCCGGCGCGGGGCGCACCGCGAGGTGGCCGCCTGGCGGATGCCGCTGTGGCCGGCGGTGCCGATCGCGCTGATCGCCGTACTCGCGTACATCCTGACCCAGCAGGAGACCCAGTACCTGCTGTGGACCGGCGGGATCACCGCCGTGGCCACGCTGTACTGGGCGCTGTACCTGCGGCCGCGGCAGGACAGCCGCTGGCTGGTCAGCATCCCGGAGGACGGCGAGTCCGCCGCCGTCTGATCCGCTCCCGCGCGCGATGGGCGGGCCGTACGGGGGTCGGTTCCCGTCGGCCCGTCCATCGTGATGACGACCTTGCCGGAGGGTGCCTCCTCGAACTGCGTACGGCTGCCCGTGGAGGGCGCTCGCCCGCACCGACTCCTCGATGGTGTCGGGGCCCGGCAATGGCGGTCCGGCTGCCCGAGCCCCTCGGCCTGACGCTGCGGGAGCGCAACTCGATGCCGCTGAGCGCCGGTTACGCGCCCTCGTACGCGGATTCACCGGCGGGGTCCGCGGCGATCGGACGGCCATCGAGGCCCTGCTCCAGGCCCCGGCAGCGTGAGCCCCGGCGTCTGTGGGTGCGCACGGCACGGATACGATTCCCGGGTTCCGTAGCCCCCCATCGTATCGGTGTCGCAGACACCCTGACTTACAGAGGTGTCATGTCCGACAGGCTCGTCCTCACTGGGACACGTGTCCCGGAGTCTGCCGAGGCGCCGCAGACAGACTCCGGCCTAAGCGGCCGGCGGGCCTGGTCGAGGAGCGGTGAGGCCGGTGCCGCGCGGCCGCCGCGGCTGGCCGTGCTGGACGGTCTGCGGCTGGTCGCGGCGCTGTCGGTCGTGCTGTTCCACTACCTGGCCGGGTCGGGGACGATCCCGTGGCAGCGGACCGCCGTCGAGCTGTTTCCCACTCTGCACAAGGTCGCCGAGTTCGGCTGGCTGGGCGTGGTCTTCTTCTTCATGATCAGCGGCTTCGTCATCTGCATGTCCGCCTGGGGCAAATCGCTCCAGAAATTCTGGCAGGGCCGGATCCTGCGGCTGTTCCCCCTCTACTGGGTGGCGGTCCTGCTCTCCTCCGCGGCCGCGCGCCTGGGCCCGCACGTTCCGGGCGAACCACGGGTCACCATCGGCCAGATGCTCACCAACCTCACGATGCTGCACGAGCCCCTCGGCGTGAACAGCGTCGACAACGTCTACTGGACGCTCTGGATCGAGCTGCGCTTCTACCTGATCTTCTCGCTCGTCGTCCTGCTGGGCACCGGCTACCGCCGCGTCGCGACCTTCTGCTGGATCTGGGCACTTGGCTCGGTCCTGGCACCCGCGTCGGGCATCCCGCTGCTCGACCAGTTGCTGGTGCCCCGGTGGGCGCCGTTCTTCATCGCCGGGATCGCCTTCTACCTGGTGCGCAGGGCCGGCCGGATCGAGGGCGAGACCCTGGGCATTCTGGCGCTGTCCTGGCTGCTGATGCAGCACCGCCTCCCGGCGATCATGGAAGCCGAGGGGCACGGCATCAACTGGAAGGTCTGCCTGGCTGCCGTCACCGTCATGTACCTGCTGATGGGCCTGATCGCGCTCGGGAAGCTGGACTGGATCCAGTGGCGCTGGCTGCCGGTCGCCGGCGCCATCTCGTACCCCCTCTACCTCGTCCACCAATCACTGGGCGTACGGGTCATTTGGCGCTGGAACGAGCAGTGGGGCCCCTGGCCTACCCTGCTCGGCGTGATCGCCGGCGTCACTCTGATCGCCTGGCTGCTCCAGCGACTGCTGGAGCGCCCTCTGACCCGGCTCCTGCGCCGCCTGACGAACCCGGCCGCCCCGGCGTCCGCGTAGGTCCGCGGCCGGCCCGGGCCGGTCAGGTCGTGGGCGGGGCGTGCGTACGGCCCAGGGTGAGGGCCGTGTTCACCAGGCCGACGTGGCTGAACGCCTGCGGGAAGTTGCCGAGTTGGCAGCCGGAGACCGGGTCGTACTCCTCCGCGAGCAGTCCCACGTCGTTGCGTACGGCCAGCAGCCGCTCGAACAGCTCCCGTGCCTCCTTGTCCCGGCCGGTCATGTGCAGCGCGTCGGCCAGCCAGAACGAGCAGGCCAGGAAGGCCCCTTCGTCGCCGGGCAGCCCGTCCACCGACGGGCCCTCGGTGCTGTAGCGACGGACCAGGCCGCTGCTGCCGAGCTCCGCCCGGACCGCGTCGACCGTGCCGATCACGCGCGGGTCGTCGGGCGGCAGGAACCCGACCCGGGGGATGAGCAGCGTGGCCGCGTCGAGCTCGCGGGAACCGTAGTACTGCGTGAAGGTGCCCCGTACGGGGTCGAAGCCGTTGTCGATCACGTCCCGGTGCACCTGGTCCCGCATGGTCCGCCACCGCTGGACGTCGCCGAGCAGCGACGGGTCGCTCTCCATGGTGCGCACGGCCCGGTCCGCGGCGACCCACGCCATCACCTTGGAGTGCACGAAGTGCCGGCGCGGCCCCCGGACCTCCCACAGGCCCTCGTCCGGCCGGTGCCAGTTGCGCTCCAGGAAGTCGAGGAGCGCGAGCTGGATCCGCCAGGCGTGCCGCTCCGCGGGCAGTCCGTTCGACCGGGCCAGGTAGAGGGAGTCGAGGACCTCCCCGTACACGTCGAGCTGGAGCTGGTCCACGGCCGCGTTGCCGACGCGGACCGGGGAGGAGGCGGCGTAGCCGCCCAGCCACGGCAGGTCGAATTCGGGGATCCGGCGCTCGCCGCCGATCCCGTACATGATCTGGAGGTCTGCGGGGTCGCCGGCGATCGCGCGCAGCAGCCATTCGCGCCAGGCGCGGGCCTCGTCCAGGAAGCCGGTCTCCACGAGGGAGCCGAGGGTCAGGGTGGCGTCGCGCAGCCAGCAGTAGCGGTAGTCCCAGTTGCGGACGCCGCCGAGCTCCTCGGGGAGGGAGGTCGTGGCGGCGGCCGCGATTCCGCCGGTCGGGGCGTACGTGAGGGCCTTGAGGGTGATCAGGGAGCGGGTCACGGCTTCCCGGTAGGGGCCCTCGTAGGTGCACTGCTCGCTCCACTCGCGCCAGTCGTCGAGGCACTGCTCCAGGGCCCCGTACGGGTCGCAGGGCTCGGGGCGCGGCTCGTGCGAGGCGTGCCAGGTGAGGACGAAGGCGACCCGCTCGCCGGCGGCGACGGTGAACTCGGACCGGGTGCTGTTGGCCTCGCCCCAGGTGTGCACGGGCGGCTCGCTGCGGAACCAGACGGAGTCGGGACCGGCGGTGGCGACCCGGTCGCCGTCGGCGCGCCGGACCCAGGGGACGACGTGCCCGTAGTCGAAGCGCAGGCGCAGCACGCTGAGCAGGGCGACCTCGCCGGAGAGACCCTCGACGATCCGGATCACGTCGGGCGCGATGTCGCGCTGCGGCATGAAGTCGATGACCTTGCACGAGCCGCCGTCCGGGGTGTCCCAGTAGGACTCCAGGACCAGCGAGCCGTCGACGTAGGCGCGGCGGGTGCACGGCCCGGCGGCGGCATCGGCCGGGGCGATGCGCCAGTGGCCGTTCTCCTTGTCGCCGAGGAGCGCCGCGAAGCAGGCGGGCGAGTCGAAGCGCGGCAGGCACAGCCAGTCGATGGACCCGTCGCGGCCGACGAGCCCGCTGGTCATGAGGTCGCCGATGAGTGCGTAGTCTTCGATGGGTTGTGTCATTTGTGCGCTGTTCCCCTGAATGCCCGGGTCCAATCAGCCTAGGACCCGGGACACCTTCGCGCGCGCGACCGGTCGCGACTAGTTGCGTACGAGGAGCAGCGCGCTCGCGATGACCACGCCGAGGGCGACGGCGAGGGCGCCGTGGGCCAGGCGGTGGCTGCGCAGGACGGGCAGGAAGCGGTCGGCGGCGTACCGGCCGGGGCCGGTGAGGGCGAGGGCGGCGGCGCCCGCGGTCAGGAGGAGCTCGTACTCGATGCCCTTCGGGGCGAAGAACGACCCGGCGCCGTGGACCGCGATCGCGTTGATCATGGTGCCGACGACCGCGGCCCCGGCGAGCGGGGTGAGCAGCCCGAGGACGAAGCCGAGGCCGCCGAGGGTCTCGGTCAGGCCGGCGAGCACGGCCATCGCGTCGCCCGACGGGTAGCCGCTGGCGGTGAAGAACTGGCCGGTGCCGCTGATGCCCCCGCCGCCGAACCAGCCGAAGAGCTTCTGGGTGCCGTGGCCGGCCATGGTGAGTCCGAGGACGACGCGCAGGAGGAGCAGGCCGGCGTCGTGGGCGGGGGTGGAGAGGGCGAGCGGGACGGCCGGGACGGCAGCGGCCTGCGGCTTCGTCGCGGTGACGGAGGGGCTGGTCATGGGGGGGAATCCTTCCGGTCGGGCGGTCCGGGGCGGGGACGGAGTTGTTCAAATTCGAACCGCCAGCCCCGACCCTAACCACTGATTCAAATTGGAACAACCTGTACCCTGGGCGCATGGCTGAAACGAGATGGCTGGACGAGCGCGAGATGCGCGCCTGGAGCGGCTTCCTGGCCGCATCCGCCCTGGTGAACCGCCGTCTCGACCAGCAGCTCAAGGACGATTCCGGGCTCTCGCACCCGCAGTACGAGATCCTCGTGCGCCTCGCCGCGGCTCCGGACCGCGAGCTGCGGATGACGGAACTGGCCAATGGCCTGATCAATTCGAAGAGCGGGCTGACCTACCAGGTCACCCAGCTGGAGAAGGCGGGCCTGGTCCGCCGCCGCAGCTGCCCCTCCGACGTGCGCGGGGTCTTCGCCGTCCTCACGGACGCCGGCAGCGCCCGCTTGGAGGCGGCCGCGCCCGGTCACGTGGCCACCGTCCGGGAGGCGCTGATCGACGTCCTCACCCCCGAGCAGCTCGAGGTCCTCGCGGAGGGGCTGGGCGAGGTCAGCCGCCGGCTGCGCGAGCCCGGCGGACCGCACGGTGGACAACCCGGCGGATAGGCGGATATCGGTATCCGACGGGGTATAGGGATGACATGGACGGAACGGTCTGGCTGACGGTCGCCGGGGTCGTCGCCCTCGGGCTGGCGATCGCGGCCGGCGTGCTGCTCGTACGGGTCTTCGCGGCGCGGCGCCTGCTGCTCGACGCGGGGATCCCGCTGCGCGACAAGGCGCTCTTCTGGGTCGCGGTGATCTACACCGTCTCGCCCGTGGACCTGGTCCCGGACCCGGTGTACCTCGACGACATCGGCATCCTGCTGCTGGCGCTGCGCTCGCTGCACGCGGCGGCGGGGGCGGTGCGGCCGGGCGCGGTGGAGGCCTCGAAGCGCACTGCGGCGACGGAGCCGGACCCCGCGTAGCAGCCCGGTCCCCAACACCCCCTGCAACGGGGACTGTCAGTGGGCTCCGGCACCATGGTCGGCATGCCTCGCGAAGATCTTGAAGCCCTGTTCTCCTCCCCCGCCGCCCTGTTGGCGGCCGGAGCCGCCCGGGTACGGGAGCTGCTCGGCCCCGGGGCCGGAGGCGGGGTCGGCCGTGAGGTATTCACCCAGGCCGAGGCCGTGTTCGGGTATGCCGAGGTGTCGCGGGCGGAGTTCGGCTCCTGGCTGCATTTCGCCGCGAAGGCGCTGGGGCACGATGCGTACGCGGAGCAGGTCGCCGCGGCCGAGCCCGGCATGCCGTGGCGGACCGTATGGGCCTGGTGGCGGCCCGTCGGGGCCTTCCGGGCCGAGCCGAACCTCAGCGGGGACGCCTCGGCCTCCGTCTTCGACGGGCCGGACTGCCGGAGCCTGCTGAAGGTCTGGTCGCTGTGGACCGAGGAGCGCTGGTTCGACCTGGCCACCGGCGAGCCGCGCCCGGCCCCCGCCGCCGGGGAGTTCACCCGGCGGTCGGAGCAGCCCGGGGAGGAGCCGTCCCTCTTCGCCCCGGACGAGGAGGCCTGGGCCCTGCACTGCCCCGGCACGTGGAAGGACTCCGTACCCCTCGGCGGGGGCCGGTTCCTGCTCACCGAGGCCCGGGGGATCGTGGTGGTGGAGCGCAACGAGGCGGTGGTGGCGGCCGGTTGGCCCACCGGCGGCGCCGACACCTCCTCGTGGGAGGAGGGTGCGGGCCATCCGTGGTTCGCAGGCCCGGAGCCGGGCGGGACTCCGCTGGACGCGGCCCGCGTGGAGGCGGTGTTCGGCGCGGACTGCACGGTCCGCGTACCGCAGGCGCGGCTGCCCGCGGAGCTGACCCACCTCCCGACCCGGGAGCTGATCAGCACGGTGGGCCTGCCGCGCCACTGGGCGGCGGGCGTGACCTCGTTCGAGCTCGCCTGGACCGAGGAGGGACCTGAGGAGGAACCCGGGGAGCCGGAGTCCGAAGTCGACTTCGGAGGGCTCATACACCTGGGGACGTTCGAGCTGGGCTACGCCGACGACGGCTACGTGCTCCTCCACCCGGAGACGGGCGCGGTGTCGCTGGTCCGCGAGGACGAGGGACCGTTTCCCTTCGCCCGGGACACGGAGACGTTCGTACGGCTCCTGGAGGCGGTGCGCCGGTTCATGGGGGCGTGCTGGGACCCGTATCCGGAGGAGAACGGATACGGCTCCTTCCTCTGCGAGGTGGGGAAGCTGGAGCCGGACGTCCTGGAGTCCGACGACCCCGAAGAGCCCGGCGCCGCGGTCTGGGAGCACATCTTCGCGGCCATCACGGAGCTGAGCGTCTACGGCTACTGACCGGGGCGCAGCCGGCGACCCGGACCCGGACCCGGCTCAGCGGACCCCTCGGGGGCGGTACTGGATGCTGATGCGCGGGCCGACGGCGCGGCGGGATTTGGGGATCGCGTGCTCCATGGTCCGCTGGCAGGAACCGCCCATCACGACGAGGTCGCCGTGCCCCAGGGGCAGGCGCAGCAGGGTGGGGCCGCCGTCGCGGGGGCGCAGGACGAGATCGCGGGGGTCGCCGACCGAGAGGATCGCGACCATCGTGTCCTCGGTGGCGGAGCGGCCGATGCGGTCCCCGTGCCAGGCGACGCTGTCCCGGCCGTCGCGGTAGAGGCACAGCCCGGCGGTGGCGAAGGGTTCACCGAGCTCGGCGGCATAGTGCCGGGTCAGCGTGGTGCGGGCCTCGGTGAGCGCCGGGTGCGGCAGGCACTCCCCCTCGTCGTAGAAGGCGAGCAGGCGGGGTACGTCGACCTCGCGCTCGTACATCTGGCGGCGCTCGGCCCGCCACGGCACGTCCTCGGCCAGCCGCTCGAACAGCGTGTCGGCGCCGGAGAGCCAGCCGGGCAGGTGGTCGACCCAGGCGCCGGAGCCGAGCGGGGTACGGCGCAGGTCCGAGAGCGGGCCGAGGCGGATCTCGTCGCCCTGGTCGAAGAGGGAGCCCTGGAGGCCGGGGATCGTACGCACGGGTCCATCCTATCGCGCCAATCGAACATTCGATCGATTCAAGGCCGCCGAACCCGACTCCGTCCACCGGCGCAACGTGTGGCGGCTGCCGCTGGACACGCGCGAACTCGCCGGATGAGAGTTCCGGCCGGTCGGGTCGGCCGCTACCCCAGCCAGGGCGCGAGCCCCCACTGCAGCGTGTGCCGAGCCCCCGGTTCGAGACGTACGCGCGCGGTGTCGCGGCGGAAGGCATCGGGGCCGCAGCTCATGGGCTCCACGGCGACGCTCCGGCGCCGGTGCGGCTCGGGCAGGGTGTCCCCGGTGAACACCTGCACGAAGTCCGCGCCCTCACCGAGCCACAGATCGGTACCGTACGCACCGGACGGCTCGGCAAGGCGCACGACGGCACGCCCGTCCGTCTCCCGCCGCAGATCCGTGAAGGCCGTGTCCAGCCGCTGCGGGCCGATGGGCCGCAGCGCGCCGAAGTCGTTGGGCGTCCCCGAGACCGGCTCGGACGCGACGGGCAGGCCGCGGTCGTCGGTGCGGAGCCAGGTCCGGGCGGGAACGCTCAGCAGCATGGCGTCGACCGTGCCGGGTCCCACCGCAAGATACGGGTGCTGACCGACTCCGTACGGTGCGGGGGTGTCGCCGACGTTCCTCGCGGTGACCGTGACCGTCATGCCATGGCGGTCGAGTGCGTACTCCGCCCGCGCCACCAGGTGGAACGGGTAGCCGGGTTGCGGCCAGAGCGTGGTCGCCAGCACCACGCGGCCGTCCGCCTGCTCCACCGCCTGCCACGACGTCCAGCGCAGCAGACCGTGGATGGCATTGGCGTGTTCGATCTCGTTGACGGGCAGCTGCAGATCCCGCCCCTGCCACCGGTACCGGCCGTCTCCGATCCGGTTGGGCCACGGCAGGAGGAGCTGTCCGCGTCCGCCCTCTATCCGGTCGTCGGCGTCGAAACCGTCGACGACCATGCGCTCGGCGACGGAGTAGTGGCGCAGGGCACCGCCCAACTCCACGACGACGACGGTCTGCGGACCACAGGTCAGCCGGAACTGGGCACCCGTCCGAAGCATGTTCGCCATCCTCGCCGGTGGCGGTCAGGGTTCGGGATCCCGCACACCGGGTGGTTCCATTCCATCACCGTGGGGATCGCATCGCACCCCGGCCGGGCGTCCCTCGCCGCGGGCACGCACGCGTCAGCCTCTCTCCCCTGCCTCCATTGAGCCGTTCGGTCCGGGAGAGCACTCCATTCGGTTCGGGAGAGCACCCCAATGGGTCAGCGGCAGTCGTGCCAGCGGGCCGTGGCAAGGCCGCGGTGCTCTCGTGGTGGCGCGGATTTCGTGTCCCCGTCGGCACCCAGGGAGCGTTTCAGTGGCAGCCAGCAGCAGTGACCGTAGTCGAACGCTCGTTGTTCCCCAGGTCCTCAAGGGGCAGAAGGCCCTGGTGACAGGGGCGAACTCCGGCATCGGCAAAGCCACCGCGATCGGCCTCGGACGAGCGGGTGCCGACGTGGTCGTGAACTACGTCGCCGGGCAGGACGCCGCGGAAGAGGTGGTGCGGGAGATCGAGGGCTTCGGAGTCCGCGCCTATGCGCACGAGGGCGACGTGTCGCAGGAGGACCAGGTCGTCGACATGGTGGCCCGGATGGTCCAGGAGTTCGGGACCATCGACATCATGGTCGCGAACGCCGGTCTGCAGCGGGACGCCGCGGTCACCGACATGACCATGGCCCAGTGGAGCAAGGTACTGGACGTCAACCTCACCGGTCAGTTCCTGTGCGCCCGTGAGGCGACCAAGGAATTCCTGCGCCGCGGCGTCGTGCCGGAGGTGTCCCGCTCCGCGGGGAAGATCATTTGCATGAGCTCGGTGCACCAGATCATCCCCTGGGCCGGGCACGTGAACTACGCCTCCTCCAAGGGCGGCGTACAGATGCTCATGACCACGCTCGCCCAGGAGCTCGCCCCCCACCGGATCCGGGTGAACGCCGTCGCTCCGGGTGCGATCCGCACGCCCATCAACCGCAGCGCCTGGGACACTCCCGAGGCCGAGGCGGACCTGCTGCGGCTCATCCCGTACCGCCGCGTCGGGGACCCCGAGGACATCGCGAACGCCGTGACCGTCCTGGCCTCCGACCTGCTCGACTACGTCGTGGGGACGACGATCTACGTGGACGGGGGCATGACCCTGTTTCCCGGGTTCGCCACCGGTGGCTGAGGCCCTCAGTCCTTCAGCCGTCCGGCACGAACTGCTAAGGCTCACATGAACAGCGCGATCGCGATCATGGCGGACACCCCTCCGCAGCTGCTCCCCGCCCGGGAACTCATGGCCTTCACCCTGGCCTCCCACATCCTGCTCGTGCCCTTCGGTGTGGCCCTGCCCGCCATCACCCTCCTGATGCACTACCGCGGGCTGCGCAAGGGCGACGCGGTCGCCCTGCTGCTCGCGCGGCGCTGGTCGGCGGTCATGGCCGTGCAGTTCGCCATCGGCATCGTCACCGGGACCGTGCTCTCCTTCGAGTTCGGCCTGCTCTGGCCGGGCCTGATGGGCAGGTGGGGCGATGTCTTCGGCCTCGGATTCGGGGTCGAGGCGTGGGCCTTCTTCCTCGAGGCGATCCTCATCGCCATCTACCTCTACGGCTGGCGGAGGCTGAAGCCGTGGAAGCACTTCTGGCTGGGTCTGCCCCTGCCGCTGACGGCGCTGCTGGGGGCGTTCGGCATCATCGCCGCGAACTCCTGGATGAACACGCCGCGCGGCTTCTCGCTCGACGCGGACGGCAGCCCCATCGACGTCAACGTCCGCAAGGCGATCTTCACGCCGATGTTCGGCCCCGAGTACTGGCACTTCGTGGCAGGCGTCGTCCTCACGGCGGGCTATGTCGTGGCCGGGGTGTACGCGGTCGGCTGGCTGCGCGGCCGGCGTGACCACTACCACCGGCTCGGCTTCACCGTGCCGTTCACCGTCGCCGCGATCCTCACCCCCGTGCAGTTCGTGCTCGGGGACTCCATCGCCCGGTCCGTCTTCCACAAGCAGCCGATCAAGTTCGCCGCCACCGAGCTCGTGTGGAAGACCGGCGACGACGTGCCGGAGTACCTGTTCGGGCGCATGCATCCCGACGGATCGATCTCCGGCGGGATCAAGATCCCGCTCCTGGACTCGATCCTCGCCGGCTTCAGGCCGGACACCGTGGTGACGGGCTTGTCCTCGGTGCCCGCGAGCGACCGTCCGACGGCGACCCAGGCCACCATCGCCCACTGGGCGTTCGACATCATGGTGACGATCGGAAGCCTGCTCGTCCTGCTCGCGCTCTGGTACGGCTGGTGCTGGCTGCGCCGCCGCGACCTGCCGCGCTCACCGTGGTTCTTCCGGTGCGCCGCCGTGGCCGGGGCGGCCTGCCTGGTGACGGTCGAATGCGGCTGGATCACCACCGAGGTGGGTCGCCAGCCCTGGATCGTCTACGAGAACATGCGCGTGTCCGAAGCCGTCACGGACACCCGGGCCTCGTCGCTGTGGGCGATGCTCGGAATCGTCATCGTGGTCTACATCCTGATCTTCGGCACCTTCCTGGCCGTCCTGCTCAAGATGCGCACCCGCTGGCGGGCCGCCGATGAACGACAGGGCGATGCCGAGGCCGCCGGCACTCCGGAAGGCGACACCCCCTACGGGCCCCGCCGGGCGACCGCCGCGGCCGCACCGGATCACGGCTCCCCGCGCGGCGACGGAGGACGGCGATGATCCAGGACGTCGTGGCCGGGGTGCTGCTGGCCGCGGTGGCGGCCTACGCCTGTGCCGGCGGGACCGACTACGGAGCCGGGTTCTGGGACCTGTGCGCGGGAGGCAGCGAACGGGGCAAGCGGCCCCGGTGGCTGATCGACCACGCCATGGAGCCCGTCTGGGAGACGAACAACGTCTGGCTCATCTTCGTCCTGGTGATCATGTGGACGGGCTTTCCGGTCCTGTTCCAGACGATCTTCACGGCCATGTGGCTCCCGCTGGCGCTCGCGGCCGTCGGGCTCGTCCTGCGCGGTGCGGGCTTCGCCCTCCGCAAGCCCATGACACGCCTCGCGCGGCGCAGGATCTACGGTGCCGCCTTCGCCGTGTCCTCCCTCCTTGTGCCCTTCTTCCTCGGAGCGGTGGTCGGCGGCCTGGCCACGGGCCGGGTCGCTCCGGGGACGAAGGCCTCCGCCGACGCGTGGTCCAACGGGACCTCCGTACTCGCCGGGCTGCTCACCGTCGCCGCGACCGCCTTCCTGGGCGCGGTGTTCCTCACCGCCGACGCCCGCCGCTTCGACGCGCCCGACCTCGTCCACTACTTCCGGCTGCGCGCCTGGTGCAGCCTCGGGGTCATCGCCGTCCTGGCCGTCGTCGGCCTCGCCGTCACCCACCACGACGCGCGCTACGTCTACGACGGCCTCACCAGCGGCATCGGCCTCGCCCTCGTCCTGGTGGCCGTCGTGAGCGCCATCGCCACCGCCGGGCTGCTGTACCGCACGGCCACGGGCTGGGCGAGGATCACGGCCGTCGGCAGCGTCGCCCTCGTCGTGGTCGCCTGGGGGCTGGCCCAGCGGCCGTACCTCATCCCCACCTCGCTGACCGTGGACCAGGCGGCCGGAGCGTCGACGACACTGCGCTGGCTGCTCCTGGTCACGGTCATCGCGATGGTGCTCGTCGGACCGCCGCTGGTCCTGCTCTACCGACTGGACACCAGCGGCGCCCTGCAGCCTCTCGCCGAGAACGACCTGCGGCGGAGCGCCACGAACAGGGATCCGGGCACGGACCGGTGATCGTGGTGGTGCTGGGCGTGGCGGGCGCCGGGAAGAGCACCGTCGGCAGGGCCTTGGCCGAGGAACTCGGAGGGGCGTTCCTCGACGGTGACGACCTCCATCCCGCCGCGAACATCGCCAAGATGGCCGCCGGCCGCCCCCTGGACGACGCGGACCGTGCCCCGTGGCTGCGTACGCTCTCGGACCGGATACGGCAGTCCTCCCGGTCGGGCCGGCGGCTGGTCGTCGCCTGCTCGGCCCTCAAGCGCGCGTACCGCGACGAACTCCGCGGGGCCGCCCCGGGCCTCTGGTGCCTGTACCTGGCGCTGGACCGCGACACCGCCAGGGCCCGGGTCTCCCGGCGCACGGGCCACTTCATGCCGCTGCGCCT
Organism: Streptomyces sp. R33; assembly: GCF_041200175.1. Taxonomy (NCBI): domain Bacteria; kingdom Bacillati; phylum Actinomycetota; class Actinomycetes; order Kitasatosporales; family Streptomycetaceae; genus Streptomyces; species Streptomyces sp. R33. The sequence goes on along the minus strand of NZ_CP165727.1, from coordinate 7,371,323 downwards.
GGTCGACTCCCAGTTCGAGATCCTGGAACCGCTGGAATCCGACGAGCCGGGCGCGACCGTCGACGCCACCGCCGGCACCGAGGTCACCATGGCTCGGGCGCGTCGCGCCGTCGCGGGCTTCGGCAGGGGGCCGGCGCGCTGAGGAATCAACCGCCCAGGAGTACGGCGATGTCCCCGGATCGCGGCACCGGAGCGCCGCTGCGGGTGACGGGCAGCAGCGTGCCGTCCGCCCGCACCAGGAACAGCAGGTGGTGTCCGGCCGGGACCGGCCCGTCGAGGCGACGCGTGACGAGGCGCGCGCCCCGGTCGTAGCGGCGGGACAGCTCGGCTCCGGTGAGCGCGGGATCGAAGAGCACCTGGCCGCCGGTGTACGGGGCGACGACGCCCTGGGTGTCGGTCGCCGGCCCCAGGCGGTACACCGGTCCCTCCACGCTGCCCTGGAGGTTCATGGAAGCCAGGGCGTTGAAGTCGCCCTCGTCGGTCAGGAGCAGGACGCCGGTGAGGCCCTCCAGCTCGGCGCCCGAGCCGGTGGCCGCGGCGAACAGCTCCCCGGGGGCGAGTTCGAGCCCGGCGGCCCTGATCCGGTCCCGCTGTGCATCGTGTCCCGCCCACATGACGACTTCCAGCCCGGCCGACCGCAGGGCCAGTCCCAGATCGACCACCCAGGGATCGCCGCCCACGAGCAGCGGCCGGGAGCGGGACGGGCGCACGACGCCCAGCCGCTTCGCGACCGGCACGGCGGTGAGCCCGTAGAGCGTGACGGTCACCACGATCACCACGAACGTGGCGGGAAGGATCTTCGAGGCGCCGCCCACGCCCTGGGCGGCCAGCGTGGCGGAGAACGTCGAGGCGGTCGCCGCGGCGACGATGCCGCGCGGGGCCATCCATCCCAGGAAGCCCCGCTCCCCGCGCGTCAGATCCGTACCGAGCGACGCGAGGGCCGCCACGAGCGGCCGGGTCACCAGGACGAGCACCGCGACGAGAGCGAGCGTCGGCAGCACCACGTGGCGCAGTGAAGGGGGACTGACGGTGGCCGAGATGGAGATGAACAGGAGGCCGATGACCAGATGCACCAGGGTCTCGAAGAAGGGATTGCGGGCGCCCGTGTCGGAGCCGGGCAGGTTCGCCACCGCCAGCCCCATCAGAACGGCCGCGATCAGGCCCGTGTCGTCCCGGATCACATTGCAGGCAGCCGCCACACCGGTCACCGCCGCCAGCTGGACCGTGGTGCCCAGCACCGCCCCCGGCCGCAGCCTGCGCACCAGCATGAGCACCGAGGTCCCCACGATGCCGCCGGCCAGGCCCACCGCGGCACTGGTGGTGAACTCCAGCACCTCGCTGCCGAAGCCGCTGCTGTTCCCGGCCACCACGGCGTGGAAGACGAGGGCCCCCAGGATGGCTCCCAGCGGATCGATGAGCGTGCCCTCCCAGATGAGGATGTGCTGCAGCCGTTCCGTGGGACGTACGAAGTTCAGGAGCGGTCCGACGACCGTGGGGCCGGAGACGATCAGGATGGCCCCGAGCATCACGGCCGCACCGCCCGACATCCCCAGCAGAACGCGGGCGAGCAGCGCCACCGACCCTGCGGTGAGCAGCACGCCGAGCCAGATCAGCCGCACCGCGACGCGGCGGGTGTGCGCCCTGAACCGCTTCAGGTCCAGGCCGAGCCCGGCGTCGTAGAGGATCACGGCGACGGCCAGCGAGACCAGCGGGGAGAAGGCGGCTCCGAGCAGGTTCTCGGGGTTCACGTCACCGGTCAGCGCGCCGGCGGTGAATCCGGCCGGCAGCAGGACGATCAGCGCGGGGATGCGCAGCCGGCTTGCCAGCAGCTGGGAGCCCACGGCCAGGACGACGATCAGTCCGAGGCCCGTGAACACCTGGTCCTGCGACAGGGCGGCGGCTGCGGCTGCGTTCACGGCGCGGCCCGCCGGTTCCGGTGCGCGGTGACACGCCGCCACATCGCCCGCTGGACCTTGAGCGTCCCGGTTCCGACCAGGATCAGTACGAAGATGTTGAGCAACAGTTGGAACAGGGATCCCAAGGCCTCGCCCCAGCTGGCGAACGCGCACGAGACCCCGATGTCGGCTGCCGCCGGGATGGTGGTCACCGAGATGAAGACGCCGAGCAGTGCGCTGGTGCGGGCTTCGGTCAGCGAGACGATGCCCACGATCCCGGCGAGCACGGCCACCACCGCCGAGAAGAAATTGGGTGTGTCGATCAGGTTCGACACGGGCCTGATCCCGAGCTCGAAGGCTTGCGGCTGGAGGCCGAAGCCGCGGACGAGCAGGCCGAACAGGAAGGTGGCCGCCACGACCAGCAGAAAGCCCACGAGGAGCGCGGAAAGACCCTCCCGGACGGGTGACCGCGAACGGTGGTCGATGCCCAGCGCGACGCTGCTGACGGCTCCGTACTCCGGACCGACCACCATGGCCGCGACGATGAGGATCTGCGAGTTGGTGATGATGCCGACCGCACCGATGACACCGGCGATGACCATGAAGAGGTAGAAGCTCGGTGGATACCGCCCCTCGGCCCGGATCCGGGCCTCCACCTGCTCCCATACCGGCACGCGCAGCCGGGACCCGAGCGCCTGGGCCCCGGCTCTGGCCGCGTGATCAGAGAAGGCCGTGTCGATCGGGTCGAGAACGATGGACCCCCGCCGCTCCAGTCCGAGGTCGCGCAGCCCGCGCAGTACCTCGTTGGCGACTCCGGTGAGGACGTCGCACACGATGGCGTCGCCGTCGGGGTTCCGTACGCTGTCGGGCTGCAGGGAGAGGTTGAGGACACACGGCTGGGCGCTCAACAGGGCCATGACACGTCCCGTGAGGTCCGGCGGGCTCACGGCCCGGACGTGCAGCATGTCCAAGCGAATCTCCTCGATGCGAGAGGGAGGCGCACGGGTACGTCGGGCCCGGACAGGCCGCTCGTCCATTAACGCGGCGGCCGGGGAGCCCGGCAAATCGGATGCGGCCGGGTCGCCGCTCGGCGCGCGCCGGCAGCGGGTGTGCCGGATGGTGGGGACATGGCTACGCCCGCCGGGATGAGCGAGGCCGACTTCCGGTCGCTCTATCGTGAACTGCGCCGTACGGCACCCGGCGGTGCGGCACCCCTGGGAGCTCTGGGCACCCTCACCCCCGCACAGACGCTGGCCGCCGTCAGCGAGGTCCGCTCCGGCCGCACGGTCTCGCTCGCCGCGCCCGTGAACACCCGCAAGGGACCGGACAACGCCGAACCGGCGGAGCACCGGCTCACCGCGCCCGTCGGCGGCGCTCCGGATCCGGGCGGCCTGCAGTTCGCCCGGGACCGCATCGCCATGAACATCCACGGCGATGTCGACAGCCACATCGACGCACTGTGCCACGTCATCTACGAGGGCACCCTGCACGGCGGCGTCCCTGCCGCGGACGTACTCTCCCCTGACGGGGCCGGGGCCCTGTCCATCGACCTGGCGCGCGACGGCATCGTGGGACGGGGAGTGCTGCTGGACATCCCGCGCCTGCACGGCACCCCCTGGCTCGAACCGGGATCGCACGTGACCGCCGAGGATCTTGCCGCCGCCGAAGCGCGGCAGGGGCTGCGGGTCGGCAGGGGCGACATCCTCCTCGTACGCGTCGGGCACCGGCGGCGACGTGAGGAGCTCGGCGCCTGGGACTCGGCCGGTGCGCGGGCCGGACTCCACCCGACCGCCCTGCGTTTTCCGGCCGAACGGCAGGTGGCCGCGCTCGGCAGTGACGGCAACAACGACACGGCTCCCAGTGCCGTGCAGAGCGTCGCGTTCCCGGTGCACGTACTCGCCGTCCATGCGATGGGGCTGCACCTGCTCGACTACCTGCAGTTCGAGGAGCTGGCTCCCCTCTGCGAACGGGAGGGCCGCTGGTCGTTCCTCTGCGTCATCGCGCCACTACGGCTGCCCGCGGCGACGGGTTCTCCCGTCAATCCCCTCGCGATCCTTTGACCAGCCGGGCTTCCCGGCGTCCCGGCCCGCCCGACTCGCTGGGCATTCCCTCCGGAGCTACGTTGTAGATGCTGATTGCACCCCAACTCACCCGACAGGAGCAGATCCGTGCTCCGGGGAGGTGGCCCGCATGCCCGAGGCGCGGGAGTACGACATCATCATCATCGGCACAGGGGCCGGCGGCGGCACCCTCGCCCACCGGCTGGCGCCCACCGGCAAGCGGATCCTGCTTCTCGAGCGCGGCGGCTACCTGCCGCGGGAACGGGACAACTGGGATTCGACCCAGGTCTTCGTCAAGGGGAAGTACCGCGCACCGGAGTTCTGGTACGACAAGCACGGAGACCGGTTCCCGCCCGAGGTGAACTACTACGTCGGCGGGAACACCAAGTTCTACGGCGCCGCGCTCTTCCGCATGCGCCCCGAGGACTTCGGCGAAATCCGCCACCATGACGGCATCTCTCCCGCCTGGCCGCTGAACTACGGCGACCTGGAGCCCTACTACACGCAGGCCGAGCACCTCTACCTCGTCCACGGGCGGCACGGCGAGGACCCCACCGAGGGGCCGACCAGTGCCCAGTACGCCCATCCGCCCGTGCAACACGAGCCGCGCATCCAGCAGTTGAGCGACGATCTGGAGAAGCAGGGCCTGCACCCCTTCCATCTCCCGATCGGGGTGAACCTCGTCCAGGACGACCAGGGGCGGGCGGCGCACGGGAGCCCCTGCATCCGCTGCGACCGCGTCGACGGCTTCCCCTGCCTGGTCGGCGCGAAGTCGGACGCCCAGGTCATCTGCGTGGACCCGGCCCTGGAGCACTCCAACGTCGAACTGGTCACGCATGCCGACGTGCGCCGGCTCGAGACGGACGCCACCGGGCGGAGCGTCACCTCGGTCGTCGCGGAACTGGGCGACGGCTCGACCGTCCGGTTCACCGCCGCCATCGTGGTGGTGGCCTGCGGGGCCGTCAACTCCGCGGTCCTGTTGCTGCGTTCGGCCGACGACAAGCACCCTCAGGGCCTGGCCAACAGCTCGGACGTGGTCGGCCGGCACTACATGCGGCACAACAACCTGGCCCTGATGGCGGTGTCCGAGGAACCGAACGGCACCAGGTTCCAGAAAACGCTGGCCCTGCACGACTGGTACCTGGGCAGCGACGACTGGGACTACCCTCTCGGCGGAATCCAGATGCTCGGCAAGTCCGACGCCGAGCAGATCCACGGCGAGGCGCCCCGCTGGGCCGGTGCCGTCACCCCGGACATGCCCTTCGAGGTGCTCGCCCATCACGCGGTCGACTTCTGGCTGTGCGGTGAGGACCTGCCGGACCCGGACAACCGCGTCACCCTCGACGGGGACGGCGGGATCCACCTCGCCCTCGACGAGAAGAACAACATCGCAGGTCTGAAGCGGCTGCGGCACAAACTGCAGGGCATGCTCGGCCACCTGGGCATGCACGAGCACCATCTGCTGTCGCACAGCATCTACCTGCACAAGGGCATGCCCATAGGCGCAACGGCTCATCAGGCCGGCACCGTCCGCTTCGGCCGCGACCCGCAGAGCTCCGCCCTCGACGTCAACTGCAAGGCCCACGACCTCGACAACCTCTACGTGGTCGACACGAGCTTCTTCCCGAGCATCGGCGCGGTCAATCCCTCGCTGACGGCCATCGCCAACGCCCTGCGCGTCGGGGACCACCTCGCGGAGCGACTGCAATGACCGGCACCCGGGCGGATCACCGCTGAGCCGTCCCGAGGAGGGAGAACCATGGACCGCTACCCGCCCATCGCCGACCACGGACTCGTGGGGGACCTGCAGACCGCGGCTCTGGTGTCATCCAGGGGAGTCATCGACTGGTTCGCGGCTCCGCGATTCGACTCCCCCAGCATCTTCGCGGCGCTGCTCGACCACGACGGGGGCGGGCACTTCCTGCTCGCACCGGAACAGGAAGAGGGCACGTGGAAACAGCTCTACTACCCGGACACCGCGGTCGTGGTGACCCGGTTCATGTCCCCCGACGGGGTCGGCGAGACCGTCGACTACATGCCGGTCCACCGGGGCCTGACGGCGTCCGACCGGCACACCCTGGTACGTGTGATCCGCGCGGTGCGCGGCACGGTGCGTTTCTCCCTCGAATGCCGCCCCCGCTTCGACTACGCGCGCTCACCCCACCGACTCGACCTGACGGAGCGCCGGGCGACCTTCCGCGCACCCGGGGCGACCGCGTTCCTGCAGGCCACCTTCCCGCTCGAACGGGACGGCCAGGACGTCCGCGCCTCGATCACGCTCACCACGGGCCAGGCGGAGGCAGCGATGTTCACCACCGACAGGGAGGGCAGCACGGCGCCGCCGCCACCGCCGGAGCGTGACAGGATCACCGATGAGCTGTGGGAACAGGTCGACTACTGGCAGAAGTGGGTGCGCACATCGCACTACCACGGCCGCTGGGCGGAGATGGTGTACCGCTCGGCCATCACGCTCAAGCTGCTCACCTACGCCCCCTCCGGCGCGCCGGTCGCCGCCGCCACCATGGGTCTTCCCGAGCAGGTCGGCGGCGAGCGCAACTGGGACTACCGCTACACCTGGGTGCGGGACGGATCCCTGTCCGTACGGGCCCTGCTCGACCTCGGCTTCGCGGAGGAGGCGGCCCGCTTCACCCACTGGCTCGGCGACCGTCTGCGGGCCCACGAGGGTCCGGACGGGGAGCCCCTGCAGATCATGTACCGGGTCGACGGTGACCCGCACCTGACCGAGGAGGTCCTCGAGCACTTCGAGGGCTACCGGGGTTCGTACCCCGTGCGGGCCGGAAACGCGGCCATGGACCAGCTGCAGCTCGACATCTACGGCGAGGCCCTGTACGCCCTGTCCGAGGGCCACGCGGTCGCCGTACAGGCCGACTACCACGGCTGGAAGGCCCTCGCCCGGAGCCTGGACTGGCTCGCCGACTCCTGGGACCGGCCCGACGAGGGCATCTGGGAGACCCGCGGCGGCCGGAAGGACTTCACCTACAGCCGCGTGATGTGCTGGGCGGCGTTCGACCGCGGCCTGAAGCTCGCCGCCGAGTTCAGCCGGCCGGCCGACACCGTCCTGTGGACGAAGGCCCGCGACGACATCCTCGACCAGGTCATGGAACGCGGCTGGAGCGACAAGGAGCAGTCCTTGGTCCAGCACTACGGCAGCCACGTCCTGGACGCTTCGCTGCTGCTGATACCCCGGGTCGGATTCCTCGCGCCGAGGAGCGCGAGCTGGTTGTCCACCCTCGATGCCATGGACCGTGTCCTGGTGTCCGACAGCCTCGTCTACCGGTACGACCCCGCGGCCTCTCCCGACGGACTCCGCGGCTCGGAGGGAACGTTCAGCCTCTGCACGTTCCTCTACGTCGACGCCCTCACCCGTGCCGGACGGCTGCCGCAGGCCCGCTACACCTTCGAGAAGATGCACACGTACGCCAACCACGTCGGTCTGTTCGCCGAGGAGATCGGCCCCAGTGGCGAGCAACTGGGCAACTTTCCGCAGGCCTTCACCCACCTGTCGCTCATCATGGCCGCGACCACGCTGAACGAGGCGCTCGACGCCCTCCGGCGCTGAGACTGCGGTCCCACCCCGCCGGACGCGGCGGCCTGGCCCCGGGCGGCGGGCTGCTCTACCGTCGCCACCGGGCCCGCTGCCCGCAGGTCCGCCGCTCGACCCGATCAGGAGACACACATGCGGATGCTGATCAACAGCCCCGAGACCGTCGTCGCCGATGCGCTGCGGGGGATGGCGGCCGCGCATCCCGAACTGGACGTCGACGTGGAGCGGCGGGTCGTCGTACGGCGGGACGCACGGGACGGGGGCAGGGTCGGGGTGGTGTCCGGGGGCGGGTCGGGGCACGAGCCGCTGCATGCCGGGTTCGTGGGGTACGGGATGCTGTCGGCCGCGTGTCCCGGGGAGGTGTTCACCTCACCGGTGCCCGACCAGATGCTGCGGGCGGCCGCGGCCGTGGACTCCGGGCAGGGGGTGCTGTTCGTCGTCAAGAACTACACCGGTGACGTGCTGAACTTCGAGATGGCCGCGGAACTCGCCGAGGAGGACGGCCTGCGGGTGGAGCGGGTCCTCGTGAACGACGACGTCGCCGTGACCGACAGCCTGTACACGGCGGGGCGGCGCGGCACCGGGGCGACCCTGTTCGTCGAGAAGATCGCCGGTGCGGCGGCCGAGGCGGGCGCCCCGCTGGAGCGGGTAGCGGCGCTCGCCCGGCAGGTGAACGCGTCCTCCCGCAGTTTCGGGGTGGCGCTCAGCGCGTGCACGACCCCTGCGAAGGGCAGCCCGACGTTCGAGCTGCCGGACGGGGAGCTGGAGTTGGGGATCGGCATCCACGGCGAGCCGGGCCGCGAGCGGCGGGCCATGATGCCGGCGCGGGAGATCGCGGAGATCGCGGTGGGGGCCGTACTGGAGGACCTGGCGGAGGTGGGCCCGGCGGACGGGCCGGTGCTGGCGCTGGTCAACGGCATGGGGGCGACGCCGCTGCTGGAGCTGTACGGGTTCCACGGGGAGGTGACCCGGGTGCTGACGGAGCGCGGGGTACCGGTGGCGCGGACTCTGGTCGGAAACTACGTCACCTCCCTGGACATGGCGGGGTGTTCGGTGACGCTGTGCCGCGTGGACGAAGAGCTGCTGCGGCTCTGGGACGCGCCGGTCCGGACGGCGGCGCTGCGGTGGGGCTGCTGAGAAGGTGGGCGGACGAGGTGCGGACGAGGCAAGGAGACGACAGTGCGTGACGCGGACTTCTTCCGGCGCTGGATGACGGCCGCCTGGGCCGTGGTGGAGCGCGAGGCGGACCGGCTGACCGAGCTCGACTCCCCCATCGGGGACGCCGACCACGGGAGCAATCTGCTGCGCGGCTTCACTGCGGTACGGGCGGCCCTGGAGGCGGACCCCGCGGTGACGCCGGGGGCGGTGCTGCAACTGGCGGGGCGGACGCTGATCTCGACGGTCGGCGGCGCGTCGGGCCCGCTGTACGGGACGCTGCTGCGGCGCACGGGCAAGGGCCTCGGGGAGGCTGCCGAGGTCTCCGACGAGGAGGTGCGCAAGGCCCTGTACGAGGGGGTGGGCGCGGTGGCGCAGCTGGGCGGGGCGGCTCCGGGCGACAAGACGATGCTGGACGCGCTGGTGGCAGGGGTGGCGGCGCTGAGCACCTCGTACCGGGCGGCGGCGGACGCGGCGGAGGCCGGTGCGCGGGCGACGGTGCCCATGCTGGCCCGCAAGGGGCGGGCCAGTTACCTGGGCGAGCGGAGCATCGGGCACCAGGACCCGGGGGCGACTTCGGCGGCCCTGCTGCTGACGGCACTCGCGGACACGGCCGACACGACGGACAAGGCAGACAAGGCGGACACCGCATGAGCGCGACGGCGGTGGTCGGGATCGTGCTGGTGTCGCACAGTGCGGTGGTCGCGGAGTCCGTGGCGGACCTGGCGCGGGGCCTCGCGGCCGGCGGACCGGTCGTCCCGGTGGCGGCGGCGGGCGGCACCGCGGACGGCGGCCTGGGCACGAGCGCGGAGCGCGTCGTGGCGGCCGCGCACGAGGTGGACCGGGGCGCGGGGGTCGCGCTGCTGGCGGACCTGGGCAGCTCGGTGCTGACGGTGAAGGCGCTGCTGGTGGAGGACGAACTGCCGCCGGGGGCCAGGCTGCTGGACGCCCCGTTCCTGGAGGGCGCGGTGGCGGCGGTGGTCGCCGCCTCGGCGGGCGCCCCCCTGGACGCGGTGGCCGCGGCCGCAGAGGAGGCGTACAGCTACCGCAAGGCCTGACCGGCGGGCGGACCGGTCAGCGGCCGCGGAGGGATTCGATTTCGCGGCGGTCGCGCTTCGTCGGGCGGCCCGTGCCGCGGTCGCGCACGCCGACCACCTCGGCCTCGATGCGCGTCGGCGCCGGCGGGCTGTTGTCGATGAAACATTCCGCGGCCACCGGCGGACCGACCCGCTTCGTCACCGGCCGCTTGACGACGACGATGCGCTCGCGTCCCGCGTGGAACAGCCGTACCTCGTCCCCCGCCCGCACCGCCTGCGCCGGCTTCGCGCGCTCACCGTTGACCTTCACATGCCCCGCCCTGCAGGCGGTCGCCGCGACCGAGCGGGTCTTCGTCAGGCGGACCGACCAGATCCAGGCGTCCACGCGCGCCGTTCCCGCGCCCGCGCCCGTTCCCGTTCCCGTTGCTTCATCAGCCATGCCAGAACTCTAGCGAGCGGGCCCGCCCGAAACGGAAGGGATTTTGGCAGATGCACCAAGAGCCATGGCATCTGCCATGTACATCATCCCAAGGGAATTGCAAATGCGGGACAGGTGCCCCTACCTTGTCGCACATGCAGTCCTACACCATCGGACAGGCGGCGCGCCTGCTGGGCGTCAGCCCGGACACCGCCCGCCGCTGGGCCGACGCCGGCCGGGTCGCGACCCACCGCGACGAGGCCGGCCGGCGACTGATCGACGGCCGCGACCTGGCCGCCTTCTCCGTGGAGGTCGGACAGGGCGCCCACACCGAGGACGACGAGCCGTACACCTCGGCCCGCAACGCCTTCCCCGGCATCGTCACCGCCGTGAAGCTCGGAGACGTGGCCGCCCAGGTCGAGATCCAGGCAGGTCCCCACCGCCTGGTCTCCCTGCTCACCCGTGAGGCCGTCGAGGAGCTCGGACTGGAGGTCGGCATGCGGGCCACCGCCCGCGTGAAGTCCACCAGTGTGCACATCGACCGCACCTGACCGTCCAGCACCAGCACGCGTCCCCACCCGCTCCGCCCGTCACCGGCGCGGGTCACCACCGCGCGGTCCCGGCACCCGGCCGGCCGCCGACCCGACCGAGGAGCACCAGCTCATGTCCCCGATCCTGAACCGCCGCAGCGCCGTCGCCGCAGCGCTGACCGGCGCCCTCCTCGTGCCCGCGCTGTCCGCCTGCGGCAGCAGCGACGACAAGGCCGGCGCCGGGGCTTCGGCTTCCGCACCGGCCGCGGCCTCCGCGGAGCCCAAGGCCGCGAGCCTCACCGTCCTCGCCGCCTCCTCCCTCACCGACGTGTTCAAGACCGCGGGCGCAGCGTACGAGAAGGCGCACCCGGGCACGAAGATCACCTTCTCCTTCGCCGGCTCACAGGAGCTCGCCGCCCAGGTGAAGCAGGGAGCCCCGGCCGATGCGCTGGTCACCGCCGACACCAAGACGATGGACGGCCTGAAGGCCGAGACCGGCGACCCGTCGATCATCGCCAAGAACCGCCTGGTCATCGCGGCCGGCAAGGGCAACCCGTTCAAGGTCGACGAGCTGAAGGACCTGGCCGACAGCAAGATCAAGGTCGTGCTCGCCGCGCCCGAGGTGCCGGTCGGCCGCTACAGCAAGCAGATCCTCGACGCCCAGAAGATCGAGGTGAAGCCGGTCTCCCAGGAGCCCAACGTCCGCGCCGTCCTGAGCAAGGTCGAGCTCGGTGAGGCCGACGCCGGCCTCGTCTACAAGACCGACACGATCAAGGCCGGTGACAAGGTCTCCGTCGTGGACATCCCGGACGCCGAGAACGCCGTGGCCTCCTACCCGGCCGCCTCCCTCAAGGCGTCCAAGAACGCCGGGGCCGCCGCCGCGTTCGTGGCCTGGCTGAGCACTCCCGAGGCGCAGAAGATCCTCCAGGACGCGGGCTTCCAGAAGGCGTAACCGGCACCGCAGCAGCAGAGCAGCCGCAGCCGCAGCCGCAATGATCGAAGGGGACTGCCTGGTCCGGGGGGACGGGCGGTCCCTTTCGGCGTGTCGCCCGCCGGGCCCCCGTACCCGTCCCCCCGTACGCTTCAGCCAGGAATCCACATGAGCAGACACCGCACCCGCACCCGGCCCCCCGTGACCCTGGCGCTCCCCGCGCTGCTCGCCGTCGCCTTCCTGCTGCTGCCCCTCGTCGGCATCCTCACCCGCACCGAGTGGGGCGAACTCGGCGCCCACCTCACCAGCCCCGGTGTGGTCGAGGCCCTGCGCCTCTCGCTGTTCGTGTCCCTGTGGGCGCTGGGCCTCTCGCTGCTCCTCGGCGTGCCGCTCGCGTGGCTGCTGGCCCGCGTCCCGTTCAAGGGCAAGGCCTTCGTCCGCTCGCTGGTGCTGCTCCCGATGGTGCTGCCGCCCACCGTCGGCGGTGTGGCGCTGCTGCTGGGCTTCGGGCGGCGCGGGCTCCTCGGGCCCTGGCTCGAGGGCACGTTCGGCGTCACGCTGCCCTTCCACACGTCAGGCGCCGTCGTCGCGGCCACCTTCGTCGCCATGCCGTTCCTCGTGATCAGCCTGGAGGGTGCGCTCGGCGGGCTCAAGCAGAGCTACGAGGAGACCGCCGCGTCCCTCGGTGCCGCGCCGGCGCGGGTGTTCTTCACCGTGACGCTGCCGATGGTGGCGCCCGGCCTGATCGCGGGCGCCGCGCTCACCTGGGCCCGTGCGCTCGGCGAGTTCGGCGCGACGATCACCTTCGCCGGCAACCTGCCCGGCACCACCCAGACGCTGCCGCTCCAGGTCTACCTGCTGCTCCAGGACCAGCCGGAGGCCGCTACCTCGGTGTCCCTGCTGCTGCTCGCGATCGCCATGGCCGTGCTGATCGCCCTGCGCGGCCGCTGGACCGGCACACCGGTCGCCCGGACGCCCGCCGAAGCTCCGCAGCCGCCGGACGAGACGGCGGCCGCGGCCCTCGAAGCCGAGCGGACGCCGACGGCCCCGCCACCGGCCACCCTGCCCTTCGCGAAGGCTGCCGCCGGCGACCCGGCCTCCGACCTGGCCGGCGCCCCACAAGACGACGGCCGCTGGCCCCTGCACGCCGTGGTCACCGGCTTCAACGAGCTCACCCTCGACGCCGACCCCGGTACCACCATCGCCGTCGTCGGCGAGAACGGCGCAGGCAAGACCACCCTGCTGCGCGCCCTCCTCGGCCTCACCCCGCGCGCCCACGCCGAACTCCGGCTCGGCGACACCGACGTCACCGCTCTCGCCCCGCACGAGCGCCAGGTGGCCTGGGTCCCGCAGGACGGCGCGCTGTTCCCGCACCTGAGCGCACTGGCCAACACCGCCTACGGGCTGCGCGCCCGCCGGGTCCCGCGCGCCGCTGCCCGCCGCGAGGCGCAGCAGTGGCTGGACCGGCTCGGCGTCGGCCACCTCGCCGCCCGCAAGCCCGCCCAGCTGTCCGGTGGCCAGGCCCAACGGGTGGCGCTCGCCCGGGCGCTGGCCGCCCGCCCCCGGCTCCTCCTGCTGGACGAGCCGCTCGCGGCCCTCGACCAGACCACCCGGGCCCGCGTCCGGCACACCCTGCGCACGCACCTGGCCGGCTTCGGCGGGGTCTGCCTCATCGTCACGCACGACCCCGTCGAGGCGGTGTCCCTGGCCGACCGGGTCCTCGTACTCGCCGACGGGCGCACCCTCCAGGACGCCCCGCCCGCCGAGGTCACCCGCCACCCGCGCTCCCCGTGGGTCGCCCGGATGCTCGGCCGCAACGCATGGCCCGGCACGGCGTCGGCGGACGGGCTCGTACTCGCCGCCGGGGGCCGGCTGGTGGTGGCGGAGGCGCTGCCGGAGGGGTCCCCGGCACTGGCGATCATCGGCCCCGAGGCGGTGTCCGTGCACCGCGACCGTCCGGCGGGCAGTCCCCGCAACGTCTGGCCGGGCTCCGTACGGGAGATCACCGCGGTCGGCAGCCGGCTGCGCGTGCTGGTCGGCTCGGCGCAGGCCCCCGACCTGGTCGCGGAGATCACCCCGGAGGCCGCGGCCGAACTGGGCCTGGTCGACGGCTCGGAGGTCTGGACGAGCGTGAAGGCGACCGAGGTCACGCTGGTGGAACTCTAGGGGGTGCCTTCCCGGACGGCGAGCCAGTCCCCCGGGGCGAAGGCGTCCAGGCCCACCACGGTCCGTCCGGTGCGCGCGGCAGCCACGGACAGCACGCCCTCGGAGCGGCCCGCCGCGAAGGCCGGGGCGCCGAGGGTGAGCACGGCGGCGCGTTTGCCGGTGGTACGGCGGAACTCGGCGAGCAGGTGGGCCGTCAGGGCCGTTTCCTTGCGGTCCACGGTGTCCGGCGCATACGCCTGTACGACGGCCACCGCGCCCGTGGCCGGTTCCCGGGCGGCGGCCGCCAGAGCCTTGCGCAGGGCCCGCATCCGGGACAGACCGCCTCCCCCCAAGGTGGGCTTGGTGGTGTCGAGCGGCAGAAACCGTACGCCGCGGTGCACGAACTGCGGGCGGGCGGCGTCGGTGAGCACGAAGTCGGCAGCGGCGTCCTCGCCCCCGACGGCGAACCGCCAGGGCAGCGCCCGCACCGCGGCCTCGGTGGCCACGATCGGATCCCGGACCACGGGCGCCGCGGCGGGCCCCGTGGGCGGGGTCCGGGCGCCGAGCGTGTCGAGGGCCAGCCGTCCGGGGCCCGTCCCCCCGGCCGCCGAAAGCCGGGTCACGCTGAGCGGCGGCTCGGCGGTGGCCGGGAGCGGCAGGGTGAGCTCCCGCCAGCCGGTCCAGTCCACGGCGGGCCCGCGCACCGTGACGGCGGCCCCGTCGGCATCGGCCAGCTCCACCGCGGGCCGGGCCCCGGAGCCGTCGCCGCCGACCCAGAGCGTGAGCGACCGGGCCAGCTCCGGGACGGCAAGGGGCCGCGGCGGGGCCGCGCTCCGCTGAGCCGCCGCCCCGGGCAGATCCAGGGCGAGCCCCGCACCGGAGTGCCCCTCGGTCGCGGAAGCCCCCGGTCCGGTCCAGTCGGCTACATCGGCCAGATCGGTGAGCGGGAGGGTCACCAGCCCGACGCCGAGGGCGAGTTCGGCGGTGAGACCGGAGCCGCCGGTATCGGACGCTCCCGCAAGCCCGAGCGTGCCGGCGGCAGGGGGCGTGCCCGCGATCCCGGGCACGCCTGTCATCCCGGCCGCACCTGCGCCGCCGAGCGTGCCTGCGGTCCAGGGCGTCCCCGCGCCACCGAACGTGCCGGCGGTCCAGGGCCTGCCCGCGTCACCGGGCGCGAAGGAGGCACCGGGCCTGCCCGCGACGCCGAGCCTGCCCGCGACGCCGGGCCTGCCCGCGGCGGCACGCGGGCCCGCGGTCCGGGGCATGCCCGCGCCGCCGGGTGTGCCTGCGGCACCACGGGGACCGGAGGCGCCATCAGAGCCCCCGGGAGATCCGGAAGTGCCGGGAGCCCCGAGGGCGCCCGATGCCCTGGTCGCTCCGCGGCTTCCGGGCGCTGCAGACGCCCCGGCAGCCCCGCCCGCCCGGACCGTGACG
The DNA here is from genome assembly GCF_041200175.1 of Streptomyces sp. R33. Taxonomy (NCBI): domain Bacteria; kingdom Bacillati; phylum Actinomycetota; class Actinomycetes; order Kitasatosporales; family Streptomycetaceae; genus Streptomyces; species Streptomyces sp. R33. The sequence continues at coordinate 7,356,153 of NZ_CP165727.1, read as the reverse complement.
CGGAGATGGCCCGTGGCTTGGGGGGTCAGGGCGGTGACCGTGAAGCCGCCGTGGCCGTCATCGGTGACGCGCCATCGCGAGCGGTCGAACTCCAAGGTCACGTCCCGGGGTTCCACGACGGCGGCCCTGCCTTGCGCGTCGTAGCCGGTCAGCCGGAATCCCGCGGTCTCCCCCTGCTCCGCGAGCCCGATCCGGGCCTGCGTGGGGCGGATCCGGGTCAGCGGGCCGAGGACCTCGAGCGGGAGCTCGCCGTGCGCCGTCGTGCGCCGGGCGTGCGCCGTCGCACGGCCGGGGCGCACGGCGTGGAACACCCCGGCGGAGTCGACCGTGCCGGCCCCGTCGGCGGACCACACCGGCGCGCCCGGCGCCGGGCCCAGCAGTGCGTCGTACCCGGTGGCCTCGAGGGTCCGGGTGAGCCGGGGGAAGACCCGGGTGAGGTCCTCCGTGGTGCCGCCGACGGGTTCGACGCGGTAGCCGGCGGTCCGGCCGGAGCCCGCCGGGGCCGTCAGGACGAGCCCGTTGGGCACGGGCCGCAGCCGCCCGTCCGACGGGGAGTTCTCCAGCGCGAGGGCCGACGCCCCGCTCAGCCCCGCGAGCAGGGTCGAGGAGCCGCCGCCGTCGAGGTTCAGGGCCTCGTACGCGCCGAGCCGGTGCATCAGGCGGCCCAGCGCGGTCAGGGTGAGGCCGCCGCTGTCCCGCTGGCGGCCGTCCACGGTGAGGATCCGCAGCTGCCGCCCGTCGCGCGAGAAACCGACGGCCGTGCGCGGGGCGGCGGTGTTGTTCGGTTCGCCGTCGTGGTTCTGGGCGACGCCGGCCACGACGAGGGCCTCGCGCCCGCCGACGGCCGCCACCGGGAGCGGTCCGGCGTCAGGGACGGCCCGGGCGGCGACGCCCACGGCGTCCCCGGGTCGCAGGGCGGCCAGTTCGGCAGCGGCCGCACCGCCGGCGGCGGCCAGCACGGTGGTGCCGGGTGCGGGGCGTTCCCGGCGAGTGGGTCCGCGTACCGGCGGGGCGGCTGCCGTGACCCGGCCGTCCCGGACCGTCACGGCGGTGCCCACGGCGGGCAGTTCCACCCCCGGCCAGTCGGCGGTGTACGCGGCGAGGCCCGCGGCGGGGGGCCGGGCCGCGTTGTACCCGGCGAGCGGCCGCACCACCCCGCCGGGCAGGGTGACGCTCCCGTCGAGTGCGAGGCGCAGGACCCGCCCGATGCCGTCGCCGCCGAACCCGACGGCCGGGGCCGCGCCGGGGCCGGGGGTCGCGGAGTGCAGCAGCCGGCCGCCCGCCAGGCCGGGGCCGAGCGGGGCGCCCGTACCGCGGATGTCGAAGAAGTCGCCGTTCACGGCGGCGACCACGCGCCGCCCGGGCCCTGCGGGGTGGTGCGCGGCAGCCTCGGCGACGGTGGCCGGTCCGTGGCCGCCCAGGTAATCGGCGCGGACGCCGCTGCGGCCACCGAGGTCGACGAGGAGCTCGTCGATCCGCAGCCAGCGGTCGGCCTCCAGCCGGTCGTACGACTCCAGTCGGATCCCGGGGGCGACCTGCCGGCCGGTACGGGCGGTCTCGATGCCGTCGGCCTGCGCGGCGGCGGACGCCCCGGCGGGGCCGGCCAGGGCCACGGTGAGCAGGACGGGCAGCAGCGGACGGAGGCTCAGCACCCAGGCAGGATCGGCCACTCGGCCCGCCCCGGACGGGCACGACCGTTCGTGCCCCGCGGTTTCAGCCATTCGCCCGGCCACACGGGGCACGGGCTCCTTGTCCGGGCCCGGATAAGGATTTGGCGGCCGGATTCCGGGCTGGCATGGTTCGGACGTGCCCCGCCGCAGGTCAGCGGGCGCCCGCTTCTTCGTCACATGTTCCCGTGGGGGGTACACACCGCATGTCCTTCAACGAGCCGCCGGGCCCGCCGGCTCCGCCCCCGTCGCAGCCCCCGGCCCCGGCCGCGGCACCGGCACCGGCACCGGCCGCAGCCCCGTCGCCGGCTCCCTCGCCCGAGCCGCAGCCGCAGCCGCAACCGCAACCGCCCGCCGCGCAGCCGTACCCGCAGCCGGCGCCGCCGCAGCCGTACCCGGCTCAGGCCTACCCCGCCCCGCCCCACCCCGGCCCGCAGCCCTACCCCGCGCAGCCCCAGCCCGGGTACCCCGCCGGTCCGTACCCCGCCGCCCCGTACCCGGGCATGCCGTACCCGGCGCCGCACACCAACACCGACGTGCTCCGCTCCCCCCGCGGCCTGGCGGTCGCGCTCACCGCGCTGCTGTCGGTCGCAGCCGCCGTCAACCTGTTCTCGGCGGGCATCAGCGGGTACGTCTTCTCGCTCATGCACCGCCTGATCGCGGACCCGTCGAGCGTCGGTGACAGCACGCTCGAGCGCGGGGACGTCCTGGCCGGCGTCGTCGGCGTCCTCCAGTTCGTGATGCTGCTGGCGACGGCGGTCGTCTTCGTCATCTGGTTCCACCGCGTGCGCGTGAACGGCGAGATCTTCCGGCCCGACGGCTTCTCGCAGACCCGCGGCTGGGCCATCGGCAGCTGGTTCATCCCGGTCGGCAACCTCTTCCTGCCGTTCCGGATCGCGAAGCAGATCTGGGTCGCCAGCACCCAGTTCGCACCCGACGGCTCCCACCGCCCGGTGTCCACCGCGCCCCTGAACGCCTGGTGGGGCCTGTGGGTGGGCTCGCTGGTGTTCGACCGCGCCTTCAGCCGGATGTACGAGCGGGCCGAGACCCCGGAGGCGCTGCGCGCGGCGTCCGCCATGGGGATCGTCACCGACCTGTTCACGGTCGGCGCCGCCGTCCTCGCCATCGTCTTCGTCCGCAGGCTGACGGCCCTGCAGACCACCAAGGCGGAGCAGGGCCCCTACGCGGCCGTCTGAGCCGGGCCCGCCGGCTGTCTAGGGGGTGTCGTGCCCGGGGACGGTGAACTCGCACCACACGCACTTCCCGCCGCCCCGGGGCTCCACGCCCCATACCTCCGCGAGCTGGTCCACCAGCAGCAGGCCGCGCCCCGACACCGCCCAGTCGCCCGCCTCGCGCCGGTGCGGCAGGGCGCTGCTGGAGTCCTCGACCTCGATCCGGATCCGGCCCTCCGCGGTCAGCCGTACGTTGACGTGGGCGCCGCCGTCGGTGTGCACGAGGGCGTTCGTCATCAGCTCGTCCGCCGCCAGTTCGATCTCGTCGGCCCGCTCCGCGGCGCCCCACGCGGCCACCGCCGCCCGGATCAGGTGGCGGGCCATCGCCGGGCCCTCGGGGTCGCCCGGGGTGAGCCGCAGGCGCAGCGGGCCGCCGCCGCGCGGGGCGGGGGTACCACGGCGGCGCAGCAGGAGCAGGGCCATGTCGTCCCCGACGCCGGCGTCGCCGACGAGGTCGCACAGGACGTCGGCGAGCTCCTCGACGTCGACCGGGCCGCTGTGGACCGCTTCCATGAGCTCCCGGATGCCGGCCTCGGAGTCGCCGTCCGGCCGTTCGAGCAGGCCGTCCGTGCACAGCACCAGGGTGTCGCCCGGGTGCAGTTCGAGGCTGGTGACGGGGTAGCCGGGGCCGGTTGCGGACTGCTCGCGCGGCGGCAGCCCGAGCGGGAGTCCGCCGGCCACCTGGACCCGGTGGCAGGTGCCGTCGCCGCGCCGCACGACCGGGTCGAGGTGGCCGGCGCGGACCATCTGGAGCATGCCGGTGTTCAGGTCCACCTCGGCGTACGTACAGGTGGCGAACCGTTCCGTCTCGAGCTCCCGCAGGAAGCTCGAGGCCCGGGCCATGGCGGTGCCGGGCGTGTGCCCTTCGGCGACGTAGGCCCGCAGGACGATCCGCAGCTGGCCCATGACGGCCGCCGCGTCCGTGTCGTGCCCCTCCACGTCGCCGATCATCACCCCGACCCGGCCCTCGCCGAGCGGGATCACGTCGTACCAGTCGCCGCCGATGTCCCGCCCCATCCTGGCGGCCCGGTACCGTACGGCGATCCGCGCGCCCGGCACCTCCGGGATCCGGCGCGGCAGCATGGCCCGTTGCAGGCCCTCCGCGAGGTCGTGCTCCTGCTCGAACAGGATGGCGCGCTGGAGGCTCTGCGCGATACCGCTGCCGAGCGCGACGAGCAGGTTCCGCTCCTCGGCCGTGAAGTCCCCGTCCCGCTGGTACAGCAACCCGAGCGCGCCGATGGCCCGGCCCTGGGCGATCAGCGGCAGGTAGACGCCGCTGCGCACGGCCAGCGGCTCGATGTACGGCCAGAGGTGCGGGTAGCGCTGCTGGAACTCCTCGCGGGAGCCGAGGAACACCGGCTGCAGGTTCCGTACGGCCTCGCTCATCGGGAACTGCGCGTCGATGCGCGTGTACTCGATCTCCGGGACGTACGAGCCGAGCTGCCCCTCCGCGACGAGGTGGATGCGGCCGCCGTCCACGATGCCGAGCATCACGCTGACCGCGCCGAGGTGGCCGAGGGCCTCCGGGTCCTTGAGGACGTCCGTCACGTCGTTGACGGTGCGGGCGTGGGCCAGGATGGCGCTGGTCCGCTCGACGACGCCGGTCATCCGGCGCCGGTCGTCCGCCTGCTCCCCGCCGGCGCCGGGCTCGCCGGGGTCGTGGGCGGCGTCGCGCAGGATCCCGATGATCCGGTACGGGCGACCGTTGGCGTCGCGCAGGATGTGGCCCTGGATGTGGGACCAGGCCGGGGTGCCGTCGCGGCGCCGGGTGCGGACGTACGCCCCGTAGTGGCTGCGGCCGTCCTTGAGCGCCTGCGCCACCCGGGCGTCGAGCCGGACCTCCTCGCCGGGCGACACCCGCGTCCGCAGCCCCTCCGGGGTGCCGTTGAACTCCTCCGGGCGCAGGTCGAGGACCTCGAGGGCGGTGGGGTCCAGATGCATCTGCCCACTGTCGAGGTCCCAGTCGAAGGTGCCCATGCGATTGAGCGCGAGGCTCATGTCCGGCTGCGCGGGCCAGTCGACGTCGGGGCTCGCTCCCCTTTCGGCCATGCAGCCAGGGTCTCACCGTTCCCGCACGTATGCCCGCCCGCGTCAGTTCCCGGCGTCGCCGTCGGTTCCGTGACGCTCCGTCGTGGGAGGCGGGGTCGGGGTGCCTGCCCGGGGCGTCTCGTCCGGGTCAGGTCCGGGCGGCTTCGACCTCTGCCTCAGCTCCGGCGCCACCGGGGACGGCGGGGCCGGAGAGGGTGGTTCCGACGAGCTCGGCGGGGGCGCCGGCGGCTTCGAGGACGCGGGCGCGGACGCGGGCTTCGAGACGGGCGGCGTGAGGGACGCGGGCGGCGCCTCGGACTCCGGCGTCGGGGGCGGCGTCGGCGTCAGGGGCGGCGTCGGCGGTTCGGGCCTGAGAGGCGCCCTGGACGCGGGCTCGGACGGCGCCGTGGATTCGGGCTTGGACGGGGACTCGGGAGGGCGCCCGGACTTCGTCGGCGACCCCGCCGGGGACGGCGAGGCCTTCGTGACCGACGGGCTCGGCTGCACCGGCGTGATCGGCGGCTTCGGGACCACGGGCGGCGGAACGGGCTTGTCGCGCTTGCCGTGGTGGTCGCCGCGGTCACGCTCGAACCAGTGCCGGTCGTGGCGGTCGTAGATGACGAACTTCCGGACGACGGTCACCGACGGCGCGACGACGACGACGTTCTTGGGCTCGTACGAGCTCCACGGCTGCCCGGACCGCTTCGGGTTGGCCTTCAGCGCCACCGGGGACCCGAGCGGGTTGCCGCACGCGCACCGCACCCGCGGCACGCCGCGGGCGTCGACCAGTACCGCCGTCCCGGCCTGCAGCACCGCCTGGTAGCTGGTGGCCTTGCCGTCGCGGTAACCGTGGTTGGTGACGCGGGTGTCCATGCCCAGCTGCACGGGGGTGAGCGAGCGCAGGTAGCCGGGTACGGTCGCCGGCGGGATGCCGAGCGCCGAGGCGAAGGCGCTGTTCTTGGCGGGCTGGGCGGTCAGCGCCCCGATCTGCTTCTCGACGTCGCAGCTCGCCGTGGCCTTCGTGCCGCCGTACAGGCCCGGCGCCGAGCCGCTGATGCTGCGCGTGACGATGGCGCCGGTGGGCGCCGCGCTCTGCGGCCTGGCCGGCGGCTTGGCGGTCTGCGGCGGAGGGCTGGCGTCCTTCGCCGCGGTGGACTCCGTGAACGGGTCCGGGCCGGTCGCGGCGGCGGGCTGCAGGAACACCTCGCCGCCGGCGGAGGGGGCGCCGCCGGGCCGGGTCAGGACCACGGCGAGGGCCACGGCGGCGGCCAGCGCGACGAGCGCGGTGGCCAGCCGGGGCCGGGAGCGCCACCAGGGGACGCGCGACGGCGGCCCCGACGGCGGCCCCGGTGGGGTGCCTCCGGGCGGAGCCGGCGGCGGGGGTGGCGGCGGCCCCTCCCGCCCGCCCGAGAGGGGGCCGGAGGGGGGACCTGCGGGACGCTCGGCCGACGGATGTATGGACTGCGTCGGCTCCTGCGGCTCCCGGCCGGAGGGTTGCGTGGTCACGTGCCCTACTTCCCGGGCGGAGGAGTTCCGGCCCCTGTGGACGCTCCGCGAGTCGAACAGGGAGATGTCAGGATTTCTTGCACTCCTGCGGACCATTGTCTGCGCCGCTCGGGTGGTGGCCGCAAGCCGAGCGTGCCTACGGTGGCACCGTGAGCAGTCCGTCAGCACCGAGTTCGGTACCCGGGGGCTCCGCGGGGGCATGGCGGGACGCCCTCGTCGCCGTCGTGGCGGGCTTCGCGGTGATGGCCGCGGTCGCCGCGGCGGGACTGGCCTGCGCGGGGGCCACCGACCTGCCCGGCGGAGCGTTCCCCCGGGTGGTCGCGGCGGTCGTCGTACTGGCGGCCGGCGGATCCGTCGAGGTGACCGGCGCGGCCGGCTTCCTGGCCGACGCCCATGCGAGCCTGTCCGTACTCCCGCTCTCGGTGAGCCTCGCCGGGGCGCTCACGGCCGGCTCGCTGTTCCTGCGTCCCCTGCACAACCGGGCGGTGACCCGTCCGGGCGAACTCGCCTCCCGTACCGTCCCGCTGGTGCTGCTGTGGCTGCTCGCCCTCACCGGCACCGCGTTCCTCGCCCGCCAGACCTTCGGCATCTCCACCGGCGACTCCCTGGTCACCGACCTCGGCGAACTCCTCGACTCCTCCCCGACGGTCGGCTTCAGGGCCGCCGTGCCCACGACCCTGTTCTTCGGACTGCTGTGGATCCTGGGCCTGTTGCTGATCGCGCTGCTGATCTCGCGCCGGGCCCCGCTGCCGGCCCGGCTGGTCCGCTTCCACGCGGCGGTGCGTCCCGCCGCCTTCGCCACCGTGGCGCTGCTCCTCGCGTACGTCGTCATCGGCCTCGGTGTCGGCGTGGTCGTGGCGTTCACGCAGGGGCATGCGGACCGGACGTTCGCCGTGATCCTGCTCGGCCTGCCGAACCTCGCCTGGCTCGCTTTCACCCTGGGCCTCGGCGGGGCCTGGGACGGCCGGGTCGAGGGGCTGTTCGGGCTGCCGATGCCCCAGCTGCTGGACCAGGTGCTGCGCGGGCCGAAGCTGTCCCGGGTCGACGTGGGCTCGCTCGCGGAGCAGGACTCCCGGGCCTGGTGGCTGGTGGCCGTGGCCGCCGTGCTGCTGCTCGCCGCGGGCTTCCTGGCGGCCGTACGCTCCCCCGCGCACGTCCGCGCCTGGCAGCACGCGCTCCGCCTCGGCGTGGCCCTCGCCCTCGCCACCCTGACGGTGTGCCTGCTGACCGCCCTCGAGGCCCGGTTCGGCCTCTCGCTGCTGGGCATCGGCGACGTCGGCATGCTGGGCGCGAAGACGGAGCTGCAGCCGGTGCTGTGGCGCAACGTGGGCCTCGCCCTGCTCTGGGGTGCGCTCGCGGGGTTCCTCGGCGCCCTGCTGGCCCGTCCGGTGCACCGCCGCGGTCTCGTCGAGAAGCCGCCGCAGACCACCGCCCGCTGATCCGGCCCTGCGGCTCGCCGGTCCTCGTAGGACTCATGCGGCTTGCCGGTCCTCGTACGACTCGGACGCGCGGTACGACTCGGCCGCCGTCTCACCCGCCGTCCGGCGGGGTCACGACCTGCGTCGGTTCGGCCGCTTCACGCCCCGGTTCCCGGCCGGGTTCGCGCCCGGGTGCACCGGGCGCCCGCCCGCCTGACGTTGCCGTGTCCACCCTTGCGCCGGGGGACGCCCTGCGTTCCGTCTCCGCGGCCGGCGGCTGCGGCTCGGCCGGCTCTCCCGGTCCCGTGCCGACCGCGTACGTCGCGAGGCGGATCCCGTCGCCGTACATCCAGCGCCCGCTGCCCTCTTCGTACAGCCAGACGGCCTCGTCGTCGACCACGATCCCGATCCGCAGCCCCTGGGTCGCCCGCCGGAAGCCCTCGGTGTCCGTGCGCCCGGCGGCGAGTTCCTCGGCGGCCCGCCGGTAGCGCTGCAGGGTCTCGGCGCCGCGTGCGAGCAGCGGCAGCGGGTCCTCCTCGGCGTGCGTGACCGGCCGCCCGCCGGTCGGGGGCGGCTCGGGCACGGCGACCAGGAGCCGTCCGTCCACCCAGGCGGACCACCCGTTGGCGCACAGGACCTCCCCCCATTCCCCGCGCCGGGAGAGCAGTTGCACGGGCAGGAAGGGGTCCAGGGGCACGGTGGGCCGGGAGACGTCGGGCTCTTCCCAGGCGGGCAGCCCTTCGCGGGGGACCACGTGCGTGGGCTGGAAGTCGAAGGGCCCGGTCAGGTTGGCCATCGACGCCTACTTTCGCATGATCGCGGGCTCGTGGCGGCGCAGCAGCCGCAGGACCAGTACTCCGAACAGGACGGACAGGGCCACGAGCATCCCGAGATCGAGCAGCCACACCCCGGCCCTGTGTGCGAAGAGCGGGTCGCCGGTGAGCTTCCCTGGGATGATCGCGCCGAGGTCGATGGTGCCGGCCATGGCGGCGAGCGCCCACCGGGACGGCACCAGCCAGGCCAGCTGCTCGATCACGGGCACGCCGTTCAGCTGCAACAGGGCTCCGCAGAAGACCACCTGGACGATGGCGAGGAGGACCAGCAGCGGCATGGTGACCTCCTCCTTCCGGACCAGGGCGGAGACCAGCAGGCCGAGCATCATCGCGGTGAAGGACAGCAGGGCGACGGCAAGGGTGATTTCGACGAGGGGCGGCAGGAAGACCCCCTTGCCGCCCGGGGCGTTGGTCTTCACCCCGTAGAGGCCGACGAGCGTCATCACCACGGCCTGGGCCACGGTGATGGCGCCGAGCACCACCACCTTGGACATCAGGTACGCGGATCTGGACAGTCCGACGGCCCGTTCCCGCTGGTAGATGACGCGTTCCTTGACCAGTTCCCGTACGCCGTTGGCGGCGCCCGTCAGCACGCCGCCGACGCACAGGATGAGCAGGGCGTTGATCGCCGTCTCCTTGGTGAGGGAGCTGCCGGCCAGGGCGCGGGTCATGGCGCCCATGACGAACGGCAGGGCGATCATGATGGCGAGGAAGGTGCGGTCGGCGCTGAGCGCCGCGGCGTAGCGGCGGACCAGTGTGGAGAGCTGGGAGCCCCAGCTCTGCGCCTTGGGCGGCGGGGCGACGAAGCCGGCCGCTGCGGACCGGTCCTCGTCGAGCCGGGGCTGCCGCGCGGCGTTCCGTACGTACGTGCGGTGCTGCGGGGAGGTGCTGTACTCCCCCGCCCAGTCCCGGCCCTGCTGGTTCTCGAAGGCTTCGAACGCCTCGGGCCATTCGGCGAACCCGAAGAAGCCGAGGGCCTCCTCGGGCGGCCCGAACCAGGCGATGCGCCCGCCCGGGGCGAGGACCAGCAGCCGGTCGCACACGTCGAGGCTGAGCACGCTGTGGGTGACGACGATGACGGTGCGGCCGTCGTCGGCGAGGCCGCGCAGCATGTGCATCACGGAGCGGTCCATGCCGGGGTCGAGGCCGGAGGTGGGCTCGTCCAGGAAGAGCAGGGAGGGCTTGGTCAGCAGTTCCAGGGCGACGGAGACGCGTTTGCGCTGGCCGCCGGAGAGGCTGTGGATGGGCTGGTCGGCGCGCTGCCCGAGGCCGAGTTCGCCGATCACCTCGTCGACCCGGGCCTCGCGTTCGGCCCGGGCGGTGTCCTGCGGGAAGCGCAGTTCTGCGGCGTAGGCGAGGGCGCGGCGGACGGTGAGCTGTGCGTGCAGGATGTCGTCCTGGGGGACGAGGCCGATGCGGCTGCGCAGTTCGGCGTAGTCGCGGTAGAGGTCCCGTCCGTCGTACAGGACGCTGCCGTGGTCGGCGGGGCGCAGTCCGGTGAGGGCGCCGAGGAGGGTGGACTTGCCGGCGCCGCTGGGGCCGACGACGGCGAGCAGGCATTTGGCGCCGACGGGGAAGGAGACGTGGTCGAGCAGGGTCTTGCGGCCGCGGTCGACGGAGACGGCGAGCTCCTGGACGTCGAGGGAGACCTCGCCGGTGTCGAGGTACTCCTGGAGCTGGTCGCCGACCAGGCAGAGGGCGGTGTGGCCGATGCCGACGATGTCGCCTTCGGCGACGGGGGCGCGTTCGACGCGGGTGCCGTTGAGGAAGGTGCCGTTGTGGCTGCCGAGGTCGGTGATCTCGTACGTGCCGTCGGCGAGTGCGTGCAGTTCGGCGTGCCGGCGGGAGACGACGAGGTCGTCGATGACGAGGTCGTTGTCGGGGGCGCGGCCGATGCGCACGGCGGTCCGGGTGGGGAGCGGGCGCACGGTGGTGGGGCGGCGGAAGGTGCCGGTCAGGGACGGGGTGGACACCGAGGACGGCCCGGAGCCGGCGGGCCCGCCGTTCGGGGCCGGGCCGAGGCACCGGGCGAGCGGGCCGTCGGAGGCGTCGCCGAAGCGCAGTTCGCTGCCGACGCCGATGCTCCACTCGTGGACGCGGTGGCCGTCGACCCAGGTTCCGTTGGTGCTGTGCTCGTCCTCGACGGTCCAGTGGTCGCCGTCGGGGCGCAGGATCGCGTGGCGCCAGGAGACGCGGGCGTCGTCGAGGCAGATTTCGCACAAGGGGTCCCGGCCGACGTGGTACGTCCGGCCCGGGCTCATCGCGGTGGAGCCCGTGTCGGTCTGCAGGACGAGCTCGGGCGCGGTCGGCACACCGGGGCGCTGGACCATGAGCAGATTTTCCCACGATCCGACCGGTCCAGCATAACCGCAGGTCAGCGGCCTCTTATGGGTAATGACAACGGTCCCCGTTGCAGCCTTTGCCCATTGCGTCACGGTGCGCTTCACTTCACGCGTCGGAACCGAACACACGGGGGACGCCATGAGTGGGCACGACCACGACCACGCGCACGACGACCACGGCCATGCCGCCGGGCACGACCACGGGGGCCACGGTCACGGCGGTCACGGTCACGGCGGCCACGGCCACGGGGTCTCTGCGGACGCCGACCGGCGCTGGCTGGCCATCGCGCTCGGCCTGATCGGCGCGTTCATGGCGGTCGAGGTGGTCATCGGCATCGTGGCCCAGTCCCTGGCACTGATCTCCGACGCCGCCCACATGCTCACCGACGCCGTCTCGATCGTCCTCGCGCTGATCGCGATGCGGCTCGCGGCCCGCCCGGCGCGCGGCGGATTCACGTACGGCCTCAAGCGCGCGGAGATACTCTCCGCCCAGGCCAACGGGCTCACGCTGCTCCTGCTCGCGATCTGGCTGGCGTACGAGGCGGTGCGGCGGCTGATGGACCCGCCGGAGGTGGCGGGCGGGCTGGTCCTCGTGACGGCGCTCGCGGGCATCGTCGTGAACGTGGCGGCCGCGTGGTGCATCTCCCGGGCGAACCGCTCCTCGCTCGCCGTCGAGGGCGCCTACCAGCACATCCTGAACGACCTGTTCGCCTTCATCGGCACCGCCGTGGCCGGTCTGATCGTGCTCACCACGGGCTTCGTCCAGGCCGACGCGATCGCCACGCTCGTGGTCGTCGTCCTGATGGTCAAGGCGGGCTACGGGCTGGTCCGCGAGTCCGGCCGGATCTTCCTGGAGGCCGCCCCGGCGCACATGGACCCGGACGCGGTGGGCGACCGGCTCGTCGGGCACCCGCCCGTCACCGAGGTGCACGACCTGCACATCTGGACGATCACGTCCGGGCAGGCGGCCCTGTCGGCGCACGTGCTCGTCGAACCGGCCGGAGATTGCCACGCCGTACGCCGCGACCTGGAGCGCCTGCTGGAGAAGGAGTACGGGATCACGCACACCACGCTCCAGGTGGACCACGTACAGGAAGCGCTGCTCAGCGTCGGCCGCCCGGGCGAGGACCCGGCCGACCCGCACTGCGCGGACGCGCACGGCCCGGTGCACCGGCAGGGCCCGCACGACCACTGAGCAGCCCGCGCGCGGGGCATGGATGGACGTATGACACAGAAGCGCAGTGCCGGACTGCTCCTGTTCCGCCCGGCCGCGGACTCGCCCGGTGACGGCATCGAGGTGCTCCTCGGCCATATGGGCGGCCCGTTCTGGGAGCACAAGGACGACGGGTCCTGGGCCATCCCCAAGGGCGAGTACGAAGCGGACGAGACCCCGCTCGCCGCGGCCCGCCGGGAGTTCACCGAGGAGATCGGCCTGCCGCCGCCGGAGGGCCCGTACCTCCCGCTGGGCGAGGTGCGGATCCCGGGCGGCAAGCTCGTGACGATCTGGGCCGTACGGGCCGACCTCGATCCGGCGCTCATGGTGCCCGGGACGTTCACGATGGAGTGGCCCCCGCACTCGGGCCGGAGGCAGGAATTCCCCGAGCTGGACCGGGTGGCCTGGTTCACTCCACCCGTGGCCGAAAGCAAGCTGATTCCCTCTCAAATTCCCTTTCTGGAGCGGCTGTTGGTGCTCCTGAAGGGTTGACCTGACCTTGACTTGCCAACAAACCCCACCTGCATGGACATTGCACATATGACGAACGTCGTGCT